>PLFA01000042.1:0-4360 GCA_003136615.1 Caulobacteraceae bacterium | reverse complement strand
CTGGCGCCCGGCATCGACCGGATCGTCATGCTCCTGGCCGGGGCGACGGCGATCCGCGATGTGATCGCCTTCCCGTTGAACCAGCAGGGTCAGGATCTGATGATGAACGCGCCCTCCGCCGTGCGCGACGCGCAGCTGAAGGAGCTTAGTTTGCGTTTGGCGCCCGGGGCGGCGAAGGCGGGCTAGGGGGTGAAGGGGGCGACCAGTCGCCGTGGTGGCCGCAGCCGTGGGACGCGCCCTGCTGAGCATGCGGGCCATGATCGTGGCAAGCGAGGGCCAATTGATCGTGGGTCAAGCCTTTGACCGTGGAGAGGTCCGCACCCGTCAGGGACGCCCCAATCAGGGTCGCGTTGGTGAAGTCCGCGTGATCGAAATGGCCGCCGCTTAGGTTCGCGTCGGTGAGGTCGGCGCCCTGGAACGAGGCGCCCTCGAAGTGGCCGTCGTGCAGATCGGCGCCAAGCAGGCGGGAATGGTCGAAGTGGGCGCCCTGGGCGGTCGCGTCATGGATATCGAGGCCCGGTATGGAAACGTCATCCATGCGCGCGCCTTGAAAATTGGCTCCCGCCGCTTCCATGCCCACACCCGCGACGCCCTGCAGGCCCGCGCCGGAGAAGTCGGCATGGTAGAAGAGCGACCCGGCCATATGAGCCCCGCGAAGATCGGCGTGAGAGAGATCCGCGCCAGAGAAATTAGCCCCCAGGAACGTCGCGCCCTTGAGGTCCGACCCCACCAGGGAGGCGCCCCGGAAATTGCTCCCAATGAAGTGCGCTCCGGCGAGCTTGCGGGTGGAAAGATCGCATCCCTCGCAGGAGCCGCCGAGGGACACCATGCGGGGCACCACGCGACCATTGTCCGCCGCCGCCGCCGCCGCCGCGCCCCAGGCCGCGAAGGCGCCAAGGCTCAGGGCGAGCGCGAAGCCGAATGCCACCGTACGGCAGGCGTGGGGGCTCGAAGCTGAATGTGGTGTGGCGGGCTGGGACATAATGAGCCCCCAATAGCCAGCCCAAGGGGCCGGTGCGCCACTTAAATCGCGGTAATGAAGGGGTTGGGGAAGGTCGTGCGGGATTGATGAGGATGGGGAACCTCCTTCGCCCGTGAAGCTTTGGCTGTGGGCGCTGGACGCCGGTCCGCGTCCAGGCCACCCCATCGGAGACACGCTTATGGCCAAACGCAAGGTCGCGGATATCATCGTCGACACCCTCGCCGCCGCGGGCGTGAAGCGGTGTTACGGCGTGGTGGGCGACACGCTGAACCATGTCACAGACGCCATCCGGCGTAGCGAGATCGCCTGGGTGCATATGCGCCATGAGGAGGCGGGGGCCTTCGCCGCCGGGGCCGAGGCCTATATGTCCGGGGGCCTCACCGCCTGCGCCGGGAGCTGCGGGCCGGGAAGCCTGCATTTCATCAATGGCCTCTTTGAGAGCCACCGCAATCGCGCGCCGGTGGTCCTAATCGCCAGCCAGGTGAACAGCGACGAGCTGGGCATCGACTTCCCGCAGGAGGTGGACTTCCTGCCGATTTATCAAAGCTGCAGCGTGTTCTGTGAGCAGCTGATTAATCCCCACGAGGCCCGCCGCTTGGCGACGCTGGCCGCCCAGGCGGCCCTGACCAAACGCGGCGTCGCGGTGCTGGTGGTGCCGGGCGATATCAGCGCGATCGAGGTGGAGGAGGGGCCAACCTATAGCGTCCATAACCCGAGGCCGGTGGTGCGCCCGAGCAACGAGGAGCTGGACCGCATCGCCGCCCTGCTGAACGCCGGCGGTGACATTGCCGTCTATGCCGGCGCGGGGTGCCAAGGCGCCAGGGCCCATGTCGTGCGGCTCTGCGATAGGCTGGGGGCGCCCATGGCCCACACCTCCCGCGCCAAGGATTTCGTGGAGGCGGACAATCCCTTCAATGTGGGCATGACCGGCATTTTCGGCGCCAAGGCCGGCCACCACGCGGTGACGCAGTGTGACACCTTGGTTCTGCTCGGCTGCGATTTCGCGTGGCGGCAGTTCTATCCGAAAAAGGCCAAGGTCATTCAGATCGACATGGACCCCACCCATTTGGGCCGTCGACACCCTGTGGATATCGGCGTCGTGGGCGATATTGCCGCAACCCTGGACGCGCTTCTGCCCCGGCTGGCGCCCCGGGAGGATCGCGCTTTTCTGGACGCCCGGCTGGCCGATCATGAGGCGGTGCTGAAGGACCGGGCGCATCAAGAGCGCTCCGGCAAGAACGGCCTGATCCACCCCCAGCAGCTCACCCGGTTGATCGACCGATACGCCGATGACGACGCGATGTTCACCGCCGACGGGGGCAGCCCCATGGTCTGGTGCCTGCGTCACACCCGGGCGACCGGCGACCGCCGCACCCTGGTCAGCCTTCTCCATGGCACCATGGCCAACGCCATGCCCCAGGCCCTGGGACTCAAGAAGGCCTTTCCGGATCGCCAGGTGATTTCCCTAAGCGGCGATGGGGGCCTGGCCATGCTGCTGGGCGACCTGCTGACCGCGGTGCAGGAGAAGATCCCCATCAAAGTGGTGGTCTATGACAATGGCTCCCTGGGGTTCGTGGAGCTGGAGATGAAGGTCGAGGGCCTGCTCAACGCCTATACCGACCTGGAAAACCCCGACTTCGCGAAGCTGGCCGAGGTGATCGGCTTTGCGGCCTGGCGGGTGGAGCGGAACGAGGATCTGGAAGCCGCGGTCATCGCCTTCCTGGCCCATCCCGGCCCGGCGCTTCTGGATGTGAAGGTCAACCGCGTGGAGTTGGTCATGCCGCCGGAGGTCTCCGCCTCCCAGGTTCTCGGAACGGCGCTGTATTCGGCCAAGGCGATCCTGGCGGGGCGTGCGGGCGATGTGGTCGATCTGGTGGAGAGCAATCTGGTGGGGTGAGGATCCTACAGCCGTCGGCCGAACAACGCGAAGAGGCGCTCCCAGTGGCGTTCGGCGGCGTGGCGATCATAGGCTCCGCGTCCGGGGAACGCGAAACCGTGCTCCACGCCAGGATAGAGCTCCACCTCCACCTGGGGCGCACAATCGGCCACGGCGAGGCTCAGGGCCTCCACCATCTCGGGCGGCGCCCAGTGATCGGTCTCGGCGCAGGCGAAATAGAGCTCGGCCTTGGTCTTGGCCGGCGCCAAGTGGGGGCTATCGGGCTGATCGGTGACGAGGCGCACGCCATAGATCGAGGCCGCCGCGGTCACGCGGCCGGGGAAATGCGTGGCGGCGTTCACGGCATATTGGCCGCTCATGCAATAGCCCACCGCGCCCACCGAGCCGGCTCGCGCGGCCGGCTGGCTATCGATGAAGGCGAGGAGGGCTTCGGTGTCGGACATGATCAGGGGGATGGTGAGGGAGGCCATCAGCTCCATCATCCGGGCGCGGGTGGCGCCGTCATTCGGGCCGGTGAATGAGCCCAGCTCCATCACGCCGGAGCGGTAATAGAGATTGGGCAGGACCACGTAATAGCCCGCGCTGGCCAGGCGCCGGCACATATCGCGCAGCTCCTCGCGGATGGCTGGCGCGTCCATATAGAAGAGGATCACCGGGTGCGGCCCGCCCCGCTCGGGATGGCAGATAAAGGTGGTGGTCGCCCCGTCGCGCGTGGGGATATCAAGCTGCTGTTCGATCATGCCGCATGATCGGCTATGTGGGCGCGGGCGGCAACGATTTTGGGCCGCGGGCATTTGCGTGGGGCGAAGGAGAGAACCATGACCAGAAGGCTTGCCGGGCTTGTTGTCGGCGCCCTCATCGCCCTTACGCCTCTCGGGACAGCGCCGGCCTGGGCGGCCCCCGCTGATCCCGCCGCCGCACGGGTGGAGGCGTTCGATGATGCTCTGATCAGCGCTATGAAGGCTGGCGCCGCGGCCGGTCCCCGGGGCCGGGGTCGCACCCTGGCGCCGGCGGTGGAGAGCGGCTTCGACCTCCCCACCATGACCCGCTTCGCCGTCGGCCCCGCCTGGGCCAGCATGAGCGAGGCCCAGCACAGCGCCCTCGTCGGCGCCTTCACCCGCTTTACCGTGGCGAGCTACGCCAGCAATTTCGACAGCTATGGCGGTCAGAAGTTCGTAGTCCAGGCCGTACAGACCCGGGGCCCGGACAAGATCGTTCCGGTCCAGCTCGTCTCGCCCCACGGCGCGCCGGTGACCTTGATCTACCGCCTGCATGAGACGCCGTCGGGCTGGAAGATCATCGACATCTATTTCAACGGTATCAGCCAACTCACCACCCGCCGGGCAGATTTCGCCCAGCCCCTGAACATGGGCGGCGCGTCGGGTCTGATCAGCCACTTGGACGCGCTGACGCAGAAGCTGGATGGGTGAGTTCTCATAAATTCCCGTCATCCCGGGGCGCGGAGCGAACCCGGGACCGAG
>PLFA01000006.1 GCA_003136615.1 Caulobacteraceae bacterium | reverse complement strand
CGCCGTCGGCCAGCTCAACCGGCCGCGGCTGCCCGACATCAGAGGCCGCGACAGCTTCGCCGGGCCCAGTTTCCACTCGGCCCAGTGGGCCGCGGATGTCGATCTGACCGGTAAGCGCGTGGCGGTGATCGGCACCGGAGCCAGCGCCTATCAGTTCGTGCCGGAAATCGCCCCCAAGGTCGCTCATCTCGAGGTCTTCCAGCGCACACCGCCCTGGCCTCTGCCCGGTCCCACCTACCACGACGAGGTGCCGCCCGGGAAAAAGTGGCTGCTTGAGCACGTGCCGTTCTACGGCAAATGGTACCGCTTCTGGCTGTTCTGGATGCTGACCGACGGGTTCTACGAGGCCGTGAAGGCGGACGAGGATTGGCAGGGCGGGCCCCAGGCGGTGGGCGAAGCCAATGCGATGATGCGCGCCATGTTGGTGGAGGCCATCCGCGTCCAGGCGCCGAACCGGCCCGACCTCCTCGAGAAGGTTATCCCTGAATATCCCCTGGGTGGTAAGCGCGGCCTGGTGGACAACGGCGTGTGGATGGCGGCGCTTCAGCGCGACAATGTCGACCTGATCACCACCCCGATCGAGCGGGTCACGCCCAGGGGAGTCGTCACCACGGATGGCGTTGAGCACGGCGCCGATGCGATCATCTACGGCACCGGCTTTCAGGCCAGTCGTTTCCTCTGGCCCATGCGCATCGTCGGCCGCGGCGGGGCCGAACTGCACGATACCTGGAATGGCGATCCCCGGGCTTATCTGGGCATGACCGCACCCGGCTTTCCCAATCTCTTCATCCTCTACGGTCCGAACACCAACATCGTGGTCAACGGCTCGATCATCTTCTTCTCCGAGTGTTCGGTGCGCTATGTGGTCGGATGTCTCGAACTGATGGCCAAGGCAGGCGCCGCGACGCTGGAGGTCAAGCGCGAGGTGCACGATGCTTTCAACGTCCGGGTCGACGCCGCCAATGCGCGCATGGCCTGGGGCTCGCCCCAGGTGAACAGCTGGTACAAGAATGCCGCCGGCCGGGTGACACAGAACTGGCCATTCCCTCTCGTCGACTACTGGAACGCGACCGTGGCGCCGAACCCGGACGACTTCACCCTTGGCGTGAGGGCGAAGGTGGAGGCTTGACCTTGAGGCGTGGCTCTCGCGACCGCGCGCCTTACGCCTTGTCGAACTTGTCCCGGCGACGGTGGCCGAAGAGCAGGCGGTGCTCCAGCCGACCGCGCAGGGCGGCGTAATAGGCGGCGAGGAAGGCGGTGTCGGTTTCGCCTGGACCCGAACGCCAGCCGATCTTGCCTCGGATCCGATCGGCGACCGCGGCCAGGGTGCGCTTGTCGCCGCGCCGCAAAACGTCTTCCAGAACCTGCAACTCCTTCACTCCATAGGCGGCTGCCTGATCGGGCGTGAAGACGAAGGGACCGGGGCTTCGGCCGTCCCGCGCCAGATCGACGTCCAGGGCCCGGCGGGGCGCCTTGACCACCCAGGTGCCGGCCACGAAATCCCCCACGCGCAAGCGGTCGCGATTGAAGAGCGGAAAGAAAAGCAGAATTCCCGTCCAGGTCAGGCCCAGAACGGCCTCCCAGCCCTGTACAGGGTCGCCCGTGGCGCTGGAGGCGGCGAGGAACGAAAGCGGCAGGAATACCTCGATCTCGCGCATGGCGTTGCGGGCGAAGATAGCATTGGCGGTCAAGGCCTCGCCGTTGCTGGCAGCGACCCGGAGCCCCGCGCTCCGCTTGCCCGGCGTGGCGCCCCGCGGACCGAGTTCGAAAGAAATGAAATAGGCGTTCCTCAGGAGGAAGAAACCCAGGAGCCAGACGATGCCGATGGCGCTCAAGGCGGGCTTGCTGTGATTGCCCAGAGTGGCCAACAGACAGAGCAAGGTCAGGCCGATCATCACCCCGATCATGATGGCGGCGTCGATCAGAAAAGCGCTGGCCCGCTGTCCCGCGCTGGCGATCTGCAGTCTCAAGTCCACCCCTTCGGGCGTGATCAGCGAACGGGTCCAGCGGTCGGGCGCTTCCAGTTCGGCCGCGCTCATGGCCGAGCCCCGCGACGCCGGGCGCCGTAAAAATAGATCAGCCACAGGAAGCCGCTCGCGGCGGCGATGGCGTAGCGGGCGATGTCCAAGGTCACCAACTGTCTTGCGACGCCTTCGAGCGCGCCGGCCACGAACAGCATGACGATGACGCCGAACATCACGGCCCCCGCGCGTTTGCCCGCCGCGGCCATGGCGTCCACCCGCGTCGCGTCCCCCGGAAACACTAATGCCCAGCCGAGGTGCAGCCCCGCCGCCGACGCGAGGGTGACGGCGAAGAGTTCGGTCACCCCGTGGATCATCAGCCAGCCGCCCAGCGGCAGCGCCAAACCCTGTCGGGCATAGAGCGCGAAGAGGGCGCCGACCATGCAGCCGTTGGTCAGTTGCAGGAAGATCGTGGGAGCGCCGAAGACGAAGCCGAGCGAGAAGCTCAGCAGGGCCACCTGAAAGTTATGGGTGAAGAGGAAGGTGGCGAAGAACGAGAGCATGTCGCGTCCCTGGGTCGAATAAAGCACCTCGCGCAGGGTCTCGGCGGACGCCATGGGGTCTCGGCCGCCGGCCAGGGCCTTGGGCACGAAACTGTAGAACCAGTCCGGATCATTCCACACCAGCAGGTAGCCGATGACCACGCCGAGAGCGAGAATCAGGAATGCCGCGAGGGTCTCGCGCCATAGCCGCCGCACCGCCAGAGGCCAGTCCGTCGCGAAGAACGCTGCGATGCGCTCCAGATAGCTCGACCTGACCCCATAGACGACGAAATAGGCGCGGGCGCACAGGCTCTCCAGATAGTCCAGGAGCGCGCGGTCAAGCGAGGTCGCACGGGCGATCGACAGGGACGAAAGCGCGGCGCGATAAAGGACGGGGATGGCCAGAAGGTCGTCATCGCTGAGCTTGGCCGCGCCGTTTCGCTCCACCCGGCCCAGCAGGTTTTGTAGGCGGCGCCAGTCGTCTTCCCGCTCCTCGCGAAAGCGACGGCTTTTCAGCACCAGCTCAGCCACGGACGGACCTCATAGGCGATCACTGCGTTTCAGGTCGAGGTATCGCGTGATGAGCGCCGGCCCGACGTGATCCACGCTCGCCTCGATGACCTCGACTCCCATCCTTCGAAGCCGGGTGACCACCACCTGCCGGTCCCTCAAAAGGGTGTCTGAGATGACGGCGCGGGAGATATCGCCCGGCGTCAAGGGCTCGGCCCGCGCCAGGCCCTCCAGTTCATCGTCCTGGAACATGACGAACAGCATCAGGTGCTTGCGCGCCAGGCGACTGACGTTCTCAAGCATGAGCTCCGCCCCGATAGGATCGACGAAATCCGTGAACACGACGATCAGGGCCCGCCGGTCCAACTCACCGCCCAAGGTGGTGAGGCCAAGCGTGAAGTTGGTCTCTTCGCTGGAATAGTCGATCTTCGACGCCATCCGCTGCAGGGCGGGGAACGCCTTGGCGCCGCTCGCGGGGTGGCTGTACAGGCGGGGTCTGGCGTCGAAGGCGAAGAGGCCGATCCGGTCGCCCACCTTCAACCCTACATAGCCGAGCAGGAGCGCCGCGTTCAGAGCGCGGTCGATCTTGGGCGAACCGGCCAGCGGCTCTGACATCAGCCGTCCTGTATCCAGGGCCAGGATGACCGGATGGTTGCGCTCGGTGCGATATTCCTTGGCCAGGAGCACGCGGTGGCGGGCGGACTGTTTCCAGTCCACCGCGCGGGGATCCATCCCGCCCTGGAACTCCCGCAGAGTCTGGTACTGCGTCCCCTCGCCGAGTTCGCGCTGCAGCTTTACGCCGAAAACCGAATCCCGGGCGAAGATGCGCGCCGCCTCGGCCTGTACGCCGGCGATGTCCGGGGTGATGGGGAAGCGGGCGACGTCCGCGACGTCGTGTTGTTTATAGGCCAACCCGAGCGGCCCTGGCCATCGGGTCCACAGGCGCTCGATCACCCCCTCGCCGCGACGTCTGGCCTTCAGGGCGAAAGTGGCGATCCCCTGGGCGGCGACGACCGGGATGGTGAGAGCGTCCCTGGCGGCGCCAAGATTGGCGCTGGTCTGGATGGCGACCCGGGCCTTTTCCGGCCCGCGGGCGCCGAATTTCAAGCGAACGGTCAGGGCGCCGCTCCCCGCGGTGGTGGACAAAAGCGCCGGCGCGGTGACCTCGGCCTCCAGGCGGCGGCGCGGCGCCGCCAGAAGACCGTCCAGCACCACCATAAAGGTCACCGCCGCGCCCCAGGCGGCGGCCAGCGGCCAGACGCCAGAGATATAGACGCCGCAGAAAAGCGCGACCGGCGCGCCAAGCGCCGCCAGGCCGATGGCTCTGGTGGTCGGGTAGATCAACGGTTCACCGCGGCGGTTCGATGCGTGCGATCACGCTGGCGACCGCGTCGTCGGCCGATCGGCCTTCGATCTCGGCGGTCGGCGAGAGGATGACCCGGTGGCGCAGAGCGGGGGGCGCCAGCGCCTTGACATCGTCCGGTATGACATAGGCGCGACCGTCCAGCGCCGCCCAGCCTCGGGCGGCCGAGGCCAGCATCGCGGCGCTGCGCGGGGACGCGCCGGTCTCGATATCGGCGCTCTCGCGGGTCGCCCGCACCAGGGCGACGATATAGGCCACGATCTCTTCGGTCAGCGTCACGGCCGCGACG
>PLFA01000211.1 GCA_003136615.1 Caulobacteraceae bacterium | reverse complement strand
AGCATCATCGCCAGGTGATCCAGCCCAAACAGGTTGAACTTGCCGCGCACCAGATCGGAGATGCGCGGCTGGGTCACACCCAAGCGCTTCGCAGCCTCGGCTTGGGTCCAGCCTTGCGCCTTGATGTGGTCGGCTAGGGCGATCATGAGATCAGCCCTGGCCTTCAGGACGGCGGCTTCCTCGGGCGAGTCCGCGATGGCGTCCCATGCCGTGGCGAACGTCTTTCCGGTCGCGGTCATGGACGCCTTTCCTCCAAAAGTTCCTTCAGTCGCTTCCGACTGAGTTCGATATCCTTCGCCGCCGTTTGCTGTGATTTCTTCTGAAAGCAGTGAAGGACGTAAACCGCCTCCAGAAACTTGGCGATGTAGATCACGCGGAACGCGCCAGCTTCATCCCTGATGCGAATTTCCCGAACGCCGGGCCCGATCGTCGCCATCGGCTTCCAGTCGTCAGGGTCGCGGCCGATTTGCACCAAGTAGAGGGCGAACCCAGCGCCACGCCTCGCCTCTTCCGGGAAGGTCGTCAGAACGTCGTGAGAGTCGCCCAGGAAACTTAGGGGCCTAGGCGGTTTGGACACCGGAGATATATACAAGCATTCGCATTATTGTAAATGGGGCGCATGTGGATGTTGATAATCGCGGCGCGCCCCTGACGGGACGGCGCTGCTATTTTTGAGGCGTGACGGGCGCCGGGGCTGGAGCGCTCACGGCGACAGTTTCAGCCTCGGGAACCGCGGCCGGGGGTCCGCTGGGGATCGGGCCGTTGGGGAGGCGTCGCAGGGCGGTGACCATGAACGCGCGCCAGAGCTGGGCCGGGGCGCTGCCGCCGGCGATGTGGGCCATGGGGCGGGCGTCGTCGCGGCCCATCCAGACGACGGTGGTGACGCCGCCGGTGAAGCCGCAGAACCAGGCGTCCTTGAAATCCGAGGTGGTGCCGGTCTTGCCCGCCACATCCTTGCCGGGGATCGCCGCGGCCGTGCCGGTGCCCGTGGCGACCACCTGGCGCATCATCTCGTCGAGCTCGGAGAGTTGAGGGTTGTTCACCACCTGGGGCCGGGGCGCCGGGCGATGGCGGTAGATGACGGAGCCGCCCACGACGCGCACCTGCTCGACGCCATAGGCCTCCACCTTCTGACCGCCATTGCCGAGCGCGTCATAGGCCTCAGCCATCTCCAGGGGCGTGACATCGGTGGTGCCAAGCGCCATGGCCGGGTCGGTGTTGATGGGCGAGGTGATGCCAAGGCGCCGGGCGTCGGCGGCCACCACGTCGCGGCCCACCTGGTCGGCGAGGGTCGCGGCGACGGTGTTGATGGACTTGGCGAAGGCCGTCTCCATCGTGATGGGGCCCAGAAACTCCGGCTCGTAATTGGCGGGTGTCCAGCCCTGGATGGTCACCGGCTCATCCACCACCATGGTCTCGGGGGTGCGGCCGGCCTCCAGGGCGGCGAGATAGACGAAGGGCTTCCAGGCCGAGCCGGGCTGGCGGTGGGCCTCGACGGCGCGGTCATAGGGGCCGGTCTGATAATCCACCCCGCCGATCAGGACCCGCACGGCGCCCTCCTCATCCAGGGAAATCAGGGCGGCCTGCTCGACGCCCCGGCTCTTGAAGCGCGCCGCCACGTCCTTGGCCTCATCGCCGGCCACGGCCTCCAGGGGCAGGTCGAGCGTGGTCTCCACGACAATGTCCTGGGTCACGCTGGGGAAGATGCGGTGAACCTGGGCGTCGGCATAGTCGACGAAATATTGCGCGCTTTCCTGACGCGCGGTTTTCCAGACCTTGGGCGTTTCGCTGAGGGCGCGGCTTCTCTGGCCTGAGGTGATGGCGCCGGTCTCTACCATGGCGTCGAGCACGAGGCGCGTGCGCTCGGCCGATCGTTCCGGGAAGGTCACCGGATCATATTCGGTGGGCGACTTCATCAGGGCTGCGAGCATGGCCGCCTGGCGAAGGGTCAGGCGGCTGGCCGGCCGGTCGAAATAGCGCTGGGCCGCAGCCTCCAACCCATAGGCGCCGGAGCCGAAATAGACGCGGCTGAGATAGAGGCCCAGGATCTGCTTCTTGCTGTAGGCCTGCTCAAGCTCCACGGCATAGACGATCTCGGTGGCCTTGCGGCTCATGGTGCGCGCGTCATTGAGGAAGAGGTTGCGGGCCAGCTGCTGGGTGATGGTGGAGGCGCCCTGTTTGGCCCCACCACTGGCCAGATCGCTGACCAGGGCGCGCGCCATGCCCACGGGGTCAAAACCGTCGTGAGAATAGAACCGCCGGTCCTCGATGGCGACGAAGGCGGCGGGGACGTAAGGGGGCAGGCGGTCGATATCCACCGGCGGCGCGAACCGCCCGCCCCTCACCCCGATCACGGCCCCGGAGCGATCCAGATAGGTGACCTGGGGATCACGCCGGATCGGCGGGAGCTTGGGGATGTCGGGGCCGGAGCCCAGGATCGAGGCGGCGGCCAATAGGGAAAGCAAGTGGATTCGAAGCTCCGAGACGCCGCGCCGGTTTGGACGCTCGCGGAGCGGGAGGAAACATAATTCGCGTTAATGTTAGGTTTGGAAACGCGTGGCGCCGTTTGGCGGGCTATGTTACATGTAACTGGCCGTCAAAGGAGATGCTCCGTGCCCGCACCCGTCAGCCAGCGCGTCCAGAAGCGCCGCGATACTCTTCGTGCGTCCGGGCTGCGGCCCATTCAAATCTGGGTTCCCGACACCCGCCGACCCGGCTTCGCCGAGGAATGCCGCCGGCAGTCCCTCGTCGTGGCCGCGGCCGATATGGCCGACCGCGACCTGGAGACCTTCCTGGACGCCGCCCTTGTGGATCTGGAGGCTGAGGGCGAGGCGTGAAACGCGGCGATCTGGTCACGATCTCCATACCTGGCGACTTCGGAAAACCCCGCCCGGCCCTCATCATTCAGTCCGATCAATTCGACCAGACCGGCACGCTCACCGTGCTCCTGGTTTCCGGGACGCTGGTGGACGCCCCGCTCATCAGGCCGATGATCGAACCCTCGTCAGAGAATGGTCTGCGCAAGACCTCTCAGGTCATGGTCGACAAGGCCATGTCCGTTAAGCGCGACAAGATCGGGGCGCCCATTGGCCAACTCGACAGCGCCGCCATGCTGGCGGTGACCCGGTCGCTGGCGCTGTTCCTGGGCATCGCCTGAGGGTCAGGCCGGCGCCGTCTCCTTGGCCGCCAGGAGCTTGTCCTGGGTCCGCGTCTCGAAGTCGCTGGCGTCGTGGCGTTCGAGGAGCTGTTCGGCGGGATCGCCATAGGGACGGTTGACCATGCGGCCGCGCTTCACGGCCGGGCGCTCGGCGATCTGGTCGGTCCAGCGCAGGAGGTTCTTGTACTCTTGCACCTGCAGGAACTCGCCGGCGCCATAGGTGAGGCCCTTTACCGTGGCGCCGTACCAGGGCCAGACGGCGATGTCGGCGATGGTGTAGTCATCGCCGGCCAGATAGGGGCTCTCGGCCAGGCGCCGGTCGAGCACATCAAGCTGGCGTTTCACCTCCATGGCGAAGCGGTCGATGGCGTATTCGATCTTNNTAGGCGTAGAAATGGCCGAAACCGCCGCCCAGATAGGGCGCGGCGCCCATCTGCCAGAAGAGCCAGGAAAAGCACTCGGCGCGGGCGGCCGGATCGGTGGGAAGGAAGGCGCCGAACTTTTCGGCCAGGTGGACCAGGATCGCGCCGGATTCGAAGACCCGGATGGGCGTGGGGCCGCTGCGATCCACCAGGGCCGGGATCTTGGAATTGGGATTGGCGGCGACGAAGCCGCTGGAGAACTGGTCGCCCTCATTGATCTTGATNNCCGTTGGGCGTTCCCAGGGAATAGAGCTGCAGCGGATGGCGGCCGACGGGAAGATCCTTGTCGTGGGTCGGACCGGAGATGGGCCGGTTGATATTGGCGAAGCGGCCGCCGCTCTCCTTGTTCCAGGTCCAAACCTTGGGCGGGACATATTCGGCGGCGTCGGTCATGTGAGCTCCTCGGGTGGAAGGCCGTGCGAGGCTGATTTGGGGGCGGGGTGGGGATTTGGCCAGTGCGGGCAATCAACCCATCAGGGCCTCCCTAACCGTCACCCCGGACGGCCCGCAGGGACGATCCGGGGCCCAGGGCACTGGATGCAGCGCGGCGGTTCACGCTCTCCGAGGCCCGGTCCAGTCTCCTGGGTCCCGCATCTCCGCTACGCTTCGTGCGGGATGACGACGAGGGGCGTTCTGCGCGTTGACGCGACGGCCCCCCGCCCCTAACACCGCCGCCGCCCCGACTCACTTTGCATAAGGACCGCCGCGCCATGCCGCTCGACTTGCCGGCCGGAACCACCGGCGTCCTGGCCCTGGCCGATGGCACGGTATTCGCGGGGCTGGGCGTGGGCCATGTGGGCGAGGCGGTGGGCGAGGTGTGCTTCAACACCGCCATGANNTTCCGCGATGCGCCGACGCCCGCGTCCAATTGGCGGTCGCAGTATGAGCTGGGCGACTGGCTCGCCCGGCGCGGCGTGATCGGACTTTCGGGCATCGACACCCGCGCCCTGACCCGGCGGATTCGCGAAAACGGCATGCCGCACGGGGTCATCGCCCATGATCCGGCCGGCCGGCTGGACGTCGCGGCTCTGGTGGAAAAGGCGCGGGCCTGGGCGGGCCTCGGAGGGGCCGATCTCGCCCTCCCCGCCTCATCCACGCAAAGCGCGGCCTGGCAGGAAGGCCTTTGGGAATGGGGCGAAGGCTATGGCCATACCGGCGGCGAGGCTCTTCACGTCGTGGTCCTGGATTTCGGCGTGAAGCGCAACATTCTGCGGGCCCTGGCCTCGGCCGGGGCGCGGGTGAGCGTGGTTCCCGCCCAGACTCCGGCGGCGGATATCCTGGCGCGCAAGCCCGATGGCGTGGTGCTGGCCAATGGCCCGGGCGACCCGGCNNTTCGGCATTTGCCTCGGCCACCAGCTCCTCGCGCTGAGCCTGGGCGGGGAGACGACCAAGATGGACCAGGGCCACCACGGGGCCAACCATCCGGTGAAGGACCTGGCCACCGGCAAGGTGGAGATTGTCTCCATGAATCACGGCTTCACCGTGCGGCGCGAGAGCCTGCCGGACGGGCTGGAGGAGACTCACGTCTCCCTTTTTGACGGCACCAATGCGGGATTGAAGCTGAAGGATCGGCCGGTCTTTTCCGTGCAGCACCACCCGGAGGCTTCGCCCGGCCCTACGGATTCCTTGGGCGTCTTCACCCAGTTCGTGGAGATGATGCGGGAGACCGCGGGGCGGTGATTTTCGCCCACTGGGCGCGCGACAACCATGGCGCCCGGCGCGGCGATTTGGCATATTCCCGCCATGGAGAACGACGCGAGGAAGATCGAGAACCTGCGAGGCATCCTCTCCGGGATGCGTCGCGAGTTGGAAGAGGCGCAGAGAGGGGACATGGAGATATCCCAGCCAGCGCTTCGTCGGCTTCACGCAGAGATTGCCAACCAGGAACAGAAGCTCCGCGATTTAGGCGTCGAGGACGCCTAAAAGCCACAAGGCCAAAAGCGCCCCGAGGGCGCCATCCGCCAGTCTCAGGCCTCGACGGCGACCTTGGCTTTGGTTTTGCGGGGGGCCTTGGGGGCGGCGACCTTGCGGGTGGCGCCGCGCTTTTCGGCGGCGGCTTCCAGCTTGATGACCCGGCGGGCGGCGAAGGCGGCCTCCAGGGCGGGAAGCAGTTCCGCCGCGTCGGCGCGTTGCTTCACGGTGCCGGCGGTCTCAAGCCGGCGGGCGTTATCCAGCAGGTTCTTCAGAGACGCGTCGGTGAGGTCCGGAATTTTCTCGATCAGGCTCATGGTTGCGCTCTCCCTTAAGTTTCGAAACGCCAAGCCCCTTTATATCGGAAGGCCAAGCTCAAATTGTAACCCCTCACCCGAACACGTTTCCTCGAAACGCGATGAGGCTTCTCACCTTAAGTTCAAGTGAGGATTTGAGATCCTGACGGCTCCGTCAAAAATCATCCCGCTTGGGGCGATAACAAGATTGCGCCTTGCGGCGTGGTGATTTGGGGTCTAAAAAGAAGAGTATCGAATTCGTTTGGGTTCGGCCGCTCTTCCAAAGCCCGATAACAGGCTTTACCGGACCCGCCTTCCGATCCTCACCGAAATTGATCTCGTGAACGGGCCGTCGCGATGTGCGTCGGCTCTACTTAAGGATTGGACTTACGATTATGGCTACCGGCACTGTTAAATGGTTCAACAGCCAAAAGGGCTTTGGTTTCATCCAGCCCGATGGCGGCGGAGCCGATGTGTTTGTGCACATCTCCGCGGTCGAGCGCGCGGGCCTTGGCTCGCTCAATGAAGGCCAGAAGATCACCTACGAACTGGAACGCGACAACAAGAACGGCAAGATGGCCGCGGGCAAGCTTCAAGCTTAAGCCTGGTTACAGCGTTTAACGCAATTAAGGGCCGGCGCCTCAAGCGCCGGCCCTTTTTCGTGGAACCGTGTCCCCCGCCGAAGCGGGGGAGGAGGAATTCGGTAGACTAGGGCAGAAGCACCGTGTTCACCACGTGAACAACGCCGTTGGACTGATAGACGTTGGGGATGGTAACCATGCTCTGGCCGCCATGAACGTCGGTCAGGATGAGCGCGCCGTTAACGATCGTGGCCGTGAGGGGCTCGTTCGTCGTGGTGGTCAGGACGGCGCTGCCGCCGCCGGCGTTGATCTGGTTGACGATGTCATTGGCCGTGAGGCGCCCGGCGATCACGTGGTAGCTCAGGATCTTGATGAGCTGAGCATTATTGCCCGGTTGCAGAAGTGAGTTCACCGTGCCGGGGGGCAGCTTGGCGAAGGCTTCATTCGTCGGCGCGAAGACGGTGAAGGGGCCGGGACCCTGGAGGGTGGCCACAAGACCGCCCGCCTTCACCGCCGCGACGAGGGTGGTGAGGTCCGGAGAATTCGAGGCGTTTTCGACGATGTTCTTGGTAGCGTACATGGCCACGCCGCCGACCATGGGATCTTCGAGGACAGGCTGAGCGAAGGCGGACCCGGCGAGTCCAATGGCGAGCGCCGCGGCCGCGCCCATCAGGGTGAAGCGATTGAGAGACATGTTGTAGGCCTTTGAGAAAATAGCGCGCCGGAAGTGGCGATGGCGGTCTTTGAAGGCCCCGGGGTCTTCGCCGGATCACATCGCGGGGCGTTTTGGCGCCTTAGAATGACCGGGGTGATGACCGGGAAGGCGGGGCCGGTGGCCCTTCTAACGCCCGGCCGGGACGCGCGTTCCGCCAAGGTGGAGCTGGCCACGCCCTGGCCCGGTCAAAACCGATGATTGCGCTTGTGCGCCCACCCCGCTAAACGCGCCGCTTAGCCTTAATCACCCGCCCTTTTAGAAGGACGCGCACGCGCCGTGCGCGCGCATGCCCTTGCCCAGACGCGACGATCTCAAAAGCATCCTGATCATCGGCGCGGGGCCGATCGTCATCGGACAGGCCTGTGAGTTCGACTATTCCGGCGTCCAGGCGGTGAAGGCGCTACGGGCCGACGGCTACAAGATCATCCTCGTCAACTCGAATCCCGCCACGATCATGACCGACCCGGAAGTGGCGGACGTGACCTATATCGAGCCGATTACCCTTGAAGCCCTGACGCGCATCATCGAGGCCGAAAGGCCCGACGCCCTGCTCCCCACCATGGGGGGCCAGACAGCCCTGAACGCCGCCCTGGAGCTGGAAAAGGCCGGGGTGCTGGAAAAGTTCGGGGTGGAGATGATCGGCGCCAAGGCCGCCGCCATCGACAAGGCGGAAGACCGCCAGAAATTCCGCCTGGCCATGGACGCCATCGGCCTGGAAAGCCCCCTCTCGCGGGTCGCCCATACGCTTGAAGAGGCGCTGGAGGCCCAGACCCTGGTGGGTCTGCCCTCGATCATCCGCCCCTCTTTCACTCTGGCGGGGACCGGGGGTGGAATAGCCTATAACATGGCGGAGTTCCGGGAGATCGTGGAGCGGGGCCTTTCCCTCTCGCCCACCACCGAGGTGCTGATCGAGGAGAGCGTTCTCGGCTGGAAGGAGTATGAGATGGAGGTGGTCCGCGACAGGGCGGACAATTGCATCATCGTCTGCGCCATCGAGAACATCGATCCCATGGGGGTCCACACCGGCGACAGCATGACCGTCGCCCCGGCCCTGACCCTGACGGACAAGGAATATCAGCGGATGCGCGCGGCCTCGATCGCCGTGCTGCGCGAGATCGGCGTGGAGACCGGCGGATCAAACGTGCAGTTCGCGGTCAATCCCGCCGACGGACGCATGGTGGTGATCGAGATGAA
>PLFA01000063.1:4715-5349 GCA_003136615.1 Caulobacteraceae bacterium | reverse complement strand
CTCACTAATG
Organism: Caulobacteraceae bacterium; assembly: GCA_003136615.1. Lineage (GTDB taxonomy): Bacteria > Pseudomonadota > Alphaproteobacteria > Caulobacterales > Caulobacteraceae > Acaudatibacter. The sequence goes on along the minus strand of PLFA01000063.1, from coordinate 5,339 downwards.
ACATCACCGGCGCCACCCCGGCCAGCTTCGAGCCGGCCATCGACTATGTGGTGACCAAGATCCCCCGCTTCGCCTTCGAGAAGTTCCCGGGCGCCGAGCCGCACCTCACCACCCAGATGAAGAGCGTGGGCGAGGTGATGGCGGTGGGGCGCACCTTCGCCGAGAGCCTGCANNCCGACTCCGGACCGCCTGCGCGTCATCGCCCAGGCCTTCCGTCACGGCCTGACCGTGGAGGAGATCCACGCGGTCTGTTATTATGATCCCTGGTTCCTGCGCCAGATCGAGGCCCTGGTGGCGGAGGAGGCCCTTATTCGCGCCCATGGCCTGCCGGCCGAGGCGGCGGGCCTGCGCCGGCTGAAGGCGCTGGGCTTTTCCGATGCGCGGCTGGGCTTTCTGACGGGGCAGGACGAAACGACCGTGCGGGCCTTTCGCCATGGCCTTGGCCTGAGGCCCGTCTTCAAGCGCATCGACAGNNTGCGCCGCCGAGTTCGCGGCCATCACGCCCTACATGTACTCGACCTATGAAAGCGGGGTCCTGGGCCAGGCGTCTGAGTGCGAGTCCGCGCCGACGGCGGCGCGCAAGGCCGTCATCCTGGGCGGCGGGCCCAACCGCATCGGCCAGGG
>PLFA01000063.1:1114-4701 GCA_003136615.1 Caulobacteraceae bacterium | reverse complement strand
ACCTCCGACCGGCTCTATTTCGAACCCCTCACCACCGAGGATGTGCTGGAGGTGATCCATGTGGAGGCCTCCCGCGGCGAGCTCCTGGGCTGCATCGTGCAGTTCGGCGGCCAGACTCCCCTCAAGCTCGCCCGCCCGCTGGAGGCGGCCGGCGTGCCTATTCTGGGGACGACCCCCGACGCCATCGACCTGGCCGAGGATCGCGAGCGCTTTTCCGATCTCTTGAACCGCCTGGGGATCAAACAGCCCCGCAATGACACGGCCCGCGAAACCGAAGAGGCCATCGCCAAGGCCGCCACGCTTGGCTACCCGCTGGTCGTTCGCCCCTCCTATGTGCTGGGCGGGCGGGGCATGGAGATCGTGCGCGATGAGGCCCAGATGCGCGCCTATATGGCCAAGGCCGGGGACGCCTTCGCCGAGCATCCCATGCTTCTCGACGAGTATCTGTCGCGGGCGACGGAAGTGGATGTGGACGCCCTGTGCGATGGGACGGATGTCTTCATCGCCGGGGTGATGGAGCATATCGAGGAGGCNNGACAGCGCCTGCTCCATGCCGCCCTTCTCCCTGCGCCCCGAAACCATCGCCGAATTGGAAGTTCAGACCAAGGCCATGGCCCTGGCGCTTGGCGTGCGGGGCCTGATGAACGTGCAGTTCGCCATCGAGGCGCCCCTTTCGGACGCGCCGCGGATCTTCGTCCTGGAGGTCAATCCCCGGGCCAGCCGCACCGTCCCCTTTGTCGCCAAGACCATCGGCAAGCCCCTGGCGGCGATCGCCGCGCGGATCATGGCCGGCGAGACCCTGGCCAGCTTCAACCTCAAGACCCTTCCCTATGACCATGTGGCGGTGAAGGAGGCGGNNGGCGAGGTCATGGGCCTGGACTGGCGCCGGGAGGGCGAGAGCCTCGCCCCCGCCTTCGCCCGGGCCTTCCTGAAGAGCCAATTGGCCGGCGGCACGCGCCTGCCCCGGGCCGGGGGCGTCTTCGTCTCGGTCAAGGACGCCGACAAACCCTGGATCCTGGCGCCCACGCGCCTGCTGGCGGACATGGGCTTCAAGATCCTCGCCACGGGCGGCACACACCGCTTTCTGGCCGAGAACGGCGTCGCGGCGGAGAACGTGCGGAAAGTCCTGGAAGGCCGCCCCCACATCGTCGACGCCATGCAAAATGGCGACGTGCAGCTCGTCTTCAACACCACCGAAGGGCGCCAGAGCATGCTGGACAGTTTCAGCCTGCGCCGCGCCGCCCTGATGCTGAAAATCCCCTATTACACCACCGCCGCCGGCGCCCTGGCCGCCGCCCAGGCCATCGCCGCCCAGGCGGCCGGCGGCCTGGAGGTGCGGCCGCTGCAGAGTTATCGCTAAGCTTGTTTCGGCGTGGGGCCAGCTGGATAGGCCCCAGAAAATTCAGGCAGGACGGCCGACGGATCGAACCAGCTCGCGCCATCCGACCGCCAGATGTGACCGACGCTGCGTGGCGGGATCGGCGTATCGAGACAGCCCAGGCGCAGCATGACCAAATCTTGAGCCTCCCGCTCAGCGAAGAGGTGGGAGCCACAGCGGGAACAGAAGCGTCTGAACTTGCCTGGCGATGACTCGAAGGCGCTCAGCAAGTCTTCACCGGCCGTCCATTTGAACCGTGAGCGCGGCACGGCCGCCAGGCTCGAAAAGGCGCTCGCATGAGTTTTGCGGCACGTCTGGCAATGACAATGGATGATCGGACTGATCTCTCCCGCGACCTCATATCTCACCGCGCCACACGCGCACCCACCCACAAGCATATCGGCCTCCGAAAATTCGTGGGGGGCGAGATACCATTTTTTGGTCTCGGCAATCTTGCGGCACGCGCGAAGGGCTCCATCTCTCTCGCGAGCCGGGGACAAGTGATGCTGATCCTGTTGTTCTGCGCGTTGGTATCCACCGCCTTGCGGTTCCCCGACACGCCGGGGGGCAAGCTCGTCAAACATCTCTTGATCGACCCCCCGGCCCGCCTCGCCGCGCAGGTCACTTTCGGCCGGATCGTTGTGTTCCTCTTCGTCGCCTTGATCGTCGCGGCGCTGTTCGCCCTGGCCAGGACGGATGGTCTGATGATGGCGGGTCAGGCCGCGCCCGAGGGCCTGGCCTGGCTGGCGACCTTCGATGTGGCGACCTGGGCCGACACCGTCGCCCTGGTCATGCTGATTGGCGCGGCGGCACGATTGCGCGGATCATGGGCTTTCGCCGCGAACGCCGTGCGCCGCCTTTGCGAGGGCGCCATCACACAGGTCGCGACCGGATTGAAGGGCCTCCGCGTCGCGGCGAACACGCGCTCACGCCGGCGCCGACGCCCGGGCTCGCCTCCGCCCAGGACGGACGGGGACGGCTGGCCGGTGTTCGGGCCGACCTGGCTGGCGGCCTAACCGGCTCGCAAGCCAGCGCTTAGTCGGTGGTCGCGCCGGCCCCGATGCTGTCGCCCTCACCCAGGCCCGCCGGCTCCGCCATCAATCCCTCATGAGCCTCCTTGAAGGCGGCCAGCACCGCTTCCGGATCGGCGGGGAGCGACATGGCGGAGGCCTGAGGATCCACGCGATCGGCGATCTGAGGATTATCGCGCCGCATCTCCTCTGTCAGCGCGATCAGCTTGGCGACCTTCTGCTCGATCATGACCGCCATTTCGAGGCTGAGCTGGTCGCGCAGTTCGGAGAGTTCATCGCGGCGGCGCTGGCTCATCAGAATAAGAGCGGTGATGTAGATCGCCAGAAGCTGGCCTAGACCCTGGAGAAGCGGAAAGCCGTTGGAGTCCAGCCGGCGCCCCGCGAATTTCACCAGGATGAGATCGCTGGCGATCCAGATGAGGACCACCGCGGTCACGACGCCGATGAAGGCGGGCTGCCCCACGATCGCCGTCATCCGGTCCACCAGTTGCTGCAGTCGCGTGGCGCGTTTCTGATGGTCCGCGTGGAGACGCGCTATCGGCTGAACAGACTGGTCGATGTGAGCCCGCGCGTGGGTGTCGCCCTCCTCCGCCGCGCCCGACTCTGAAGTCGGAGTCAAACCCGGCTTTCAAGCTCGCGGTCGCGGAGCGTCTCGGTCTCGGCATAGGGTTCGGAGGCTCCGGGCGCATAGGGTTCGGTCCGGGCCTCGAAACCTTCATATCCCGCCTCTTGATAGGAGCGGCGTCGCGCGGCCAGATCGACGATCGGCAGGTTTGCCAACGCTGTCTCGACGGCGATGAGCTTGTCATCGGCGACCTTGGCGCTGACCAGGGAGCCGCCGCGTCTGACGCTCTCGGCATAGACATGGGCTTCCTCTTCGCTGACGCCCGAATTGGTCAGGGCCCCCACAAGGCCGCCAGCGGCTCCGACGACAGCGCCCCCCACCACCGCGCCAACCGCGGCCGTGGCGAGCCAGCCGGCGGCCACGACAGGACCCACGCCCGGTATGGCGAGGACGCCTAGCCCGACGAGGACGCCGCCCGCCGCACCCAGCACGCCGCCCGCGGCCGCGCCGAAGCTTGCATCCGACCCCGCCGCCTCGCCAGCGGTCTGGTCCTTCGGCTCACGCGTCTGGATATGGGCGTGCTCATCATCGGACTTGTGGGAGATCAGACTGA
>PLFA01000063.1:0-1099 GCA_003136615.1 Caulobacteraceae bacterium | reverse complement strand
CGACCGCTATTGCGGGGCGACGTCGCCCTTGTAGTCGAGGGCGACATTCACGGGCCGGCCATCGCGCATGGCGCGGGCGTGCCAAAGGCCTTGGGCGTCCTGGATCAGGCCCGCGACCCGCGTATAGCCGGCCTGCTCGATCCGCGAGCGGGCTTCATCGCGTGTGAAGGAATTTTGGCCCTGGGCGAGGGGGCCGGGGCCGATCTGGTCGGGCGATTTGAGCGCGACGTTCGGCGACGCGGAGCCCGGATTCGATTGGGGCCCGCCCTGAGCGACAGCCAGACCGGCGGTCGCCATGGCGACGGAGAGGGAAAGAACGATCAGGGGAAGCTTTTTCATGGGACACCTTCAATTGTCCCCGAACAAACGAGCGATTTCTGAAGCGGTTCCGATCATAATTTAAGTATGGTTTAGCTTGCATTGAGTTTATGGCGCGACACAAGCGCCAGCTAAACAAGCTTTGGCTTAAGCCGTGATTCAAGCTTGGCCTATTCAACCTCTTTCAGAATTTTCTCTACCGCCGTCAGTCGGGCGGCGATGGCGGCCAGCTCGGCCTGAACGGCGGACATGAGGCTCGTCGCCTGGGATTCGAGGGTCACGGCCTTTTCCGCCAGGTCGCGATAGGCGCCGTCATTGGCAAGTCGCGCCCGGGCCTCGTGCACCTTGGCGACATATCTCATGGCGAAAACCGCCAGAACCGTGACGCAAGGCGCGCCGACGACGATAAGGGCCACAATGAAGCGCTGCGTGTCCATAAGGGTCTCCTTCAGGTTTCAGGTCTGGATGGAACAATGGTGAGGGAATTCAATGCCGCCGCGATGACCTCTGGCGTCAGTGAAAGGGCGAAGGGCGCGACCTCGAAGAAGTTGCGCGCCTTGCCGTCGGCGGAGAGTTCGAGCGCGCTGACCACGAGGCCCGCCTCCTCCAACTTGCGAAGGTGCAGATTGAGCAGGGGGCGGCTGAGACCGACGTCGCGGGCCAGCTGGCTGACGAAGTTACGTCCATGGGCGGTCAGCACCCCGAGAATCCGCAAGCGGTGCGGATTGGCGAGCGCCGAGAGGGTGGTCAGCCATTGATCGCCCGTCAGAGGCACCCGATA
>PLFA01000162.1:18032-21795 GCA_003136615.1 Caulobacteraceae bacterium | reverse complement strand
ATGATCCGCGTGCCCCTGCGCGAGAGCCGCACCCTGCACCACGACGGCGCCGGCCGCTGGGGCGCGGGCAAGATCGTCATGCGCGCGGCCCCTCCCGGCACCGGCATCATCGCCGGCGGCCCGATGCGGGCGGTGCTCGAAGCCCTGGGCGTGCAGGACGTGGTCGGCAAGCGGCTGGGCTCGTCCAACCCCTACAACATGGTGCGCGCGACCTTCGACGCCCTGAAGGCCCAGAGTTCGCCCCGTCAGATCGCCAACAAGCGCGGCAAGAAGGTCGGCGACATCATCGGCCGCCGCGCCGATGGCGCCGGCGCCGATACGGCGGAGGCCTAGAAGTCATGGCCAAGGACGCCGCCAAGGTCACCGTGCGCCAGACCGGCAGCCCGATCCGCCGCAAGAGCGACCAGCGCGCCACCCTGATCGGCCTGGGCCTCAACCGCCCCGGCCGCATCCGCACGCTGGAGGACACCCCGTCCGTCCGCGGCATGATCGCCAAGGTCGCCCACCTGGTGGAGGTGGTGACCGAGTAGGGCAGCGCGTCCCTGCGTCCTTCGAGACGCGCTCTTCGAGCGCTCCTCAGGATGACGTAGGTCAGTAGCGTCTTACTCTAGTCGTCATGCTGAGGAGCCGGCGAAGCCGGCGTCTCGAAGCACGCACATCAAAGCCGAGTCGGGCCCAGCCCGGCGCATTCTCCAAGGAGCAGGCACATGACCAAGCTGAACGAACTTTCTCCCCGCGAAGGGTCCGTCAAGAAGCGCATGCGCGTCGGCCGTGGCCCGGGCTCGGGCAAGGGCAAGACCGCGGGCCGCGGTGTAAAGGGCCAGAAGGCCCGCAGCGGCGTCGCCATCGCCGGCTTCGAAGGCGGCCAGATGCCGCTTCACATGAGGATGCCAAAGCGCGGCTTTAACAATCCCCGCGCCCTGGACTTCGCAGAGGTGAATTTCTGGCGCCTGGAACAAGCTATCGCCGCGGGCAAGCTCGATCCCAAGAAGCCCATCGACGCCGCCGTTCTCGTGGCCGCTGGCGTTCTGCGCCGGGCCAAGGATGGCATTAAGCTTCTCGCCAAGGGTGAGCTGACCTCCAAGATCGAGATCACCGTATATGCTGCCTCCGCCTCGGCGGTGGAGGCCGTGGAAAAGGCTGGCGGCAAGCTCACCGTGACCCGTCCGGCGCCGGTCGCGACCGCAGCGGAAGCCTAAACGGCCTCTCGCGTCCACGTCACAAGCCTCCTATGTCAGGACCTTCAGGGACCATGTCCGCCAAGAGTGTAGGATAAAGTATGGCTTCGGCCGCTGAGCAGCTCGCCGCCAATATGAATTTCGGCGCCTTCCAGAAGGCGACTGAGCTGCACAAGCGCATCTGGTTCACCCTGGTGGCCATGCTGATCTATCGCCTGGGCACCTATATCCCGATCCCCGGCATCAATATCGCCGCCTTCGCCCAGGCCTTTGAAGGTCAGTCCAAGGGCATCCTGGGCATGTTCAACATGTTCTCCGGCGGCGCCGTGCAGCGCATGGCGATATTCTCGCTGAATGTGATGCCCTACATCTCCGCCTCAATCATCGTTCAGCTCCTCGGCTCGGCCTATCCGCCGTGGGAGAAGCTTCGCAAAGAAGGCGGGGAAGCCGGCCGCAAACAGCTCAACCAATATACCCGTTACCTCACGGTCATCCTGGCGCTCTTCCAGTCCTTCGGCATCGCCGTGGGCCTCTCGAACGCGCACGGCATCGTCGATAATCCGGGGATTTTCTTCATCGTCTCCACCATGATCACCCTTACCGGCGGGACGATCTTCCTGATGTGGCTGGGCGAACAGATGACCAGTCGGGGCGTCGGCAACGGCATTTCCCTGATCATCTTCGCCGGCATCGTCGCGCGTCTGCCCGTGGGCCTATGGGATCTCCTGCAGGAGGCGAGGCTCGATCCCTCCAAGACGGCGATGATCTTCGGCTTCATTATCCTGGCCGTCGCCGTGGTTCTGTTCATCGTCTTCATGGAGCGGGCGCAGAGGCGGCTGCTCATCGTTTATCCCAAGCGCCAGGTGGGCAATAAGATGACGGGGGGCGAAAACTCGTTTCTGCCCTTGAAGATCAATGTGGCGGGCGTCATTCCGCCCATCTTTGCGTCCTCGATACTGCTGCTGCCGGCGACGGCCATGGGCTTTCTGACGACAGCCAAATTGCCGGATTGGGCGCAGTGGCTACCCACGGTGGTGGGCCAGCTGACCCGCGGCAAGCCGCTCTTCATGGTGCTCTATGGCGTCCTGATCATCTTCTTCTGTTTTTTCTACACGTCGGTGGTGTTCAACCCCGACGATACGGCGGAAAACCTGCGCAAGTACGGCGGCAATCTCCCGGGCATCCGGCCGGGCCGTCGCACCGCGGAATATATTGACTACGTGCTCACCCGGCTGACCCTGATCGGCGCCGTCTATATCGCCATTGTCTGCCTGGTTCCGGAGTTGCTGGCCGGATCCAGCGGCTCATACGCGCTTGGCGGCACCTCAATCCTCATCGTGGTCTCGGTGACCATGGATACGGTGGCGCAGATTCAGTCTCAGCTTCTGGCCCACCAGTACGAGGGGCTGATCAAAAAATCGAAACTGCGTGGCGGGCGTCGGTAGATATTCACCACATTTTTCAATGAATCGCCGGAATCCTGCTTAAAGGGGTGGAGCGGCGGACGCAGGGAAGCCCGCGCGCGTAAAAGCGCGGGACTTAAAGTTGTTAGGGAAGGGGCGACATGAACCTAATCCTTTTCGGACCGCCAGGGGCGGGGAAGGGGACTCAGGCCAAGCGGCTCGTGGAGAACCGGGGCATGGTTCAGCTCTCCACAGGCGACATGCTTCGCGCTTCCATCGCCAGCCGCTCTGACCTCGGACTGCGGGTCGAGGGAATCATGAAGCGCGGCGAACTGGTGCCTGACGATGTGGTGGTGGGCCTTATCAAGGACCGTCTCGCGGATCTCGACGGTACGGGCGGGGCGATCTTCGATGGCTTTCCCCGAACCCTGGCCCAGGCCGAAGCGCTCGACCATATGCTTAAGGCGGCTGGCCGCAGGATTGATTCGGTCATTCGCCTGAAAGTCGACGATGCTGCGCTGCTGACGCGCATCGAAGGCCGCTTCAAGGAGTTCAATCGCCCGGATGACAATCCTAAATCGTTCAAGACGCGGCTCATGGCCTATAACCGCGACACCGCCCCTCTGGTTGCCTACTACGAGGCCCAAGGAAAGCTGTGCGAGGTGGACGGCATGGCTGAAATCGCGGCGGTGGCGGCTGATATCGACGCGGCGCTGCTCGCGGCCGCATAATCTTACCATGTCACCATTGACGCGAGCCGCGTGATCCCTATAAACGAGCGCTCCGCGAATGAAGCGTGATCGGCGTCCGGCCCTAGTTTGGCTGGCGCGGTCGCGCTTCGTTGTGCTTTAAGGCCGCCCCTAGGAGAGTCGTTAGCTTGGCCCGTATCGCAGGCGTCAATATCCCCACGAACAAGCGCGTCGTGATCGCCCTCCAATATATCCACGGAATCGGCCCCGCCAAGGCGCGGCAGATTGTTGATCGGATCGGCCTCACCGATGAGCGCCGGGTGAATCAATTGACGGATCAGGAGGTCATTCAGATCCGCGAGGTCATCGACCGTGACTATATGGTGGAAGGCGATCTGCGCCGGGACACCTCGGTCAATATCAAGCGGCTCATGGACCTCGCCTGCTATCGCGGCCTTCGCCACCGTAAGGGTCTGCCGGTTCACGGTCAGCG
>PLFA01000162.1:2169-17997 GCA_003136615.1 Caulobacteraceae bacterium | reverse complement strand
TCGTTCAACAACACCATGATCACGATCACCGACGCCCAGGGCAATGCGATCTCATGGTCCAGCGCCGGCACCATGGGTTTCAAGGGTTCGCGCAAGTCCACGCCCTATGCCGCCCAGATGGCCGCCGAGGANNGCGGGCAAGAAGGCTCAGGAGCACGGTGTGCGCACCCTAGAGGTGAATGTGTCCGGCCCTGGGTCGGGACGTGAGTCGGCCCTGCGCGCCCTTCAATCGGTGGGCATGACCATCACCACGATCCGCGACGTGACACCCATGCCGCACAATGGATGCCGTCCGCCCAAACGGCGTCGCGTCTAGTCTTTATTCTCGTCTCCCATTTCCACCGCCGGCCCGGCTTATGAGGCCGACGAGCCCGCGCCGAGGGATATCCATCCGTGATTGAACGTAACTGGAATGAACTGATCCGCCCTGAAAAGCCCCTGATCGAGTCGGGCGCCGATGGCGCGCGCCGCGCCCGCATCATCGCCGAACCGCTCGAGCGCGGCTTTGGCGTCACGCTCGGCAACTCCCTGCGTCGGGTGCTGCTGTCCTCTCTGCAGGGCGCCGCCGTGACCGCCATTCAGATCGATGGCGTGGTGCACGAATTCTCCTCCCTGGAGGGCGTGCGCGAGGATGTCGTGGATATTGTCCTCAACATCAAGCAACTGGCCCTGAGGATGCACTCCGAAGGCCCCAAGCGCATGACCTTGCGCGCCACGGGCCCGGGTCCCGTCACCGCCAGCCAGATCGAAGCGCCGTCGGATATCGAGATCCTGAATGGCCGCCATGTCCTCCTGACCCTCGATGAGGGCGCGTCAGTGCGAATCGAGTTCACCGTTCAGAACGGCAAGGGCTATGTCGCCTCCGAACATAACCGCCCCGAGGACGCGCCGATTGGCCTGATTGCCGTGGACGCCCTCTATAGTCCCGTGAAGCGCGTCGCCTATCGCGTTGAGCCGACCCGCCAGGGCCAGAGCCTCGACTATGACAAGCTGATCATGGAAGTGGAAACCAACGGGGCGGTCTCGCCCGTGGACGCCGTGGCCTATGCCGCGCGCATCCTCCAGGATCAGCTTCAGGTCTTCATCACCTTCGATGAGCCCAAGAAGAAGCTGGAAGGCGAGGCCAAGCCCGATCTGCCCTTCAACCCCTCGCTCTTGAAGAAGGTGGACGAGCTGGAGCTGTCGGTTCGTTCGGCCAACTGTCTGAAGAACGACAATATCGTCTATATCGGCGATCTCATCCAGAAGACCGAAGCCGAGATGCTGCGCACGCCGAACTTCGGCCGCAAGTCGCTCAATGAGATCAAGGAAGTCCTGACCAATATGGGCCTGCACCTGGGCATGGATGTGCCCAATTGGCCTCCGGAAAACATCGAAGATTTGGCGAAGAAATTCGAAGACCAGATCTAGGTCTTAAGCTATACGGCCTGACGGGTTCGCTCGGACGGTCCTTGGAGAGACAATCATGCGCCACGGTTATGCGCACCGCAAACTCGGCCGCACTTCGGCCCATCGCACCGCCATGTTCGCCAATATGTCGGCGAGCCTGATCAAGCATGAGCAGATCGTCACGACGCTCCCCAAGGCCAAGGAACTTCGCCCCTTCGTCGAGAAGCTGGTGACCCTCGCCAAGAAGGGTGACCTTCACGCCCGCCGCATGGCCATTTCCAAGGTTCGTGATGTGGCGCAGGTTGGTAAGCTCTTCGCGACTCTGGGTCCGCGCTACAAGGCCCGCCAGGGCGGCTATATCCGCGTTCTCAAGGCGGGCTTTCGCCATGGGGACAACGCGGCCATGGCGGTGATTGAGTTCGTCGATCGCGACGTTTCCGCCAAGGGCAAGGACTCCGGCCCGGTTCAGAGCGCCGTCACAGAATAGGCCGCGGCGCGGGTCGCCGCGCCAAACTCACCCTTCGAATCGAGCTTGCTTTTTCACGGTCGAGCGTGAGGCTGGGTGTTCGCTTGACCCTTTATTTGCCGAAATGTAGAAATATTGCGCTTTCTAATATGGAGTGCGCGCCGTGAGCGAGACGGATACCCAGACCCTGACGCCCGCGCTCTTTTACCGCGACCCCAAGGCCGCAATGTCATTTCTCGAGCGCGCTTTCGGCTTTGAGACGGTGATGGTGATTGAGGACCCCGATGGCGGGCCCTCCTTCCATGGCGAAATGCGACTCGGCGGCTCAAGCGTGAGGATCGGCGCCGAGTGGTCGGCCGACCATGCCAGCCCCGCATCCCTGAACGGCAAGAACACCCAGACCCTCGCCATTCAGGTCGAGACGGATGTGGACGCCCACTGCGCCCAGGCGCGCGCGGCGGGAGCGGATATCTTTGCCGAACCCGAAACGCAGTTCTACGGCGACCGAACCTATCGCTGCCGCGACCCTGAGGGTCATATCTGGGTTGTCGCCCAAACCGTTGAGGTCGTGACCCGCGAACAGGCCGAAGCGGCCAGCGGTCTCACGATCACGGGTTGGTCCTAGTTTTTCAGGAGACGACCGCATGGAACATCTTCGACCCTCCGTGATGGCGGGATTTTTGCTATCGGGACCCGCGCGCCGCCCTGGAGTGGCTTGAGGCGGCTTTCGGCTTCGAAACCTGTCTGGTGATCGAGGGCCCCGACGTTGGGATCGCGCATTCGGAGATGAAGGTCTACGTGAACCTTGACGAGGATATCGATGCCCATCGCCCCCCCGCGTGCGTCGCGGGGGCCGAGATATTTCGCGAGCCAGAAGACCAGTTCTATGGCGGGAGGCTCTATGACGCCAATGATCTGGAGGGCCATCAGTGGACCTTCAGCCGCCTCATCAAGTCATTGTCGCTCGAAGAGATGGGCCACGCGGGCGGCGTGGCCGCGCGCGATCATCTGTGAGCGCCGGGCTGGATCGCACCCTGGCGGCCCTGGCCGATCCCTATCGCCGCCAGGTCGTTGATCTTTTGGGGAAGGGGCCGAGAGCCGCTGGCGATCTGGCGCGGGAGGTGGGTTTGCCCGCGCCGGCCATGAGCCGGGCATTACGGGCCCTTCGGGAGGTTGGTCTGGTGGAACTCACCCATCCGCCAAATGACGCCCGCGTGCGAATCTATGAGCTGAGGCCTGGCCCCATGCGGGAGCTTAAAGCCTGGCTAGAGGCGAGCGAGGATCTTTGGAGCGCTCAATTGGCGGCCTTCAAGGCCCACCTCGACTCGGGACGCTGAGGTGGCCTCGCGGATTCTGGTGGCCTTGCGCGTGGACGCCGCCCCCCTGCGCGCCTTCGAGGTTTTTACCCGGGATATTGGCCTGTGGTGGCGGCCCAATTCGCTGTTTGCTTTCACCCCGCGCGATCCAGGTGTCCTGGCATTCGAGGGCCAGGAGGGAGGGCGGCTGATCACCACCTTGGCCGATGGCAAGGTCTTCGAAATCGGCCGGATCAGGGTTTGGGCGCCGCCTGAACGGCTGGCATTTTCCTGGCGCCAGGCCACCTTTGCCCCCGATCAAATGACCGAGGTGGAGGTGCGCTTCGAGGCCGTGGGGGACCAGACCCGCGTCACCGTCGAGCATCGCGGCTGGGATACCGTGCCCGCCTCGCACGTCGCCCGGCACAACTTTCCCGACGCCATCTTTCTGCGGCGCCTTGGCGAGTGGTGGCAGGTCTTGCTTGGCGCTCTGAACACGTTCATGCGATCAGCCGGCAAGGGGGTCTAAAGCATGGCGACGACAACACAGATCGAAGAGACGCCGAAGCCCCGGGGCGCGGCCTTTGGCTTCATCTTCTTCGCGTCTCTTATGAACTCGATCTCCTTCGGGATCCTGATCCCGATCCTGCCTGATCTGATCAAGCAGATGAGCGGCGGGGACACGGCCGCGGCCTCGACCTGGAACGCCCTCTTCGCCACGGTCTGGGGCCTCATGCAATTCGTCTGCGGCCCGATCCTGGGAATGCTCTCCGACAGGTTCGGACGGCGGCCCGTTCTGCTCCTGTCGATCTTCGGCCTGTTCGTGGATTTCCTGTTCATGGCCCTGGCGCCGAACCTGGCCTGGCTCTTTGTCGGGCGGGTTCTCAACGGGATCACCGCCTCCAGCTTCTCCACCGCCAATGCCTATGTGGCGGATATCACCACCCCCGATCAGAGGGCGCGCAATTTCGGCCTTATCGGGTCAGCCTTCGGCTTTGGCTTCATCATTGGCCCGACCCTGGGCGGCATTCTGGGGCAGGAGAATCTGCGTCTTCCCTTCGTGGCCGCCGCCGTGCTCTGCGCCCTGAACTGGATCTATGGACTTCTGGTCCTGCCGGAATCCCTGCCCAAGGAGCGGCGGGCTCCGGCGGTGAACTGGGCCCGCGCCAACCCCTTGGGTTCGCTGATTTTTCTGCGCGCCAATCCGGGCCTGCTCGGCATGGCGAGCGTCGGGCTCCTCTACCAGTTGGGCTTTAATGTTCTGCCGACGATTTTCGTTCTCTACACCGGCTATCGCTATGGCTGGACGCCGCGCATTCTCGGCTTCACCTTTATGGCCACAGGCGTCGCCCAGATTCTGGTCCAGGTTCTTCTCGTGGGTCCCGTGGTCAAGCGGGTGGGCGAACGAGGCGCGGTCCTGCTCGGCACCTCCATGGGCGCGGTGGCCTTTGTCATCTATGCCCTGGCGCCCACGGGGCTCATCTATCTTGTGGGCATTCCGGTCTATGCCATGTCCGGGTTTCTGCAGCCGGGCCTCATGGGCCTCATGACGCGCCGCGTTGGGCCAAGCCGCCAGGGCCAGCTCCAGGGCGCCTTTCAGAGCCTTCAGGGCGTCTCCTCGATCATCGCGCCGCCCTTTTTTGGCCTCACCTTCGCCTGGGCCATCCATAATAACGCGCGCTTCCACATTCCGGGGTTGCCCATCCTGGCTGCCGCGGTCTTGTTCGCGGGGGCCTTCCTCCTGTCTCTGTGGGTGGCGCGGCCGGCCGCCTCGCTGGAGCTTCAGGAGCAGGCCTAAGCGCCCGTGGCGACGGTGCGGCTGAGGACACTATGAAGTTTCTTTTCACCCTCCTGACGATCTCGGCGCTGGCTCTCGCCCCGGACGCCAGGGCTCAGGGCGAGCGGCCACCCGCCGGGGCAGCGGAGATGCGGCTTTCCTTCGCGCCCATCGTCCGCCGGGTCGCCCCCGCCGTCGTCAATGTCTATTCCAAGCACCTGGTGCGGGCTCAGATCGACCCCTTCTGGTCCATGTTCGCCGGCCCCGGCCTCTCGCATTCACGGCTGGAGCAGTCCTTAGGCTCGGGGTCCATCGTCCGGGCGGACGGCGTGATCCTGACCAATCACCACAACATCGAGAACGCTCAGGAGATCCGCGTCGTCACCGCCGACCGGCGTGAATGGCCGGCCACGGTGCTTCTCGACGACCCCCGCGCCGACCTGGCCGTGTTGAAGATCGACACCAAGGGCGAGCAGCTTCCCGTCATCGCTGTAGACGCCCAAGGCGCGCCGCAAGTCGGCGATCTTGTCCTCGCCATCGGCGATCCTTTCGGCGTCGGTCAGACCGTCACCAACGGCATCGTCTCGGCTCTCGCGCGCTCGGACGTGGGAATCAACGACTATGCCTTTTTCATTCAGACCGACGCGGCGATCAATCCGGGCAATTCCGGCGGACCCCTGGTGGACATGAACGGCGATCTGATCGGGGTAAATACCGCCATCCTCTCCAGCTCTGGCGCCTCGGCGGGGGTGGGCTTCGCTATTCCCGCGGTCATGGCCCAGCAGGTCATCGACGCAGCTCTCAGCGGTAAACACGATCTGGTCCGTCCCTGGCTCGGCGCCAAGACCCAGACCCTCACCGATGAAATGGCCAAGAGCTTTGGCCTCTCAGCGCCCATCGGCGTCGTCGTTTCCGACATCTGGCCCGGCGGCCCGGCGGCCCGGGCCGGCATGCACGGCGGGGACGTGATCGTGGCCGTCGATGGCGCGCCTGTGGATGACGAGGGGGCTCTCAACTACCGCATCGCCACACGCCATCCAGGCGACGGCGTTGTGCTGGCGGTGAAGCGGGGCGGGGGCGATATCCAGCTCAAGGTGACCGTGGCAGCGCCCGCCGCCGTTCCGCCCGAAGACAGGCGGGTGATCACCGGCGCCAATCCCCTGGCCGGCGCCACCGTGGTCAATCTCTCCCCCGCCGTCGCCCAGGCTCAGGGGGTCGATCCCTTCCTGCAAGGGGTGATGGTCACGGCCCTCAGCCCAGGCTTCGCCCAATCCGTGGGACTGCGCCCCGGCGACATCATCCGCCAGGTGAATGGCGAGGCCGTGACCACCACCGCCGATCTTGCCGCCCGCCTCGCGACGCCCATCCGCGGCTGGACCCTGGCGATCCAGCGGGGCGACCAGGTGATTACCGCGCGGTTCGGCTAGGCCCAAGCTTCTCAAGTGATCCTGGGCGGCAGTTCTCCTCGCGCGCGCATGCCGTCCGCGATCTTCTGAACGAAGGCGAATTCGTCTGGCGATACCGGCAGGCGCGGGGCGAGCTTGGGATCCGCCGTCGCCTCGCTCCAGACCGCCTGGGCCTTTTGCCCAATGATGGGGTCACCTTGGGTGAAATGTCCCGTCATCTCGTTCCAGCGACGCACCAACTCGCAGGCGCGCGGCGAATCCACATCGCCCGCCGCCTTGAGGGCGCGGGCTTCCTCGAACAATCCCTCCCAGGCGAGGCGGAAGCTCTCCTGATCATAACCCGCCTTTTCATAGGCTTCGAGCTTGCGCGCCCCGAGGGCCGCGATCTCTGCCTGCGCGTAGTGCTTCTCGATCAGGGGCTCAAAAGCCTCTTTCCACTCAGCGTCCGTCCGCAGTTTGTCGTTCATCACGGTCTCCTTTGTGAGTTGGGTAAGATCGTCGGCGGACAAGGCGCCATGTTCCGCGAGGCGAGCGCGCGCGGCGGCGAGAAGCGCCAGCGCCTGGCGTGTTTCCGTCTGCTGAAGCTCCAGCGCTCCCTGCTGAACCGCAAGCACGGCGTCCAGACTGGCCAGGCGGCCGGCGAGTAACTCTCCGATCCGCTTCAGGCTCAGCCCCAAGCTCTTGAGCGCCAGAATCTGGTGCAACCGCGCGGCCTGGACAGGCCCATAGGCGCGCCATCCCGCCGCAGTGCGCAGGGGCGAGACGAGGCCCGCCCGCTCATAGACCCGCAGGGCCTTGGGGCTGACCCCAAGGCGCCGCGCCATCTCGGCGGGAAGATACCATTGCTCGACCACGTTCACGGCCCCTTGTCTCCGACATGACCCTTGCTGAGGCCGGCCCCAAGGTCCGGGTCAAGCAGGTTTTTCGTGGTCATGGCGGGCGCCCCACACTCTGTTAGACTTGGACGTCATGACCGACCTCTTTTCCGCCGCGGGTCTGACGCCCGAGCAGCCCCGGCCGCTGGCCGACCGCCTGCGCCCGCGATCTCTCGCCGAGGTGGTGGGGCAGGAGCATTTGCTGGGCGCGGACGGCCCAATCGGCCGGATGGCGGCGGCGCATCGGTTATCGTCGATGATTCTCTGGGGGCCGCCGGGCACGGGCAAGACAACCATCGCCCGCCTGCTGGCGCGGGAGTCCGGTTACGAATTCGAGCAGCTCTCGGCGGTGTTTTCCGGCGTGGCGGATCTCCGCAAGGCCTTCGAGGCGGCCCGGCGTCGGCGCGACGCGGGTCAGGCGACCCTGCTCTTCGTCGATGAGATCCACCGGTTCAACCGCGCCCAGCAGGACGGCTTCCTGCCCTATGTGGAGAGCGGCGATGTCACCCTCGTGGGCGCGACCACCGAGAATCCGTCCTTCGAACTGAACGGCGCTCTGCTTTCGCGCTGCCAGGTCTTTGTGCTGAGGCGCCTGGATGCGGCGGCGCTTGAAACCCTTCTGGCCCGGGCTGAGGCTTTTGAGGGGAGGGCGCTGCCACTCACCCCCGCCGCCCGCGAGGCCATGACCGCCATGGCGGACGGCGATGGTCGCTACCTCCTGACCTTGGCCGAGAGCCTCTTTACCCTCGGCCCCTCGACGGGCGCGCTCCTCGACACCCCGGCCATGAGCCAGATGTTGCAGAAGCGCGGGCCCGCCTATGACAAGGACCGCGAGGAGCATTACAATCTCATCTCCGCCCTCCATAAGTCCGTTCGCGGGTCCGACCCCGACGCCGCCCTCTATTGGCTGGCGCGGATGCTGGCGGGCGGCGAGGATCCCCTGTTCATCGCCAGGCGCCTGGTGCGAATGGCCAGCGAGGATATCGGCGAGGCGGATCCGACCGCTCTAACCATCACCTTGGCCGCCAAAGACGCCTATGATTTCCTCGGCAGCCCCGAGGGCGAGCTCGCCCTGGCCCAGGCCTGCGTCCACCTGGCCTGCGCGCCTAAATCCGTGGCGGTCTACAAAGCCTTCGGCGCCGCCAAACGCTTGGCGGCCGAGACCGGCTCTCTTTCGCCCCCGGCCCATATTCGCAACGCCCCCACGCGCCTGATGAAGGACCTCGGCTACGGCCAGGGCTATCTCTATGATCCCGAAACCGCCGAGGGGTTTTCCGGCCAGAGCTATTTTCCGGATGGCGTGTCGCGCGAAGCCTTCTATACGCCCAAGGGCGAGGGCGTTGAGGCTGAGATCAAGGCCCGTCTGGAGCGCTGGGCGGCGATGCGGCGGGCCAAGGCATCGCCCACCTGATGGCCACCACCTGATGACCCGCACAAAACCCCTGGCTCTCAGCGCGGCGGAGATCGCCTTCGTGCGCGGCCTCGTCATCCACCAGGATGATGAGCTTCTGGCGGTAAACAAGCCGGCCGGTCTCTCCAGTCAGGGCGGCCGGATCGATGTAAATACCCTGGATGAACTGCTGGGGGCCTTCGCCAAGCCCAGCGGCTCGCGGCCCCGGCTCGTCCACCGGCTTGATCGGGACACCTCGGGCGTGCTCCTGGCCGCCCGCAGCCAGCCCGCCGCCGCCTATATGGGCAAGGCCATGATGGCGAGGCGCGTGCGCAAGACCTATCTCGCCCTTGTGGGGCCCGGCGCCCCTGACCCGCGCGAGGGACTGATCGAGGCCGCCTTGCTGCGAGAAGATATTGGCCGCGACTCGCGCGTCCGCGTCTGCGACGGCGGCCATCCGGAGGCCAAGGCGGCGATCACGCGCTATCGCACCCTGACCGCCAATGACTTGGCCGCCCTCGTGGAGCTCCATCCCGCCACCGGGCGGATGCACCAATTGCGGGTCCACCTGGCCCATATCGGCCGGCCCATCGCCGGGGATGCGCGCTATGGTGGGGCCATGGTTGTCGGCGGCCATCCCGTGCCGCGCCTCATGCTCCACGCCCAGGCCCTGGCCTTTCCCCATCCCCAGGGCGGCGTCCCGACTCGAATCGAGGCGCCGATACCGGCCGATCTTCTGGCGCTCCTCGCCACTCTGGGCCTCGACATCTGATGGCGGAGGTCAAGCTGCTCCCCGTCGCCCCGGCCGAAGAGGGGATGAGGCTGGATCGCTGGCTTCGTCGCCGATGGCCGCACCTGACCCAGATTCAGATCCTGAAGCTCGCCCGGAGCGGTCAGCTCCGCCAGGATGGCGCCCGCGTGAAGGCGGATACGCGCCTCTCCTCCGGCGCCGTGATCCGCGTCCCGCCCTTGCCAGAGGGGCGCCCCGAATCTCCCAAGGCCGAAATCAGCCCCCGGGACGCGGCCTTTGTCCGTGGCCTGGTGCTTTACGAAGACGATGAGGTGCTCGCCCTCAACAAGCCCGCGGGCCTCGCCGTCCAGGGCGGGACCAAGACCCACAACCACATCGACCGCCTCCTCAGCGCCTGGGGGGAGGGGGCCTCGCGGCCCCGCCTGACCCACCGCCTGGATCGGGACACCTCCGGCGTGCTTCTCCTCGCCAAGACGGCGGATGCGGCGGCGTTCCTGGCGGGCGGCTTCGCGCGCCGCCGGGCGGAAAAGATCTATTGGGCCCTGGTGGAGGGCAATACCCAGCCCGCCCAGGGCGTGATCGAGCTGCCCCTGGCCAAGATCGGCGTCGACGACCGCGAGCGCATGGTTCCCACCGACCCCAAGGATCCCGCCGCCAAGACCGCGGTGACGGAGTTCGAGGTGGTCTCCCGAGCCGGCCCCCGCGCCGCCTGGCTCGCCCTGCGCCCTCTCACGGGCCGCACCCATCAACTCCGCGCCCATCTCCTGGCCATCGGCCATCCGATCCTGGGCGATCCGAAATACAATACGCCCCAGTCTATCGCGGCGTCAGGCGAGCTTAAGCTCCAACTCCACGCCCGGCGCCTGCGAACGCCCCATCCCTCCGGTGGCATGATCGAGGTGGAAGCCCCCCTGAGCCCCGAGATGCGCGCCGGCTTCGCGCGCTTTGGCTTTGAGCTCTCCGAGGCGTCTTAGGCCCGCGGCGTTTCGCGCAGCCGCCCCCTTCTGTTCAAGGTTTTCCGCTTCCGTCGGGAACCGTGGCCGTGATGCGCCATTTCATAAGTCTAACTGTCCGGAATCAGTGCGTTTCGGAGTCGCGATGCGAAGGAGACGCCCATGCTCGGCACAATTCTGATTATTCTTCTTATTCTGGCCCTGATCGGGGCTCTGCCGCGCTGGGGCTATAGTCGTGGCTGGGGATATTTTCCGAGCGGTGGTCTGGGTCTTATTGTCGTCATTCTGATTATTCTCGTCCTATTGGGCCGCATATAAATCATCTGTTTCGCGTTCAGGCGGTGATCCGCGAAAGCGGCGCAATCCTGCTGCTTTCTGGGAAGACCAGCGAGTCCAGGGCCGCGCGGTCGACGCCCAGGTGATCGCGCAGGACGCCCTTGAAAAGCCCCCTCATGTCCAGGGTCGGGGCGGTGTCCCGGTTCTCAAAAAGGCTGGCGGGTGCAAGGGTCGGCCAGTCCCCGATGATCCCCCCCCGGCTTAAGCCCCCGCCCAGGACCAGCGCCGTGGAGGCCGTGCCGTGGTCGGTGCCCCGCGTCCCGTTCACCCGGGCGGTGCGGCCAAACTCCGTCGCCGTCACCACCACCGTGTCGGCCCAGGCGGGGCCGAGCCCGGTATGCAGGCCATCGATGAAGGCGTCGAGATAGGCGAGCCGCGTTGCCAGTTGGCCCTGGGACGAACCCTGATTGGCGTGGGTGTCGAAATTCTCCACGGAGACGGCGGCGACCTGCTTCCCATCCGGCGCGGTCATGAAAGCGGCGAGGGTGAGACCCAGCTTTCGGGCGTCGGCCGCGCCCTGCCTTGGGGCCTGCGGGGCCGGGGATGCGCCGTTCATCACATCTGGCTCGGAGGGCGCGGCGGCCATCTCGCTCTGCACCATCGCGCTGGCCTCCTTAGCCATGCCCTGTGTGGCGAGGCCGGTGGCGAGAGCGGGCCCGAGAACCGGGTCATTCGCATAGAGATCCTGAAGGATGCCCGGCAGTCGGTGGTCCGGCTCAGCCCCGCCGCCCGGCGACCAGGATGCAGTCTCCACGGGCCCGCGAAGGATCAGCGGCGCCGTGGCGGCCACGGAAATGGCCTTCACGCCCGAGTTTGGCCCACCGGACCTTGTATTCATGGCGGTCAGGGCGCGGTTCAGCCAGCCGGAGGCCGCGCCATAAGCGACCGTCCCGCCATTCTCCAGCACATCCTGGGCCTCGAAGTGAGAGCGTTCCCGGTCCGGTGTCGCGATGGCCGGAGCGATGCGCGCTTCGCCCTTCAAGGCCAGGGCATGGGTGGCCGCAAGAGCCGGGTGCAGGCCAAAGGTCTCGTCAAGTTTGAGGGCCCCGCCCGTCTCGCCACAACCCGGAATGGCGATGGGCCCGCGCAGGGCGGCATAGGCGCTGTCGCCCACCGGTGGCGAAACCGAAAGGCCATCCTGACCGCCCCGGCAGATGATCACCACCAGCTTGCGCTTCGCCGCCAGGGGATCGGCGAAGACCTGAGTCCCCGCGAATTCCAAAGTGATTCCCAGCGCCAGGCTTCGGGCGAAAACCTGCCTGCGAGAAGGGGTCCCAAAACCAAGGGGGATGTTGGTCATCGGCGTTGAAACTCCGGACTCATCAGCAGGATGGAGAGGCCCTCGGCGCGGGTCTCGGCGCGCGAGATGGTCTTGGCGGCGAGGGGGGTCAGACGCGCGCCCAGCGCATTTTGCGCCAGGGTCAAGGGGTCGCGTTCGCCGACCGCCTGGGTGGAAAAGGTTTCGCTCCAGGCCATGCGCTTGATGATCCCGTCGGGCGCGGCCCAGGAGGCCGTATCGTCGGGCCAGCCCTTGGGCGAGGGCGCGGCGAAGGTCCTCATCCCCATGCTCGCCATGACCGGCGCGACCCTGGCGATCTCCCCAGGCGAGGTCCCGGCGGCCCGCCAGGACGAGACCATGAACTCATAGGGTGTCTTGAACTTCGCAGGCAGCGGCGCCCAGGTCTCCGGCGCGGTGATCAGGCTGCGCGCCAGCACGGCCAGATTCCCCTGCGAGTCCATATAGGCGCCGGCCAGGCGGGCGGTCAGGCTCGGCGGCGGATCATCCGCCACGAAATGCCGGGCGATCTTGAGGGCCAGGTGGTGGGCGGTGTGCGGGCTCGCCGCGAGATCGTGCATGACCGCGCGCGCCTGGTCGTAACCGCCATCCGCGTACCGCCGTCCCATGATCACGCGCGCGCCGGGCTCGTGGGCGTTATCGCGAAAGACGAACCGGCCCTCCTGATCGGCGCCCTCCCGCTCCGTTCCGATGCTCCATCCGGTCATGGCCCGGGCAAACTCAGTGACGTCGGCCTGGCTGTAGCCCGCCTCCACGCCGACGGTGTGTAGCTCCAGGATCTCCCGCGCCAGGTTCTCATTCAGGCCCACACGGCGCCCATTCCGGCCGGCCCTCGTGGCCGCGGGGCTGCCTGGACCGATGGATTGGGCCTGGTCCAGATAGAGCAGCATGGCCGGATGGCTTGATGAGGCGACGAGCAGGTCCTCGAAACGCCCGAAGACGTGCGGACGTATCGCCTCCTGCTCGAAGGGTCCGATCAGATTGGCGGTGATCCCCTTGACGCCCGAAACGGTGAAATGATTGGCCCAGAACAGCGCCCAACGCTCGCGAAAGGGGGCGTTAGTGGCGGCGGCGAGTTGCAGGCGGCTCAATATGTCCTGGCCGGCGTTTTCGCGGATCAATCGCCGGACCTCTTGCACGACATCTGGCGCGGGCGCCTGGGTCTCGGTCGCGGCGCCCATTTGGGCTTGCCGCCGCGCGAGCCCGATTTGCCGGTACTCCGCGAGCCTCTCGGGCACGGAAGGCATGTCCGTCCGGAAAAGGTCCGCCCCGCCGGGGTTAACCTGGGTCAGAAGCCAGCCTTCCGGGTCGGCGCTGGCCTGCGCGATCTCGTCGCCCCGGGCGCCCAGGCCCAGTCGCGTGGCGGCTATAGAGCCCAGCAGATCCTTGTCATAGGCCACTTGCGAGGTCCTTCGCTTATCCGCCCGGAGCAATTCTGGGCGCGCCAGCGAGATAAGTCCAACGCGGGCCTTCGCCCTTTCCGTCGCGGGTCTGTGTTACGAGAACACAATGAGCTCCCTCTCGCCCCCGCCAAAGCCCCGCCGTTTCTATAAGGAGGCACAGGCCCTCCCGACCCCGGACGGCTACGCGATCCAGCTTGATGGACGCCAGGCTAAGACTTCCGGCGGCCACGCTCTGGTGGTTCCAAAACGTGCTCTAGCCGACCTCGTGGTGGCGGAATGGGCGGCGCAGGGCGACGCGCTAGATTGGGCGACCATGACCGCCACGCGTTTTGCCTACATGGCCATCGAGGCCGGCCCCGCTGGCCGGGTCCGGGCGGTCGAGACCGTCCTCGGTTACGCCGCCAGCGACCTTGTCTGCTATTTCGCCACGCACCCGGAAAGCCTCGTGGCGCGCCAGACTGACGTCTGGGGCGGCCTCCTGGACTGGGCGCTTGCTGCCCACCGTCTGGCCTTCGTCCGCGCCACCGGCGTCATCCACCAGGGCCAGCCGCCCGAGACTCTGGAGCGCCTTGAGGCTATCCTCGGCCAGGCGGATGACTTCACCCTCACCGGCCTCGCCTTCGGCGCGCCTCTCTTCGGTTCAGCCGTGCTCACCCTCGCCCTCGCTCATGGCCATGTGGATGCGAAGGCAGCGACAGCCGCCGCCCGCCTCGACGAAACCTTCCAGGAAGAACTCTGGGGCGTTGACCCGGAAAGCGCCAAACGCGCCCGGGCTCTGGCGAATGACGCGGCGGCTCTCGAACACTGGTTCAGGGCCTTGGCATAAGTGCGACGCCCCCGACGATTGGGCTGATACCCGCGACGAAGGACTCCACCACAAAGCTCACCAAGACCACGAAGGTTCACAAAGGCGCCTCACGACTGAAAATGCTCGGTTCGGATATCGAGGCGCGATGCGGCTCATTTCTAATTCTTTGTGTATCTTCGTGGTCTTCGTGCTCTTCGGGGTGAAATTCTTCCTTAACAACAGATGGGAGGGTCCTCAGGCTATCGCGCTTATCCAAAACCCCAACCGCCTTGTGCGCGCCGCGCTCCACCTTTACGGCCCTCAGCAAACGCAGCCATCCGCAAGGGCAGGCCATGAACGAGATCCTCGAAGAGCTGGAACGCCGCCGCGAGCGCGCCCGGGCGGGTGGCGGGGAGCGGCGCATCGCCTCCCAGCATGCCAAAGGCAAGCTCACTGCCCGCGAGCGCCTCGCCCTCCTGCTGGATGAGGACTCCTTCGAGGAGTTCGACATGTTCGTCGAGCATCGCAGCCACGATTTCGGCATGGAATCTCAGCGCATCCCCGGCGACGGCGTCGTCACGGGCCAGGGCGCGATAAACGGACGCCTCGTCTATGTCTTCTCCAAGGATTTCACCGTCTTTGGCGGCTCGCTCTCCAAGGCCCACGCCGAGAAGATCGTGAAGGTCCAGGAAATGGCCATGCGCAACGGCGCGCCGGTCATCGGCCTCTTCGACGCGGGCGGCGCGCGGATCCAGGAGGGCGTGGATTCCCTGGCCGGCTATGCCGACATCTTTCTGCAGAATGTCCTGGCCTCGGGCGTCGTGCCCCAGATCAGCGTCATCATGGGCCCCTGCGCCGGGGGCGATGTCTATTCCCCGGCCATGACCGACTTCATCTTCATGGTGAAGGATACGGCCTATATGTATGTGACCGGGCCGGACGTGGTGAAAACCGTCATCAACGAAGACGTCAGCCATGAGGATCTGGGCGGCTACCGCGTCCATGCCTTGAAGTCCGGCGTCTCCGACGGGGCCTTCGACAATGATCTGGAGGCCCTGACCCAGGTGCGGCGCCTAGTTGATTTCCTGCCGCTCTCCAACCGCGACAGGCCAGAGCCCCGGGAGAGCTTCGATGAGCCGGAGCGGATGGAAAACTCCCTGGACACCCTCGTTCCGGCCAACCCCAACAAGCCCTACGACATGAAGGANNCGCCGGCTGATCGATTTCCTGCCCTCGTCCAACCGCGAGAAGCCGCCGGTGCGCGAAAGCTTCGACGATGCGGAGCGGTTCGAGCCGTCGCTCGACACTCTGGTGCCGGAAAGCCCGAACAAGCCCTACGACATGAAGGAGCTGATCCTTAAAGTCGTCGATGAGGCGGATTTCTTCGAGATCTCCCCCGACTGGGCCAAGAACATCATCGTCGGTTTCGGCCGCCTGGATGGCGCCACCGTGGGGGTGGTCGCCAATCAGCCTCAGGTTCTCGCCGGCGTTCTGGATATCGACGCCTCACGCAAGGCGGCGCGGTTCGTTCGCTTCTGCGACGCCTTCAATATTCCTCTGGTCACCTTCGTCGATGTGCCGGGCTTCATGCCGGGGACCAAGCAGGAGCAGGGGGGCCTGATCAAGCATGGCGCCAAGCTGCTCTTCGCCTTCGCCGAGGCCACGGTGCCCAAGGTCACGGTGATCACCCGCAAGGCCTATGG
>PLFA01000162.1:0-2123 GCA_003136615.1 Caulobacteraceae bacterium | reverse complement strand
TCGCGCGGCTATATCGATGATGTGATCATGCCCCATGGCACGCGTCGGCGCCTTGTGCGGGCCCTGGCGTCCTTGAAGACCAAGCAGGTCTCCAATCCGTGGAAGAAACACGATAATATTCCCCTCTGACGCAACACGTGACCCTGCTTCTTCTATTCGCCGCCGGGCTCTGGGCCGGCGTCCAGAACGCCCTCGCCGGCGGCGGATCGTTTGTCACCCTGCCGGCCCTGATCTTCAGCGGCCTGGATGCCCGGGCGGCCAATATCGCCTCGACCCTCGCCCTGTTCCCGGGCCAAACCACCACCGGATACTTCGGGCGCAAAATGGTCAGCGGGGCGGAGGGGCTGCGCTTTCGCACTCTCGTGATCATCAGCCTCGCGGGCGGCGTCGTGGGGGCGGCGATCCTCCTGCTCACGCCCTCCAATGTCTTTGGCCGCATGGTGCCCTGGCTCGTCCTCTTCGCCACGAGCCTTTTCGCCTGGGGGAGTTTCGGGCCCAAGAAGTCGTCGGGGGGGCCGCGCCTCGGTCCCCGGACCGCCGCCGGCGTGCAGTTTTTGATCTCGGTCTATGGCGGCTATTTTGGCGGCGGNNGTCATGAACGCCGCGGCCGTGGCGGTCTTCGTCTTCACCCCGCACATTCCCTGGGAGCGCGTCGTGACGATCAGCGTGGCGGCGATCCTGGGGGGTTGGCTTGGGGCCCAGCTTCTCAAGAGGGTCGATGAGCGCCTGATCCGCGGCTTTGTGATCGTCCTTGGCGTCGCTCTGACCATCGGTCTTTTCATCCGCGCCCGCTGACGTTAGGGCCGTTGCGGTCTAGATTGACCCCATGACGCGCAAGCCGTTCGAGGTTCTGGGCCTTGATCACGTGCAACTCGCCATGCCCCCGGGCGGGGAGGAGAGGGCGCGCGCCTTCTATGGCGAAATTCTGGGTCTCGCCGAGGAGCCCAAACCCGCCCATCTCGAGGCGCGGGGCGGGTGCTGGTTCGCCGGCGGCGCCCTGCGGCCGCATCTGGGTGTCGAGACGGACTTTCGCGCGGCCCAAAAGGCTCATCCGGCCCTGCGGGTTCGAGGGCTCTCCGCCTTGCGCCAGCAACTCGCGGACCTAGGCTTTAAGACAGACCAGGACGAGCCTCTCGCCGGCTTTGACCGCTGCTATGTCGACGATCCCTTTGGCAACCGCATCGAGTTGATGGAGCCCCTATGAACGCGCGTCTTTGGGGGGCCTTAGGCCTTTTCCTGGCCTTCGCCTCACCCTCCCTTGCCGGAGATCCCGTTTTGCCGCCGCCGCCGCCGCATCCGAACGGCCAGGTGTTGTGGCATATCGTCCACGACCAGTGCGTCCCCGATGAGGTCGCCCACGCCCAGCCCGCCCCCTGCGCCGAGGTCGTTCTCGCCGGGGGCGTGGATCACGGTTTCGCCGTTCTGAAAGACAAGCATGGCCTGGAGCAATATCTCCTCATGCCTACGCAAGACATCACCGGCATCGAGGACCAAAGGGTCTTGGCTCCCGGCGCGACCAACTATTTCGCCGCCGCCTGGACCGCGCGGAGCCTGGTGGAGGCGCGCCTAGGCCACCCTTTGCCCCGCCAAGACATGGGCGTTTCGGTGAACTCCATCTATGGCCGCTCGCAGGATCTGCTCCACCTTCACATTGACTGCCTGGCGCCGGCGACGGTCGCGGCCTTGAGCGGCGCGGCGCCGCGCCTGACTGCCCAGTGGTCGCGTGACCCTCTGATCCTGGGCGGACATCCCTATCTGGCGCTGGCTCTGACGGGAGAAGACCTCAAGGCTGATCCCTTCACGCTCCTCGCCCGCGGCGTCCCCGGCGCGGCCGCCCATATGGGCGCCTGGACCCTCGTCCTCGCTGGCGCGCGCGGGCGGGGCAGGACGCCAATCTTCATCCTCTTGGCCTCCGAGGCCGATCCCCTCATGGGCCGTTTCGCATCGGGGGAGGAGCTCCAGGACCACGATTGTTCTGTCGCGCAAACGGCGCCCACCCCACGGAGCTAGGCTGGCCCGCCCATTTCGGCTAGGCGAAGATAATCGTCTCACCGCGTGAAGGAAATGCCCCCTTGTCGTCACTCTTGATGAGCCGGCGTTTCGCCGTCCTCGGCTTGCCCTCT
>PLFA01000167.1 GCA_003136615.1 Caulobacteraceae bacterium | reverse complement strand
CATCAGCCGCCGCTTCATGCCGCCGGAGAGCTGGCGAACATAGGCGTTGGCCTTGTCGGCGAGGCCGAGGGCGGCCAGCAGTTCGTCGGTGCGGCGGTCCTTCTTCGGCACGCCGTACATGCCGGCCTGGACGTCGAGGGATTCGCGCGGGGTGAAGAACACGTCGGCGGCGATTTCCTGCGGCACCACGCCGATGGCGGCGCGGGCGTCGCGCGGCCGCTCGTCGATATCGCGGTCCCAGATCGTCACATGGCCGCCGGTCTTGCGGGTCAGGCCGGCCAGGATGTTGATGAAGGTCGACTTGCCGGCGCCGTTGGGACCCAGCAGGCCGAAGATCGAGCCGCGGGGGATCTTCAGGTCGATGCCTTTCAGGGCATGCATCGGCTGGGTGGTGCGGCTGCCAGGGTAGGTCTTGGTAAGCTGGGTCGCCTCGATGGCGTTGTCGGGAAGGTCCATTTCACTCCGTCGGTGGCGCTCATTGACGGGGCCAGCCTCGCGGCCATACCTAGGTCGCCGCAGCCGCTTCGCCAAGCCGCGGCTTCGCCGGAGCAGTTCGAACCATGGCCCGCAAGACCACCGCCAAGCCTAAGACCCCCGCCGCGGTCACCGTGACCACGATCGGCGCGCCACCGCCGGAGGTGATCACCGTGCGCTCCCGGCGGGTCGCCTGCGACGGCGTCGGCGGGGCGCTGGGCCATCCGCGGGTGTGGCTGGAGATGGGTGAGGCGAATTTCGTCGAGTGCGGCTACTGCGACCGCCGCTTCGTCCTCGCCGCCGGCGTCGAGGGCCTGGAAAACGAACTGACCGCGCCGGGTGTGTACGAAGGCTCGCACGGGCACTGAGCGCTTCCTTCTCCACCGCCGCGAGCGGACGGCTGGAGAAGGTGTCAGCGAAGCTGACGGATGAGGCATCAACCGCGGAGATCGCAGAGATACGCGGAGCTGCGCAGCCGCTCGTTCTTCTCCGCGAATCTCCGCGGTCTCCGCGGTTCCATTTCTGCTCCTCGCCACCGCCGCCCCCTCATCCGACCGCTT
This sequence comes from Caulobacteraceae bacterium, assembly GCA_003136615.1. Classification (GTDB taxonomy): domain Bacteria; phylum Pseudomonadota; class Alphaproteobacteria; order Caulobacterales; family Caulobacteraceae; genus Acaudatibacter. The sequence continues at coordinate 2,437 of PLFA01000167.1, read as the reverse complement.
CGCGGCCACCTTCTCCCGCGAGGGGAGAAGGGAACCGAGGGCGTGACCCCGCGCCATCGGCGTCCTATCTTCGCCCCATGACCGAGACGCTCGAGCCCGCCCCCGAGACCCTGGACGAAATTCCCCGTACGCCGACCCAGGACGGGCCGATCACCCGGCTCTATCTGGTGGACGGGTCGGGGTTCATTTTCCGCGCCTTCCACGCCCTGCCGCCCCTGACCCGTAAGTCCGACGGCCTGCCTGTCGGCGCTGTCCAGGGCTTTTGCAACATGCTCTGGAAGCTTCTGGTGGACATGAAGGCCGCGCCGGACGCCCCCACCCATCTGGCGGTCATTTTCGACCATTCGGAATCGACCTTCCGAAACAAGCTCTACGACCAGTACAAGGCTCACAGGCCGCCGCCGCCGCCGGATCTCATTCCCCAATTTCCACTGGTGCGCGAGGCGACCCGGGCCTTTGGCGTGCCGAGCCTCGAGCTGCCCGGCTATGAAGCGGATGATCTCATCGCCGCCTATGCCTGCCATGTTCGCGACCGGGGCGGGGAGGTGGTGATCGTCTCCTCCGACAAGGACCTCATGCAGCTGGTGGGCGACCAGGTCTCCATGCTCGACACCATGAAGAACCTGCGGATCGGCCCGGCGGAGGTCATGGAAAAGTTCGGCGTGCCGCCGGACAAGGTGGTGGATGTTCAGGCCCTCTGCGGCGATGCGGTAGATAACGTGCCCGGCGCGCCGGGCATCGGCATCAAGACCGCCTCGGCCTTGATTACGGAGTATGGCGATCTCGACAGGCTTCTGGCCCGGGCCGGCGAGATCAAACAGGAAAAGCGCCGCGCCACCCTGATCGACTTCGCCGATCAGATCCGACTCTCGCGCCAACTGGTGACGCTGGATTGCGAGACGCCCCTGCCATCCCCGCTTGAGGCCCTGGGCGTGACGCCGCCCGAACCTCCGGTTTTGGCGGCGTTTCTGGAATCCATGGAGTTCCGCACCCTGGCGCGGCGGGTGGGCGAGGCGGGTGGGGCCCCCGCGCCGGCGGCGCCGAGGGCGACTGCCGAAATGGAAGCGGGCCCGATTGATGTCGGGGCCTATGTCTGCGTCCGCGACCTTGAAACTCTCGACGCCTGGATCGCGAGGGCGAGCGCCGCCGGCGTCGTGGCCTTCGATACGGAGACGGATGATCTCTCCTCGGCCAATTCGGGCCTTTGCGGCGTCTCCTTGGCCATGTCACCGGGCGAGGCCTGTTATATCCCCTTGGGACATGTCGCCGAAGACGGGCTCGCCCTGGAAACGCCCGCCGATCTCACCCAGATCCCCCTGGAGTTGGCCATCACGCGTCTGAAGCCGCTGCTTGAGGATCCGGCGGTCTTGAAGATTGCCCAGAACGCTAAGTACGACATTGCAGTTCTGTCCCGCTACGGGATCACCGTCGGCCCCATCGATGACACCATGCTGATCTCCTATGTTCTGGAGGCGGGCCTTCACAATCACGGCATGGATGAGCTGTCCAAGCTGTGGCTCGGCCACACACCGATCAGCTTCAAGACCGTCGCGGGCACGGGCAAGGCTCAGAAAAGCTTCAAATATGTGCCCCTGGACGCCGCGACCCGATACGCGGCCGAAGACGCCGACGTCACCCTGCGCCTGCACGGGGTTCTGCGCCCGCGCCTCGCCCGTGAGGGTCTCCTGAACGTCTATGAAACCCTGGAGCGCCCCATGCCCCAGGTTCTGGCGGAAATGGAGTGCCACGGCATCCATGTGGACCCGGATCTCCTGCGCCGCCTGTCCCAGGATTTCGCCATGCGCATGGCCGAGCTGGAGGCCCAGGCCCACCTCCTGGCCGGCCACCCCTTCAATCTCGGCAGCCCCAAGCAGATCGGCGACATTCTGTTTGGCGAGCTGGGGCTCAAGGGCGGCAAGAAGACCGCTACGGGCGTCTGGAGCACGGACGCCGCGGTTCTTGAGGATCTGGCGGTTCAGGGTCACCCTCTGCCGCGCACTCTCCTGGACTGGCGCCAGCTCGCCAAGCTCAAGGGCACCTATACCGACGCCCTGGGGGCCGCCGTCGCGGAACGGACCGGCCGGGTCCACACCTCCTTTGCCCTGGCCTCCACCACCACGGGGCGCCTCTCCTCCTCCGATCCCAATCTTCAGAATATTCCCATCCGCACCGAGGAGGGACGCAAGATCCGCGCCGCCTTTATCGCCGAACCCGGCCATCTGCTGATCAGCGCGGACTACAGCCAGATCGAACTGCGGCTCCTGGCCCATATCGGCGACATCGGCCAACTGAAGCGCGCGTTCCTGGACGGGCTGGACATCCACGCCATGACCGCTTCGGAGATGTTCGGCGTCCCGGTGGAAGGCATGCCCTCCGAGACCCGCCGGCGCGCCAAGGCGATCAATTTCGGCATCATTTATGGCATCTCCGCCTTCGG
>PLFA01000199.1 GCA_003136615.1 Caulobacteraceae bacterium | reverse complement strand
TCGTCGGCGGCCGGCTGAGCCGGAGCGGGGTGCGCGATGATGTCAGCGTCGAGGGTCATCAACGGTATCATTGCGCAATGCGACGACGACGTCAAGAACAAAAGAAGAACACTACTCCTCACTCGCTTCAGCGGGGGTGAGCGGGTTGCCTCAGACCATTCTCAACCGATCCAACGCACCTTGCAAAATCCAGGTTGCGGCGAGGCTGTCGACGACCTGGGCGCGGCGGGCGCGGCTGGAATCGGCCTCCGTGATGAGCACGCGGTTCACAGCCGCGGTGGAGAGACGTTCGTCCCAGAAGGCGATGGGCCGGTCGGCGCGGAGGAGCACGTGGCGGGCGAAGGCGCGGGCGGACTGGCAACGTGGCCCCTCGGACCCGTCCATATTGACCGGCAGGCCGATGATCATGCCCACCGCCCCGCGCCCGGACATGAGGCGTAGGAGCGCCTCCAGATCGGCGGTGAACTTGACCCGGGAAATAACGCTGAGCGGGCTCGCCACGGTGAGGGACCGATCTGACACCGCAACGCCGATGGTCTTGGTTCCCAGGTCCAATCCCGCCACGGGCGTTCCGGGAGGAAGGGCGGCGGGAAGGTCGGTGAGGGCGAGAACGGGCACGGGGTGGTCATCCGCCCCCTACCAGGCCTTGTCAAAGGTAGGGGGGTCTGCCGGCCGATCGATAGCCGCCGGTGAGATGAGCCGCCTACGATGGCTCGCTGGGGTAGGTTACGCTCCAACCCATGGGCGGAGCATCGCCGCCGTCGGCCAAGCGCTGATTGAATGACCACAGGTGCCCTTCATGATCGGTGGCGTCATAGCTGCGGTCACCGAAGAAGAGCGTTCGGGCTCGCGGACAATTGTCGCCCCGCCGGCCCGCGCCTGGGCGCAGTGGGCGTCGATATCTTCGAATAGCCGGACCAGAAGGCTCTGGGTCGCGCCGCCCGCGTTTTTCGGACTGCGCACCAGGGGCCGCTCCGGGCCAATCCCCACGGCGCTGTCGCCCAGGCCGATCTCGGCATAGACAAGCCTTTGAGCATCGTCCCGCACCACCATGCGCGTCTGCAACCCGAACGCCGTCTCTAGCCAGCCGAGCGCCAGATCAGGGTCTTCGTAGACCAGCTGAGCGCTGATCTCGATCCGCTTAGTCTCCGCCATAATCGCCTCCACCGCGTTGCGTCCGCCGCTGACGCGCCCATCCAATGAATGAGGTTCCGGGCCCCGCCAAGCCCGAACCCGAGCTCACCAAGGCGGAGGGGGCCCAGATCAAGCGCGTGGCGCGGGAGTTGCTGGAAAAGCTGGAGGGCCTGCTCGACGCCGTGGACTGGACCGCCGGCCAGCAGACAAGGGGCGCCGGGCGAGAGAGCGGCGGGAAGGTCGGTGAGGACGATCACCGGCATGGCTCACGTCTCCGCTCCGTTCCAGGCCTTGTCAAAGGGGGGAGGGACGCATAACCGGGGCGGCCTCATTCTCAACCCTGACGGCCCCCGGGGGTTTGGTAAGTTCATGTCCATTGATTCAGCGACGGTCCGAAAGGTCGCCAAGCTGGCCCACATCAAGCTCGCGGAAGAGCGCATCGCGCCCCTGGCCGCGGAGCTGAACGCCATTGTGGGCTGGATCGAGCAGCTGAATGAGCTGGAGACCGACCATGTGGCGCCTATGACCTCGGCCGTGGCGGCGACGCTGCCTCTGCGGGAAGACGTCGTTACAGAAGGTGGCGATGCAAGCCTGATCCTGGCCAATGCCCCCCAGTCGCGGGACGGTTATTTTGTTGTTCCCAAGGTGGTGGAATGAGCGCCCTGACCAAGCTGACGCTCAAGGCCGCGCTCGACGGCCTGGCGGCGCGGGATTTTTCGTCGGTGGAGCTGACCCAGGCGCACCTGGACGCCATGGCCGGCGCCCGGGCGCTCAATGCCTATGTGCTGGAGACGCCGGATCGCGCGCTGGAGATGGCGCGGGCCAGCGATGCGCGGATCGCCTCGGGTGATGCGGGGCCTCTGGAAGGTGCGCCGCTCGGCATCAAGGACCTCTTCTGCACCGCCGGCGTGCCTTCGACGGCGGGCTCCAACATGCTGCGGAGTTTTGTGCCGCCCTATGAGTCCACCATTACGTCCCAGCTCTGGCGCGACGGGGCGGTGATGCTGGGCAAGCTCAATATGGATGAGTTCGCCATGGGCTCCTCCAATGAAACCAGCGCCTATGGTCCGGTGATCAATCCCTGGCGCTCCACGGCCTCGAACCGCGCCCTGACCCCCGGCGGATCCTCCGGCGGCTCGGCCGCGGCGGTGGCCGCCGATCGTGGCCCTGGGCGCCACGGCGACCGATACCGGCGGGTCGATCCGGCAGCCGGCGTCTCTCACCGGCACGGTGGGGATCAAGCCCACCTATGGCCGCTGCTCGCGCTGGGGCGTCGTGGCCTTCGCCTCATCGCTGGATCAGGCGGGGCCGATCACCAAGACGGTGGAGGACGCGGCCATCATGCTGCGGTCCATGAGCGGGCATGACCCCAAGGATTCCACCAGCCTTCCGGTCGGCGTGCCCGATTTCGCCGCCAGCGTGGGCAAGAGCCCCAAGGGCCTGCGGATCGGGGTGCCGAAGGAGTATCGCGCCGAGGGCATGCCGGCGGAGATCGAGACCCTCTGGAGCCACGGCGTCGCCTGGCTGAAGGAGGCCGGCTGCGAGATCGTGGAGGTTTCTTTGCCCCACACGCGCTACGCCCTGCCGGCCTATTACATCATCGCCCCCGCCGAGGCCTCGTCCAACCTCGCCCGCTATGACGGCATGCGCTACGGCCTGCGCGCCGAGGGCGCCAATCTCAAAGAGGTCTATGAGGAGACCCGGGCCGAGGGTTTTGGCGAGGAGGTCAAGCGTCGCATTCTCATCGGCGCCTATGTGCTCTCGGCGGGCTATTACGACGCCTATTACCTCAAGGCTCAGAAGGTGCGCCGCCTGATCGCCGACGACTTCACCGCGGCCTTCGAGAGTTGCGACGCGCTTCTCACCCCCACCGCGCCGTCCGCCGCCTTCGGTCTGGGCGAGGCCAGCGCTGATCCCATCGCCATGTATCTCAACGACATTTTCACGGTGACGGTGAACCTCGCCGGACTGCCTGCCATCAGCGTGCCGGGCGCCCTGACCGCCGACGGCCTGCCGCTGGGTCTGCAACTGATCGGCCGGGCGCTGGATGAGGAAACCCTCTTCACCCTGGCCGGGGCCCTGGAAAAGGCGGCGGCCTTCGGCGCCCATCCCGCCCGCTGGTGGGCCTGAGGCGCTTGATGGCGCGGGGCTCACCCGGCGGGGGCCAGGGCTTCTGGCTGACGGTGGGCGAAGTGGTCGGCGCCCTGGCGCTGATCATCGCGGGCCTCAATCTCTGGGAGAGTCACCAGCAGCGCGTGGAGAGCGCCCGCCGGGCCAACAGCGAGGCCCAGGCCCGCGCGGCCTTCGTGGCGGTGGGTCATGCGGATCGCGAGGGCCGCACGGTGATGATCACGCCGGTCAGTTCCGCCCAGGTCATCACCAGCGAACGCTACCTGTTCCCCCACGCTGTTCTGGACTCGCCGCAGGAGATCAGCGCCGCCCAGCCGCGTATTGACGTGGCCTGGCTGGCACCCGGTTTGAACCGGGCTCTGGAGAGTGCGCATGTGAGGGGGCCGGGGCATGGACGCCTGCCCGTGGTGATCGAGACCACCTATGTCGAGGATGGCGACACCACCGTCGATGCCTCGCTCTATGACGTGGGTTATGAGTGGAAGCCGCGCCTTTTTGGGGGTGAGCATATCCGGTTGGATGGACTGGCGCTGGTTCGGCGGCGGGTCTCCGGGGATGAGCGGAAGGTGGTGGATGCGGTCTGGGTTGGGCGGGCGCCGAGGGGTGGGGGGTAGAAGAGTGAATCGGTTTACAAGTCACGACACTAGCCGCTGGATTGCCGAGCTATTTGTGCAATTGATATGATGGCATCCTAATGCCGCGTAATGCACCCACTATTCAAGCCGGTAGGCGGATTAAGATTGCCGCGTTCCAAGCGCGCTCTATCGCGTGCCTGATTGGATTATTGGTGATGGTGGGGTGCGTCCGCCACAACGCGTTCTCGGCGCTTGGCGATTGCCGGGTGAAAGCGGCTCACAGCGGCCAGAACACGGACAGCGACGAAATCGTCAAAGGGTGCATGCAGTCGAAGGGCTATCGGATCGATTTCAGTCTTAAGGGATGCTCCCCCGATCCGTCCAACCCCGCTGTTTATCCCAGTCCGATCATTGGCAACGCGGGACTTCTTTTTCACCCCAATCCGAAGGACGACCGCTGTTATGCCAAGGGAGCGGGCTAGATTGCTGGACCCAAATCGTGCGAGAGGCGGTAATCGGTCGATAGGATACTCATTACCCTCACAATTGCCGCTTTAGGTATCGTGTCGACGTATTCTTCGACGGTCCGACGAGGATCTGAAGGACGCCCGGCAGCCGGCGACGGACCTGTTCTTCGCGCTTGAGCGGCACGGCAAGGTGATCGGCCTTTGATGTCGCGATTTGCAAGATACCCGACCTGCAAGGCGCGAGCGGGTGTGTCATCTGGGAGGTGACCGCGGGCGAGGGCCTGTGGACGCCGGACAAGGCGCTCGAATTACGGTGACGCGATGTGAGTTGCCGTATTCACTCCGTTCGCTCACGCTTTAGTTTCCGCTTCAGCGCTGACCTTGCGGCCCCGCTCTTACCCCAATCGAGCAGCGTCATCCGGCGTCGTCACGCCAATTCCGAACGGCACAAAGTGTTTGGTGTTATGGGTGACGACCACAAGGTCCTGCGATCTGGCGATACCCGCGATCATGGCATCCGCCATGCTGGGATCATGGCCCGCTGAAATGGACTTGGCCTCCAACTGACCGGCAAACGCGGCGGCGGAGGCGTCGATGGGGATGATCTTGTCGTCGTAGGTTGCGACAAGGCCGGCGAGCCAGACCTTAAGTCCGGCCGCTTTCGTTGTCGCGCGCCTGTGCTCCAAAAGAGCGATCCCCTTCTCGATCTCGTGGATCACGACGACGGGCAGGAACACCCTACCTTCGCTGTCCGCGCGCTCCAGCCATTCCAGAAATGGCGCCGACGCGTCCGCTCGAGACGGCGAGAGCATCGAGATCACGTTGGTGTCGAGCAGAAACCCGCTCAAAGTTCCACATCGCGGGACGGCGCGCGGTTGCGTTCAAACTCGCCGCCGGGAAAGGTCCTGAGATAGGCGATCAAGCCGGAGCGCCTCCGTGCCATCGCCTTGCGCGCGATCTCGGCGGCTTCGACCGAGACGAGCGCCGCGACAGGTTTGCCATGACGGGTGATCGTCACGAACTCACCCCGGATGGCGCCATCGACGAGGTTGGAGAAGGCGGCCTTGGCGTTTTTGAGATTGATCGTGAGCATCAGATATCTCGCCAGAAAGTGGTCATTTGTGACCTTTATCTACCATGCTGGGCTTGAACTCAACGTCGGTCACGGGGAGTGAGGTGAGGGTCTTCTCGATCTTTTGATCTCGCCCTGACATCGATGGTGACGCTAATGGGTAACGCGCGCCTCAAACACCTCGCCCCTCGGAGTT
>PLFA01000028.1 GCA_003136615.1 Caulobacteraceae bacterium | reverse complement strand
GCCGCCGTGGCGCGGGCTTCGTCATAGGCTTTGTAAACCACGGCGTTCAGGGCGCCGTTGTGGCGCTCGATACGGCTGATGGCGGCGTCGACAAGCTCGGCGGGCGTCACCTCGCGCCGACGCACCAGATCGGCGAGGCTCAGCGCGTCATGTTCGGCATAGTCATCAATGGGCATGGCGCGATCCGGACGTTTCCCTTGGATTTTCCAAAGACGCTAAGCGGTGACGGCGGCCACGGCAACACGGCCCGCGCGGCGCTTGAGATAAAGCACAAGACCCGCGGCGATCAGGAACGCGACCGGCAGGGCGGTCAGGCCCGCGTGAAAGCTTCCCGTCCGGTCCCGCGCCACGCCCCAGGCCCAGGGCAGGAAGAACGATCCGNNGCCGCGGCCCAGAAGGCGCCGACCACCACGGCTGGCGCGTGGCTCTGGCTCATCACCGCGAAGGCGCCCGCCATCAGAGCCAGTGGTATCGCCATATGCCAATAGCGCTCGCCGGTCCGATCGGAGAACCATCCGGCTGACAGCATGGATATGGCGCCCAGCAAACCGCTGGCGGCGATCACATAGCCCACCTTGGCGGGGCTCAGACCCGTCGCACCCGCCAGAAAGACCGGCGCGGAGAGATTGAAGGCGTAAAACGACCCGAGGATCAGCAGGTTGGCGAGGCCGAGCGCCAGCATGGGGCCTTGGCGCAGGGTGCGCCACATGTGGTGATCNNCGGAGTGTCGGGCAGCATGAAGAGAAAGACGGCGCTCAGCGCGATGGCCGGCAAGCCCTCGATCAGGAAGAGCCACTGCCAGCCCGCCAGGCCAAAGGTCCCGTTCAGGCCCAGCAGGGAGCCCGCGACGGCGCCCATGACCAGACTGCTGAGCGGCCAGGCCACATAGAACCGGCTGATGGCCCGCCCGCGATGGGCCAAGGGGAACCACAGGGTCAGATAATAGATCACGCCCGGAAAGAACCCGGCNNCCCCAGGTCAGCATGATGCGCGCCATCCAACGCCGCGCGCCGAACCTCGCCAGGAGGAGGTTGGAGGGGATCTCGAAGGCCGCATAGGCCAGAAAAAACAGCCCCGCGCCCAGGCCATAGACTGTGGCGCTGAAGTGGAGGTCGGTGTTCATCCTGAGGGCCGCGAAGCCGATATTGACGCGGTCCATATAGGCCACACCATAGCCGAGCCCGAGCAATGGCAGGAGACGCCAGGACGCCTTGCGCAGCACCGCGGCCCCGATCGCGTCCACCATGGATGTCTCCGCCCAAGCTCTGGGCCAAAGACAGTCCACGGCGCGCGGAGGGAGTCGAGGGCATTCAGGGCAAACCGAGCCGCGCCGCCGCCATCTGCGCGCCCGCCCGGCGCCCGGGCAGGAGCTGACCCATGCGGGCCTGTACGGCCGCCAGAATCTCAGGCGGCGCGGTCTCGGGTCGGCCCGCGTTGAAAGGCGGGGCCGGGGCATATTCGATGCCGAGCTGCACGGACTGAGCGAAGGCCTCGCCAGCCAGCTCGGCGGCGACCGTGAGGGCGAAGTCGATGCCGGCGGTGACGCCGCCGCCGGTGATGATATCGCCGTCACGAACGACGCGGGCCGCGTCCGGGGTCGCGCCAAAGAGGGTCAGCATGTCGCGCCAGGCCCAATGGCAGGCGGCTCTCTTCCCCTTCAGGAAGCCCGCGGCGCCCAGGACCAGGGAGCCGGTACAGACCGAGGTCAGATAGCGGGCCTCCGCGCCCAGCCGCGTAAACTCCGCCATGAAGGCCAGATCATTGATGATATCGGTGGCCGCCACGCCGCCAGGGACGAACAGCAGGTCGCAGCGGGGAATGTCAGCCAGGCGCCGCGTGCGGGCGAAGACCAGATCGCCCTCGGACTCCACCTCGCCGCCNNCCGGTGAAATCCAGTTGGGTCATGCCGTCATAGATCGCTTCCACGATCACGAAGGGCGCTTCCGGTGCGGCCATGGTCATCTCCCTGTTTGACGCGGCAGGCTTAGCCGGCCTAGCGTCTGGCTGAAATGACAAGTTTCCCCATAATCTCTGCCACGCGCCGGATCGGCCTGCTGATCTTTCCGGGCTTCCAGCTTCTGGACGCGGCGGGACCCATCGCGGCGTTCGAGATCGCCGGACGCCATGGCGAGGGCGACTATCCCCTGACCATTCTGGCCGCGACGGCGGGAGAGGTGGCCAGTTCCTCTGGGGTGAGCCTGAGGGCTGAGGGGCTGGACCATGCTGGCGACTTCGACACCCTGATGGTCGCGGGGGGCGATGGATCGCGGCGCGCCGCGGCCGACCCAGCCGTGAAAGCCTTTGTGACCCAGGCCGCCAAGTCGGCGCGGCGGATCGCCAGCGTCTGTTCGGGGGCCTTCATTCTGGCGGAGGCGGGCCTGCTCGATGGCCGCCTCGCCACGACACATTGGAGCCGGGGGGCGCAGTTCGCGCGCCTCTACCCGAAGGTGAGCCTGGAGCCGGATAGGATCTATACCCGCGACGGCGCGGTCTGGACCTCGGCCGGAATCACCGCGGGGATCGACCTGTGCCTGGCCCTGATCGCGGAGGACCTGGGCGAGACCATCGCCCGCAAGACGGCCCAGCAGATGGTGGTCTATCGCCAGAGGCCGGGCGGGCAGTCCCAGTTCTCGGCGCTGCTGGAGCTGGAGTGCCCGGCGGGCCGGTTCACGGACCTCCTGGGCTGGATGCGCGAGCGACTGCATGAGCCCCTCAATGTGGATCAGCTGGCGGCCCAGGCGAAGATGAGTCCCCGCAATTTCGCGCGCCGGTTCGCGGAGGAGACGGGCGTCACACCCGCGAGAGCCGTGGAGCGTCTGCGCGCCGAGGCCGCGCGGGCCCAGATCGAGAGCGAAGCGGCGCCCATGGCCAGCATTGCGGCGCGAACCGGTTTCGGCGACGTCGAACGCATGCGCCGCGCCTTCCTGCGCACCTATGG
>PLFA01000044.1 GCA_003136615.1 Caulobacteraceae bacterium | reverse complement strand
CTGATCGTCGACCTGATCTATGAGGGCGGCATTGCCAATATGAACTATTCCATCTCCAACACCGCCGAGTTCGGCGAATATGTCTCCGGCCCCCGGGTGGTGACGCCCGAGACCAAGGCGGAGATGAAGCGCGTCCTCGCCGACATTCAATCAGGCCGTTTCGTGCGCGACTGGATGCTGGAATGCGCCGCCGGCCAGCCCAGCTTCAAGGCCACGCGCCGCCACGCCGCCGAGCACCCCATCGAGGATGTGGGCGGGCGCCTAAGGGCCATGATGCCCTGGATCACCAAAAATAAGTTGGTGGACCAGAGCCGGAATTAGGCGCGACGGCGCATCACACCCACTCCAGCCGCGCCGCGCCGCGCAAGAGAGCCTCGGCGGCGGGGGTGTGTTTGGCCTCGCCCTCGCGCTCATGGAGGATCAGGGGCGGCAGAAGGCGGAGCGGCGCCTTGCCGGTTCGCACCGCCCGCACGATCACCCGCTTGGCCGGGGCGTCAGCGAACGGGGCGATGGGGCGGATCTGAAACGCGCCGGCCTTGGGCGCCAGGGCGGTGAGAATATCAGCGAGGCGGTCGGCGCGGTGGATGAGCGTGATCGTCCCGCCCTCACGGACGGCCGTGATCAGAAACCGCGTCCAGACCTCAAGGCCCTCAGGATTCATCCAGGCGGCAAGTTTGGCGGGCGCCGGCCCGCGCAGGGCGCCCTGATCATCAAAGAAGGGCGGATTGGCGAGGACGGCGTCGAACGGCTCCAGGCCCAAAGCGGCGAGGGCGGCGCCCACCGCGCCCTCCATCACGTCGGCCCGCGCGCCCAGACCGTTCAGGGTTATATTCTCACGCGCCAGGGCGACGGCGTCTGGATCGCGCTCCAGGCCCATGAAGCTGAGATCAGGATTGAGAACCGCGGCGGCAAGCATGACGGCGCCAACGCCGCAGCCCGCGTCCAACACCCGCGCACCGGCGCGGGCCTGGCAGGCGGCGGCGAGAAGGACCGCGTCCATCCCCACGCGATAGCCTTCGCTGGCCTGCCGAAGACGCAGGTGGCCATTCAACAGGGCGTTTTCCGTCACGCTCATCGCTTGACCCTGCACCATGGCCTCACCATTGTCCCGCTGCGGCGCGGGCTTCGCGCGATGAAGAGGGAGCGCTGGGTCTTGGACGCAGCCAAAGCCGTTATGCCGCGTCCTTCCGGCTCGGTCGATCACCTGGCGCGTCTGGCGCGGGACGACATGGCCGGCGTGGATGCGATCATCCGCGCGCGCATGCAGAGCCCGGTAAGCGTTATTCCCGCCCTGGCGGACCACCTGATCGACGCCGGGGGCAAGCGCCTGCGCCCGCTTCTGGCCGTGGCCGCCGCGCGTTTGGCCGGGGGTGAGGGCGATGCGGGCCTCAAGCTCGCCGCAGCCGTGGAATTCATCCACACCGCGACCCTATTGCATGATGACGTGGTGGATAGCTCGCGCCTGCGCCGGGGCAAGGTGGCGGCGCACCTGATCTGGGGCGCGCCCTCCAGCGTTCTGGTGGGGGATTTTCTCTTTGCCCGGGCCTTCGAGCTGATCGTCGAGACCGGCGCGCTGCGCGCTATGGAGATCCTGGCGCGGGCCTCCCGCGTCATCACCGAGGGCGAGGTGCTGCAACTGACCCGCGCCCACGATCTGAACCTGTCTCAGCAGACCTATCTCGATATTATCTCGGCCAAGACCGCCGAACTCTTCGCCGCCTCGGCGGAGGCGGGCGCCGTGGCGGCGGGGGCCAGCCTCGACGCCTGCGCGGCCCTGCGCGCCTATGGCCAAAATCTCGGTCTCGCCTTCCAACTGGCCGACGACGCCCTGGACTATGGCGGCGTAACCGAGACGCTCGGCAAGAACGCCGGTGATGACTTCCGAGAGGGCAAGGCGACGCTCCCCCTGCTTCTGGCGATCGCGCGCACTGGCCCCCGGGAGGTCGCGTTCTGGGAGCGGGCAATCGGGCGCCAGGAGCAGACCGAAGCTGATTTCCGCCGGGCGCGGGAACTGATCATCGGCGCCGGCGCCCTGGAGGCGACACTGGACCTGGCCTCGGACTATGCCGACAGCGCCAAGGAGGCCTTGAGCCTCTTCCCGGCCAATGACTGGCGCCTGGGCCTTGAGAGCCTGGCGGATTTCGCGGTGAGCCGCAGGGCCTGAGGGAGCGGACCCTGCGGGCGCCGCTCGGTTAAGTGGATTGTGTTCCGGGAGGTCCCAGCCAATGCGTGAGGCGATCCTGCTGCTCAGCGCGACAATCGCCTTGGTTGCGCCGCGCGCCCTGGCCCAGACCTGCGCGGCGCCGCAAACGGCGCCCTATGAGGGCCCCCTGTTCGACGCCATGGCTCAGACCGGACAGGATCTGAACGGGGAAGCGGCCATCGCCGCCGCGCGGGCCGTGGGCGTCACTCACATGGCCCTGTTCGCGCGCGTCCATAAGCGCGAGGACGGGCGCGACCTGGTCGCCCGCCTGGCCAAGGCGCACCCGGATTTCGTGGTGATGGGCGCGCCCAAGCAATTCGACATGCGCGGCGATCTGGACAGCGACTATGTGCGCGATGCGGTCGGCGGCGTCGCCCAAGGCCGATACGCCTTCATTGGCGAGATTCTCTACACGCACGGCGACAAGGAGGGCGGCGAGGTCACCGCGACCGGCGAGCGCTATATAGATCCAACCCGCGCCCAAACCGCCCGTCTGGTCGATGGGTTGAAGGCCCATCCCGTTCCGATCCTGACCCATTGGGAGGTCTATGACTGGGCGCGCGATTGGCCTCGGTTCGACCGGCTCTACACCGCTCATCCCCAACAGGTGTTCGTCTGGCCCCATGCCGGTTTCGGCTCGCCGCGTCAGCTGGGCGAGGTGCTGAGCACACACCCCAATGTCTGGGCGACCCTGTCCAAAAAGGAGAAGGCCCAGACCAGCCTGGCCGACGAGGCTAAGGCCGAGAACACCGGCGAGCCGGTCGCCGACGCGTGCGGCGCCTTGAGACCGGAATGGCGCGCCGCGATGATGCTTTATGCAGACCGCCTGATGTTCGCCACCGACGCCCATATGGCCAACCGTTGGGCCAACTACCAGACCATCGTCCGGCGCTGGCGACGACTGCTCGGCCAGCTGCCGCCCGATGCGGCGGCAGCCATAGCCTATGGCAACGCCGCGCGGCTCTATGGCGTCGCCGCCTCGTAGCGGCCAACTGAGCCGATGGGGACTGCATCAGTTTGAAATCTGACCCGCTTGGCGATCCTATCGCCTGATCGCCATCGCTCCTGTATAAAAGACGCGGGCGAGACGCCCAAGCTCCCGAGCGAACTCACCCCGGCCCGATCATCTTCTCCGGGCGCACGATCGAGTCAAATTGTTCAGCGGTCACATAGCCGCCNNTCGTAGCCGATGGTGGGGGCCAGGGCGGTGACCAGCATGAGGGAGCGGTCGAGGGCGGCCTTAATATTGTCTTCCCGCGGCGTGATCCCCGCCACGCAATGCACCGTGAAGCTGCGGGCTGCGTCGGCCAGGAGACGCGTGGACTGCAGGAAATTATAGGCCATCACGGGGTTGAAAACGTTGAGCTCGAAATGGCCCGAGGCGCCGGCGAAGGTGATGGTCGCCTGATTGCCGAAAACCTGGGCGCAGACCATGGTCAGGGCCTCGCACTGGGTGGGGTTTACCTTGCCGGGCATGATCGAGGA
>PLFA01000010.1 GCA_003136615.1 Caulobacteraceae bacterium | reverse complement strand
GGCGTTCAGGGCGGAAGCCGCTTCCAGGCCGACGATCTGCGCTATGAGCGGATCATCATCATGACCGACGCCGATGTGGACGGGGCCCATATCGCCGCCCTGCTCATCACCTTCTTCTGGCGGACGATCCCGGACCTGGTGCGGGACGGGCGCCTCTTCCTCGCCCTGCCGCCGCTCTATCGCCTGACCCATGGCGGCAAGTCGGTCTATGCCCGGGACGACGCNNGCCCGAGATCGGTCGCTTCAAGGGCCTGGGCGAAATGATGCCGGCTCAGCTCAAGGAAACCACCATGAACCCGGCGACCCGCACCCTGGCGCGGATCAGCCTGCCGGACGGCGAAGACTCGGTGAACGCCCTGGTGGAGACTCTGATGGGCCGCAAAGCTGAGCTCCGATTCCAGTTCATTCAACAGAACGCCGAGTTCGCGGCTCTGGACGTGGATGTCTAAAGCCTTGGCAAACATTGACTTGGGGTCCGCCTTCTCTATATCCCAAAGCATAGAGCTTTGGGTTCCGAGCGCGCACATCTCGCGCCGCCCCGGCTCGCCACATTCCAAGGTATGACCGAATTTTCCGAACTGGGCCTTAGCCCACCCACTCTTCAGGCGGTGGCCGACACCGGCTACACCTCCGCCACGCCGATCCAGGCCCAGGCCATTCCCGTTGCTCTGTCCGGCCGCGACGTTCTGGGCATCGCCCAGACCGGCACGGGCAAGACCGCCGCCTTCACCCTTCCCATGATCGACCGTCTGGCCGCNNTACGCCAAGGGCCAGAAGCTCACCTGGGCCCTGCTCATCGGCGGGGTCTCCTTCGGCGACCAGGAGATGAAACTCGACCGCGGCGTCGATGTGCTCATCGCCACGCCCGGGCGCCTGCTGGACCATTTCGAGCGGGGCAAGCTGCTCCTCACCGGCGTGCAGATCATGGTCGTCGACGAAGCCGACCGGATGCTCGACATGGGCTTCATTCCGGACATCGAGCGGATCTTCAAGCTCACCCCGGCCAAGAAACAGACCCTCTTCTTCTCCGCCACCATGCCCCCGGAGATCACCCGGCTCACCAAGCAGTTCCTCAATGATCCGGTACGCATCGAGGCTTCGCGCCCCGCCACCACCGGCGAGAACATCACCCAGCATCTCGTGCGCCTGCCCATCTCAGACCCCGCCGCCAAGCGTCTGGCGCTGCGCAGCCTCATCGGCCAGGACGAGGTTCGTAACGGCATCGTCTTCTGCAATCGCAAGACCGAGGTGGACGTGGTGGCCAAGTCCCTGCGCCGCCACGGCTTCGACGCCTCCCCCATCCATGGCGANNTCGGACGTCGCGGCGCGCGGCCTCGACATTCCCGATGTCAGCCACGTCTTCAACTATGACGTGCCCCACCACGCCGACGACTATGTGCACCGGATCGGCCGCACGGGACGGGCCGGACGCTCCGGCGCCACCTATATGCTCGTCACCCCCGCCGACGCCCGGGGCCTGGACAAGGTCCTCAAGCTCATCGGCAAGGCGCCGGCCGAAGTCACCCTCGACCTCGATTTCAGCATGATCACCCCCGATACCCGCCCCAAAGGCGATCGCGGCAAGCGCGGCCCCTCCCGCGACCGGGATCGCGACCGCTCCCGCGGCCGCCCCGAGTCCGAAACCTCCGTCGCCTCCATGGAGCCCCTGACTCAGACGGCGCCGCCAGTCCGCCCCCCTGCCGCGCCCGTCGCTGCATCTGTCGCGGTGGCCGTCGCGGCGCCCAGGGTCGAGCCCATCCCGGAGCCAGTCCCGCCCCGTAACCCCCCGCGCGACCGTCACGAACCCCGCCGCGCCGAGCCCCGGGCCGAACGCTCCAGCCCGGCCCCGTCCCGCCGACGTGATGATGACGACGGCCCCGACGTCGTGGGCTTTGGCGCCGAACTCCCCGCCTTCCTGGCCCGGGCTATTCCCGTCCCCCCCGCGAAGGACTGAGCCCTACCTCGCGATCACCCCGGCCAGATACTTCCGCACCCCTTCGCCATAGGGCGGGCGCAGGGCTTTAAGCTGGGGAATGTCGTTCTTGAGTTGGGTGAAAATCGCCTTGCGATGGCTGAACTCCAGGAACCCATCGCGGCCGTGATAGGAGCCCATGCCTGACGGGCCTACCCCGCCGAAGGGCAGATCCTCCTGGGCCACGTGGAAGACCACGTCATTGACCGTCACGCCCCCAGCCGTCGTGCCGGTCATCACCGTTTCTTGTTCGGCGGCGTCCGCCCCGAAGTAGTAGAGGCCGAGCGGCCGGGCGTGGGCGTTCACATAGCCCACCGCCTCGCTCAAGGTGTCATAGGCCTTCACCGGCAGGACGGGCCCGAAGATCTCCTCCTTCATGACTTTGAGATCATCGCCCGGATCCAGGATCAAGGTCGGGGCGATCTTGCGATGCTCCTGCTGCGTCAGATCCTCCGACTCGGGTTTCAGCTCCAGCACCTCAAGGCCCGCCGCCTTGGCCTCCGTCACATAACCAGTGAGGCGGTCATAGTGGCGCTGATTGATCACCGAGGTGTAGTCGGGATTATCTTTGATGGTGGGGAACATGGCCGCCACGGCGACCTTGGCCTCGGCCACGAACTCACTCATCCGCTCGCGCGGCACCAGCACATAGTCAGGGGCCAGGCAGATCTGGCCGGCATTGAGGGTCTTGCCGTTCATCACCCGCGCCACGGTGGTCTTCATGTCGGCGGACCGGCTGATGATCACGGGGCTCTTGCCGCCGAGCTCCAGGGTCAGGGGCGTAAGGTTCTCCGCCGCCGCGCGCATCACGTGGCTGGCGATGGAGGTGGCGCCGGTGAATATCAAATGATCGAAGGCGAGGCCGGCAAAGGCCTGGCCCACATCCGGCCCCCCGGTCACCACGGCGATCTCCTCCGGGCTGAAGGCCTCGGCGAACATGCGGGCCATGAGTTCAGAGGTGGCCGGCGTGAATTCCGACGGCTTGATCATCACCCGGTTGCCCGCCGCGAGGACCCCCGCCAGGGGCGAGAAGGTCAGGTTCACCGGGAAATTCCAGGGGCTGATGATCCCCACGACGCCCTTGGGCTGGTATCTGACCTCGGCTTTCGCGCCGAAGAGGCCGAGGATGGCGGGCGTTGTTTTGCGTTTCTCCGGCTTCATCCACGCCTTGAGATGGGCCTTGGCGTGCTTCAAGGCGCCGATCGACGACGCCACGTCCGTGAAAGCCGTCGCCTCCTTCGAGCGCGACCCGAAATCCGTTGTAAGGGCCGCCTCTATCCCAGCCCGATGATCCACCAGAAGGCCGATGCAGAGGTCGATCCAGGCGATGCGCTTTTCCGCCGAGGGCGCGCCATCACGCAGATGGGCGGCTTTCTGGGCCGCGAGCACGGCCGTCATATCCTGAACCATTATTTGGTCCTCCCGCCGCTAGTCATGACCTCGCCATGCGGCCGGCGCAAGAATTGACTGGCGTTCCGCAAGGTTCGCCTATCCAAACTCGTCGAGGGTCCAGGGAGGCCCGCCGGGAGAGACACATGGACTACAAGAAGATCACCCTGACCTTCGCCGACGACATCGCGGTGGTGACGCTCAATGATCCCGCGACCCTGAACGCGGCAGGAATCGACACCGTGACCGAACTTGCCGACGCTTTCGGCCGGATTGCCGGGGGTGAGCACGGCGCTCGCGCCGCGGTGCTCACCGGCACGGGCAAGGGCTTCTGTTCGGGCGCCAATCTCTCCGGCGGCGGCCCCGCTTCCGGCGGCCCCGGCGGGCGGCCCAATGCGGGGGCTTCCTTAAAGACCCACTACAATCCCTTCATCACGCTCTTGCGGGACTTCCCCCTACCCCTTGTCACCGCAGTCAATGGCGCGGCCGCCGGGGTGGGCTGCTCCCTCGCCCTGATGGGCGACATGATCATCGCCGCCGAAAGCGCTTATTTCCTGCAAGCGTTCCGCCGCATCGGCCTCGTCCCCGATGGCGGCTCGACCTATCTCCTGCCGCGGATGATCGGCCGCGCCCGGGCCATGGAGATGGCTCTCCTCGGCGAGCGGGTCCCCGCCCACAAGGCCCTGGAATGGGGTCTGGTGAACCGCGTTGTCCCGGATTTCGAGCTGATGGCCGAGGCCACAAAGCTCGCCCACGAGCTGGCCCACGGCCCCGCGTCGCTCGGCATGATCCGCAAGCTCATGTGGCGCGCCCTCGACGCCGAATTCGGCGCCCAACTCGACGACGAGGCCGACACCCAGACCCTCGCCGGCCAGACAAAGGATTTCCTGGAGGGGGTCCAGGCCTTCCTTCAGAAGCGCCCGGCTCAGTTCACGGGCGAGTAAGGGGAGCGCTAATCGGCCTTCGCTGGCACGATCGTGACGCTCTCTCCGCAACCACACGCGTCGGTCTGATTGGGGTTCTTGAAGACGAACTTGGACGATAGGGTGCTGATCTCATAGTCCACCTCGGTGCCAATCAAGAACAGGACGGCCTTGGGGTCGATGAGGATACGAACGCCCTTATCCTCCACCACCTCGTCCAGCGGCGCCGCGGCCTCGGCATATTCGAGGACATATTCCTGACCTGCGCAGCCGCCGTTCTTCACGCCCACACGCAGGCCCGCATAGGGCTTTTCGGCCCGCGCCATGATCTCTTGCACGCGCGCGGCGGCCGCGTCGCTCAAGGTTACGACCTTGGGGCGAGGGCGACGGACGCGGGGTTCAACGGTGGTTTGCATCAGAACATATTCAATTCGAGCTTGGCCTCGTCTGACATCAGGGAGGGATCCCAGGGCGGATCAAAGACCAGGTTGACGGCGCAGTCGGCGATATCGGGGATTTGCATCACCGCATCGCGCACCCAGATGGGCATTTCGCCGGCCACAGGGCAACCGGGGGCGGTAAGGGTCATATCGATGGCCACCACCCGTTCGTCCGAGACATCAACCTTATAGATGAGGCCGAGCTCATAGATGTCCACAGGGATCTCCGGATCAAAGACCGTCTTCAGCTTCTCGATCAGTTGATCGGTCAGCAGGGTAAGCTCCGCCTTGGAAAGGGCGGGCGCAGACTCGGGGGGTTGCGTGCTCGCGTCGTCCATCAGGAAAAGAATGTCCGCGTCTTGGTGAGGGCGTCAACGAAGGCGTCGGCCTCCGCCAGTGTATTATATAGGCCGAAGGAGGCGCGCGCACTGGATGTCACGCCAAATCGGCGCATCAGGGGCTCGGCGCAATGGCTGCCCGCCCGCACAGCGACGCCGTAGCGGTCCAGGATCTGGGCCACGTCATGGGCGTGGGCGCCCTCCATATTGAAGGCGAAGATCGCCCCCTTCCCCGGCGCCGTACCCAGCTCGGTGAACCAGTTGGCGCCGTTCAGGCGCTCCTTCACCCGCACATAGAGAGCGTGCTCATGGGCGGCGATGGCGGCGCGATCCAGGCCCTCCAGCCAGGTGATGGCGGCGCCGAGACCGATGGCCTCCAGGATGGCCGGCGTACCCGCCTCGAAACGATGCGGTGGATCGGCATATGTAATCGCCTCCAGGCACACCGAACCGATCATCTCCCCGCCCCCTTGGTAGGGCGGCAGAGCGGCGAGGCGCTCGGCCTTGCCAAAGAGGACGCCAATGCCAGTGGGGCCGTACAGCTTATGACCTGAAAACACATAGAAATCCGCGTCCAAAGCCTGCACATCGACGGCCTGGTGAACGATGGCTTGGCAGCCGTCGACGAGGGCGAGGGCGCCGACCGCGTGAGCCGCGGCGATGATCTCCGCCACCGGGTTCACCGTGCCGGTGACGTTTGACATATGACCGACCGACACCATCCGGGTGCGGGGCCCCAGGAGGTCGTGAAAGGCCTCCATGTCGAGGCGACCATCGTCGGTGACCGGGATAAACTTCAGAACCACGCCGGCCCGCTCCCGCAGGAAGTGCCAGGGGACGATGTTGGCGTGATGCTCCATTTCGCTGAGCACGATCTCGTCGCCCGCGTTCAGGGACTGACCGAAGGATGAGGCGATGAGATTGATCCCCTCGGTGGCGCTCTTGGTGAACACGATCTCGTTCACGTCGGCGGCATTGATCAGTCGACGAACCGCCTCGCGGGCGGCCTCATAGGCGTCNNGCGCCGGCCATGGCGTCAATCACGGCTCGCGGTTTCTGGGCGGAGGCGGCGCTATCCAGATAGACCAGGGGATGGCCATTCACCTCGCGCTCCAGGATGGGGAACTGGCCGCGGATGGCGCCGGCATCGAAGCTCATGACCTGGCCTCCAGGCGCGCCGAAACCCAATCGCGGGCAAAGTCGCGGGCGCCCGCGTGGTCGATCCGGTCCACAACGGCGTTGAGAAAAGCCTGGGTCAGAAGGGCTTTGGCCTCGTCCTCGCTCAGTCCCCGTTGCTGGGCGTAAAAGAGGGCCTCGGCGTCGAGCGCCCCAATTGTATTGCCATGGTTGCAGGCCACGTCGTCGGCATAGATTTCCAGCTCCGGTTTGGCGTCGACCTCGGCGGTGTCGGAGAGCACGAGGGCGTGGTGACCCATGCGTGCGTCGGTCTGGTCCGCGCCTTCGCGCACGATGATCCGACCCTGGAAAACGCCCCGGGCCTGGCCCGAGACCACGCCCTTGGTAAGCTGACTTGTCTCCCCTCCCGCTCCCTCATGGGTGACGGCTGTGGTAATATCGGCATGACGACGGGCGCCGAGTTCATAGATCCCGTCCAGGCGAACCTGAGCCTGCCGGCCGGGATGACTCACGCGGGTCTCAAGGCGCTGGCGTCGGGCGCCGCCCGTAAGAATGGTCTGGCTGAACTGGGCGCGGGCGCAAAGAGCGACGTCCGCGATGGAAACCGACACCCCCGTTTCAGCATCCGACGCGGCCATGATCCGTTCCATCCGCGCGCCCTCGGACAGGGTGATGGCGAGAGCGGTTTCCACCAGATAGTCCACGCCAAGACCCTCATGGCTTTCCAGCAGGGTCAGCGTGGCGCCCTCGCCGACCGCAATTCGGAATCGGGCCAGATGGCCGCCACCATTGGGGGCCGCGATGAAGCGAAGGGCCACGGTGCGCGTCTCGCCCGGCGCGATCACGAGAGCTTCCGGCCCTCTGCCGTTGACCACAGAGATCTCCTCCGCCGTCAGAGCCGAGAAGGGACCGGCCGGCAGGTCACCCTCCCAGGCCAGCGACGGCGGCGGCGCGACGCGGATTAGGCCGCGCAGATCAGACCAGCGCCAGTCTTCGTCACGCCGGGACGGCAGACGGGTGAGATCTCCGGTGGTGAGAGCTTCAGCGAGGCTCATGGTCTATCAGGCCGCAAGAGCCGCGAACTTGTCATAGCCCTCGCGCTCGAGGTCGAGAGCGAGGTCCGGCCCACCCGAGGCGACGATGCGCCCGGCCGCCAGCACATGGACCTTGTCGGGGCGGATATAGTCCAAGAGGCGCTGATAGTGGGTGATGACCAGCATGGAGCGGTTTGGCGCGCGAAGGGCGTTAACACCCTCCGAGACGATGCGCAGGGCGTCGATGTCCAGGCCGGAATCGGTCTCGTCCAGGATCGCCAAGCGCGGCTCCAGGACGGCCATCTGCAGGATCTCCATCCGCTTCTTCTCGCCGCCGGAGAAGCCCACATTGAGGGCCCGCTTCAACATGTCGAAATCGATTTTTAGGGCCGCCGCCTTGGCGCGGACCAGACGGAGGAAATCCGGCGCCGCGACCTCCGGCTCGCCCCGGGCTCGATGCTGGGCGTTAAGCGCGGTGCGCAGAAAGGTCAGGGCCGGCACGCCTGGAATCTCAAGGGGGTACTGGAAGGAGAGGAACAGGCCCTTCGCGGCCCGCTCATGGGGGGCAAGCGCCATCAGGTCGTCGCCATCCAGGCTAGCGCCGCCACCCGTGACCTCATAGCCGGGCTTACCCGTGAGAACGTAGGACAGGGTCGACTTGCCGGCCCCATTGGGACCCATGATCGCGTGCACTTCCCCGGCGGGGATCTCCAACGAAAGGCCGTCCAGGATCGCCTTGCCGTCGATCGCGGCGCGCAGGTTCTCAACCTTGAGGAGGGCGCTCATCCGACGCTCCCTTCGAGGGAAATGGCGACAAGTTTCTGGGCCTCGACGGCAAATTCCATGGGCAGTTCCTGCAAGACGTCCTTGACGAAGCCGTTCACCAAAAGCTGCACAGCCTCTTCCTGACTGAGCCCCCGCTGCATGGCGTAGAAGAGCTGATCGTCGGAGAGACGGGTTGTGCTGGCTTCGTGCTCGAACTGGGCCGAGGCGTTGCGGGCCTCGATATAGGGGGTGGTGTGGGCGGCGCAGCGCTTGCCGATGAGCAGGGAGTCGCACTGGGTGAAATTGCGCGCGCCCTTGGCTTTCGGGTGTGCCGAAACGAGGCCGCGATAGGTGTTGCTGGAGCGCCCGGCGGAAATCCCCTTTGAGATGATCCGCGAACGGGTATTGGCGCCCAGATGAATCATCTTGGTGCCGGTGTCGGCNNGCGATGGAATAGAACTCGCCGCTGGAGCCGTCGCCCCTCAGGACGCAGGAGGGATACTTCCAGGTCACCGCTGAGCCCGTCTCCACCTGGGTCCAACTCACCTTGGAGCGCGCGCCCCGGCAATCAGCGCGCTTGGTGACGAAGTTGTAGATGCCGCCCTTTCCGTCTTTGTCTCCGGGATACCAGTTCTGGACGGTGGAATATTTGATCTCCGCATCGTCGAGGATGACCAGCTCAACCACCGCGGCGTGAAGCTGATTCTCGTCCCTCATGGGAGCGGTGCAGCCCTCAAGATATGACACATAGGCGCCCTTGTCGGCGATGATCAGGGTGCGTTCGAACTGGCCCGACTGGGCGGCGTTGATGCGGAAGTAGGTGGAAAGCTCCATGGGGCAGCGAACCCCCGGCGGCACATAGACGAAGCTGCCGTCGGAGAACACCGCGCTGTTGAGGCAGGCAAAATAGTTGTCTGAGACCGGCACAACCGAGCCCAGATATTGCCTCACCAGATCGCCGTGCTCGCGGATCGCCTCGCTCATGGGGCAAAAGATCACCCCGACCGCGGCCAACTCCTTCTTGAAGGTCGTGACCACCGAGACGCTGTCGAACACGGCGTCCACCGCATAGCGCGGCGCGCCCTCGACGCCCGCGAGAACCGCCTGTTCGCCGAGCGGAATGCCGAGCTTGGCATAGGTGGCGAGGAGCTCGGGATCGACCTCGTCCAGGCTCTTTGGACCCCCCTTCTGGGTGGGCGCCGCGTAATAATAGGCGTCCTGATAGTCGATGGCCGGAAAGTCCACCCGCGCCCAGGTGGGCTCCTCCAAAGCCTGCCAGCGCCGAAACGCCTCCAGGCGCCACTCCAGCATCCACGCTGGCTCATCCTTCTTGGCTGAAATGAAGCGCACGGTCGCCTCGGAAAGGCCTTTGGGGGCGAAATCCTGTTCGATCTCGGTGACGAAGCCGTGCTTGTAGCGTTCGAGCTCAAGCACCTGTTCGGTCGTCTGGCGGGCGGCGGGCATATGAGGCTTTCTTCAGGCAAACTGGGGCTGGCGCGCGTGGCGGCGCGCCTGGATATCGGACAAGGCCTTCGCGCAAGCGCGCCAGTCGGCGGCCGTGCTGGCCCAGCCGCCGCTGATCCGCAATGAGAACGGGGCCAGATCGGGGCGGCCCATGGCGGCCACCACACGGCTGGCCTTCACCTTCCCAGACGAGCATGCGGCGCCGGCGCTGACCATGACCCCGGCCAGATCAAGGGCGATGACCTGCAACTCCGAGGCCTGTCCAGGGATGGCGACGCAGAGGGTCTGGGGCAGACGCGGGGCGACCGCGCCAAGAACTTCGGCCCCGGCGGCGATAAGGTCCGCTTCCAATCCGTCGCGCCAGGACGCCTGGGACGCCATCAGGGGCAAACCCGCAAAGGCCACGCGAGCCGCCGCGCCGAAGCCGGCGATGCCGGGCACATTTTCCGTTCCAGACCGCAGGCCCCGCTCCTGTCCGCCGCCATGCAGCCGACGGGTCAGGCGGGCGCGAGGGCCGGCGATCAGCGCGCCGACGCCCTGGGGTCCGCCGATCTTATGGGCCGAGAGAGACAGGGTATCGGCGCAAAGGGCTTCCATGGCGATGGCGATCTTGCCGGCGGCCTGCACCCCGTCCACATGCAGCCATCCATACGCCGCGCGCACAAGGGCGGCGGCCTCGGCCACGGGCTGGATCACGCCCGTCTCGTTATTGGCGAGCATCAGACAGACGAGGGCTCGCTCCCCGCTGACAAGGCGGCCCTCAAGCCAGGCGAGATCGGCCAGCCCCTGGCCATCCACCGGCCAGGTCTCGACGGTAAGGCCCATGGCATTGGCGGTCTCGACGATCGAGTCGTGTTCGGTCGCGCTGATGATGATCCGCGTGACCCCGGAGGCCACCGCACTTTCCAGAGCCAGGGCATTAGCTTCAGCCCCGCCGCTGACGAAGGTCACGGCGGCTGGCGTCGCGCCGACCAGGGCCGCCACATCGGCGCGGGCGCTCTCAAGTCGGGCGCGGGCGGCGCGACCCGCTGCGTGTACGGATGAGGGATTGCCGGCCGCCTCAAGGGCGAGGGTCATGGCGCGGATCGCTTCCGGGCGAACGGGCGCTGTGGCGTTGTAGTCGAGATAGACGCTCATGAGGCGTGGCGCCCCCCGCCACCCAGACGTCCGGCGCTGACATCGGCGAGGGACACCCCGGCCAGATAGGTTTGGATCTGACGACCGGTCTCTTCCCAAAGCTCATGAGTGATGCAGCGGGCCCCATCCTTCATGCAGCCACGTTCGCCGCCGGGACAGCGTGTGGCGCGGAGGGGCTCATCCACCGCCGTGACCACGTCGGCAATGGAGAGGTCCGCAGCGGGACGAGCCAGGCGATAACCGCCACCCGGACCGCGCACCGCGCTGACCAGACCCCGGCGACGCAACCGGGCGATGAGCTGCTCAAGATAGGGGCGAGAGATCTGCTGACGCGCCGCGATGGCGGCCATGGCGGCCGCACGAGCCCCATCCTGGCCCGCCAGGTCGGTCATCGCCATCACGGCGTATCGGCCTTTTGTGCTCAGTTGCATGGCGACGTGTCGCTATTTTCTCGCATTTGACCGACGCGGTTTGTTACAAGCTCGCCCCGCGCGGGGAATAAAGGGACGCATCCCTCCCCCACCCCCCGCATATAGGAAAACCAACCGTGGCGATCAAGAATTCGCCCCCGCGCCCCCTTTAACCAGGAATTACCATGCCTGAACTGGTTCTGCCCGGCAGCGCCGGGCGCATTGAAGCCCGCTATTCCCCGCGAAAAGACGAGACCGCGCCGATTGCGCTCATCCTGCATCCCCATCCGCGCGCGGGGGGGCACATGAACCATCCCGTGGCGGTTCAGCTCTTCCACCTGTTCATGACACGCGGCTTCAACGTCCTGCGCTTCAATTCCAGGGGCGTGGGGCGCAGTCAGGGCGAATTCGACTCCGGCATCGGCGAGCTGGCCGATGCGGCGACAGCTCTGGACTGGCTGCAATCGACCCACCCCGCGGCCTCCCAGTGCTGGGTGGCGGGCTTCGATTTCGGGGCGTGGGTCGGCATGCAGCTCCTCATGCGCCGGCCCGAGACTGACGGCTTCATCTCCGTCTCCCCGCCCACCAACATGTATGATTTCAGCTTCCTCGCCCCCTGCCCAGCCTCCGGGCTGATCCTTCACGGCTCGGCGGATACGGTGGTGCCCAATACCGAGGTCGAAAAGGTCGTGACCAAACTGCGCACGCAGAAGGGCATCGTTATCGACTATGAACTGGTCGAGGGCGGCGGACATTTCTGGAGCGACAACCTGGTCGAGGTGGAAAAGCGCGTGGGCGCCTATCTCGACAAGCGCATTGCCGCCGAGCCCATCTGAAGGCCGACATGACTGTCTATGTCGCCTTCCTGAGGGCGGTAAATGTCGGCGGGACGGGCAAGCTTTCCATGTCGGACCTTCGCGCGCTGTGCGAGGCCGCGGGCTTCCAGAATGTCCAGACCTATATCGCCAGCGGCAATGTGATCTTTGCCAGCGACTTGGCGGAGGCCCAGGTCAAGGCGCGACTTGAGCGCGCGCTGAAAACCCATGCCGGCAAGCCCGTGGGAGTTGTGTTGCGCACAGGACGGGAGCTCGTCGCCATCCTTGCCGCCAATCCGTTCCCTGACGCCAGACCCAATCACACCCTCGTCACACTCCTTGACACCGCGCCGCCGCCCGACAGTTTGGCCAAGGTCACGGGCCAGAACGCGGAGGAGCTCGCGCTCGGCGCGCGGGAGATATATGTCCATTACACCGACGGGGTCGGGAACTCGAAACTGCGGATCCAGGCCGCCACCCTCGGCACCGCGCGCAACCTCAACACCATTGCAAAGCTGGTGGAGCTCGCGGGGTGAGAGGATCAGACGGCCTGTAAGCCGGGTTCTGTGCCGCCCGCGCAAGCGCGGACGCGACGATCATTCCTCTGGACCGCCCGTTGCCGGACGGTTCTCGCGACCAACCCGGGCGCCTCGGCCGGCGAAGCCTGCCATTCCTCCTCGCGGAGGCTGAGGGCGCGGCGCCCCTATTTGGTCTTGCTCCAGGCGGGGCTTGCCATGCCGTCCCGGTCACCCGGTCCGCGGTGGGCTCTTACCCCACCCTTTCACCCTTACCTCCACGCGAAGCGGAGGCGGTTTGCTTTCTGTGGCGCTATCCCTGGGNNCCCGGCGGGCGTTACCCGCCGCCTTTTCACCGTGGAGCCCGGACTTTCCTCCCTCCGACGCTTTCACGGCGAAGAGCGACCGCCCGGCCGTCTGATCCAAAGTCAGGTTGGCGATGATGGGCAGGAAGGTCAAGCCGCCGCCAAGCGGAGCACTGCCATCAGCCGGGCCCGCGTTTCTCCATCGGCGACGCCGTCGCAGTCGCTCTGTCGCCAATGACGCTGAAAGGCGCGGACGACCGTCGCGGTGTCGGCGTCGTATTGGCCCGTGCGCGGCGCGTCATAGCCGAGGCGCGCGAGGCCGGCCTGGAACGCAAGCACGGGGCCGCCTTCATCGCCCTCGGACAGCGGCGGGCCGGGAGCTGGGGCCGGTTCAGCCCAGAGCCCATGGCCGGCGGCGGCGAGGAGCGCCCAGGGAAAGAGCTCGCCAGGATCAATCTTACGGGCCGGCGCCACGTCGGAGTGGCCCAGGATGCGAGCGTCGGGGATCATCCAGCGCCCGCGCACGTCGTCCAGGAGCGCGATCACTGCGGCGATCTGAACCTCGGGAAAGGGCCGATAGCCGAATTCGTGGCCGGGATTGACGATCTCCACGCCGATGGAGAGGCCGTTGATGTCCCGCTCCCCGGCCCAGAACGACACGCCTGCGTGCCAAGCGCGACGCTCCTCTGGGACAAGCGTGAAGACCCGGCCATCCTCCTCCACCAGATAGTGGGAGGAAACCTTGGCGGCGGGATCGCGCAGCCGCTCCAGAGCCGCCGGGCCGCTCGCCATGCCCGTATAGTGCAGGACAACCATGTCCGGCGGCCGCAGACGCGCGTCGAAATTCGGCGAGAGGGCGGCCAGATAGGCGCCCGCTCCATCCCCGGTCAGGCTCAGGCGGCGAGATCCAGGGACAGGTGCTCGTAGCGCCGCAGGTGGTGATCCACGGAGCCGAACTCGCCCTCGATCATGGTGGCGCGCTTGAAATAGTGGGCGATGGCCATCTCGTCGGTCATGCCCATGCCGCCGTGAAGCTGAATCGCGTTCTGGCCCACGAAGCGGCAGGCCCGGCCGATCTGAACCTTGGCCGAGGAAACGCCTTTGGCGCGCTCTATGGCGCTCTCGCCCAGACGGATATGGGCCATGTAGGTCATGGAGACGGCCTGCTCAACCTGAATGAACATATCCACCATCCGATGCTGAAGCACCTGGAAAGAGGCGATGGGGGCGCCGAATTGCTTTCGGCCCTTGGTGTATTCAAGGGTGCCTTCGTGCAGCTTCTTGAGCACGCCACAGGATTCAGCGCAGAGCGCCGCCACGGCCTCGTCCACTACGGCCTCGATGAGGGGCAGGCCCGCGCCCGCCTCACCGATCAGGGCGTCCGCGGGAACCGACACATTCTCGAAGGTGATTTCCGAGGCGCGACGGCCATCGACCGTGGGATAATCTCGGGCGACGACGCCCTTGGCGTTCTTCTCGACGAGAAAGACTGAAATCCCCCCGGCATCGGTCTGGGCCCCGCCCGTGCGGGCGGTAACGATGAGATGGGTCGCCCAGGGTGCGCCAATCACCACCGCCTTCTGCCCATTGATAACCCACCCGGCGCCATCCTCGCGGGCGGTGACGGCAATATTGGCGAGGTTGTAGCGGGCCTGGGATTCGGCCCAGGCAAAGGCCGTGATGACCTCCCCGGAAATGATTTGGCCTATCAGCTCGTTTGCGGCCGGCGTGCCAGCGCGCTTGAGGAAGCCGCCGCCGATCACCACCGTGCCCAGATAGGGCTCCACGACCAGGGCGCGGCCGAATTCTTCCATCACAACCATGGTCTCGATGGGACCGCCACCCAGGCCGCCGACATCTTCGGGGAAGGCCGCGCCCAGTATACCCAGATCCTCGGCGAGGGCCTTCCACACTTCGGGCCGCCAGCCAGAGGGTGATTTGATTGCCGCCTTGCGCTTATCGAAATCGTAGTGGTCGGCCAGATAGGCCGCGACGCTGTCGCGCAGCATCGTCTGTTCGTCGGTGAAGCTGAAGTCCATGAGGTTGAGCTATGCCTTTTTGAGAGTCAGAGGCCGAGGACGAGCTTGGCGATGATGTTCCGCTGGATCTCGTTGGACCCGCCATAGATGGAGGTCTTGCGGGTGTTGAAATAGGCGCCGGCGACTCCGTGGGCTTCCTCGGGTCCGATAGCCCCGAAGTTATGGGGCATGCCGCGGAGGTTCGGCGCGCCGTAGTGGCCGGCCGCCTCCAGGGCCAATTCGGTAAGACGCTGCTGGATCTCAGTGCCCTTGATCTTGAGGATCGATGATTCAGGACCCGGCCCCTTGCCAGAGCTCTCGCCCGCAAGGGTGCGCAGCTCAGTGAATTCCAGGGCCGTCAGATCAATTTCAAGCTCGGCCACTTTGCGCTTGAAGAAGGGGTCGGACAGCAGCGGGCCGGCGTCGTCCGCGGGCTCGGTGCGGGAGACCTGCCTCAGGCGCTCAAGGTTCCGCTTCGAGCGCGCCACCCCGGCGATGCCGGAGCGCTCATGTTGCAGAAGCGCCTTGGCGCAGGTCCAGCCCTGGTTCTCATGGAAGATGCGCTGCTCGACTGGCACCTTCACATTGTCGAGAAAGACGTCATTGACCTCGTGGCCACCCTCCAGGGTGATGATGGGCCTTACGGTGACGCCCGGCGACTTCATGTCGATAAGCAGGAAGCTGATCCCCGCTTGCGGCTTCACGTCGGGATCCGTGCGGACCAGGAAGAAGCCCCAGTCAGCGAATTGACCGAGCGTCGTCCAGGTCTTCTGGCCGTTGACCAGATAATATTCCTTGCCGTCATCGCCCTTGATGCGCTCGGCGCGGGTCTTGAGGGAGGCGAGGTCGGAGCCGGCGCCTGGCTCGGAATAGCCCTGACACCACCAGGTGACGCCATCGCGGATATCCGGCAGGAAACGCTCCTTCTGCTCCTGGGTCCCGAAGGTCCAGAGAACGGGCGCCAGCATGGCGACGCCAAAAGGGAGGATCGGCAGGGTGTCGGCGAGGGCGTTCTCCTCCGACCAGATATAGCGCTGAGTGGGCGTCCAGTCCGTGCCGCCCCACTCCTTGGGCCAGGATGGAGTCGACCAACCCTTCTTGGCGAGGATGCGGTGCCAGGAGAAATAGTCGTCCTTGGTGAGGGCCTCTTCGCTTTTCTGTTTTTCTCGCAGGGCCCCCGGATAGTTCTCCGCGATGAAGGCGCGAACCTCGGTGCGGAAGGCGACATCCTCAGGGGCGAATTCCAGATCCATGGGGTCCTCAACAATGAACATTTGCGCGCCCGGCGGCCATACGCCCAGGCGGTGCTTTGCGGTAATCATAGGCCCTCACCGCTCGGCTTTCCATAGGCTGACGACGCCGCGCTTGTCGCCATGGGGCCAGACTCAAAACCGCCTCCCCGCAGGGTGCGCGAGGAGGCGG
>PLFA01000118.1 GCA_003136615.1 Caulobacteraceae bacterium | reverse complement strand
GAGCAGTGCTCGCTCCACATCACCGAAAACACCCCGAGTTCCACCTCATTGGGCTCGCGGTTCAGACGTAGAAGGATCAGCTCATATTCAGCGCGCGACAGGCCGCTTGCAAGGGCGGCCTCGAGTCCGGGAATCGTCGTCGCGTCCATGCGCGCTTCTAAACACGGCGCGGGCCCAGCGCCACCGTTCAGGGAACAAGAGTAGCCACTGATGCGCGAATAGGCGCACGCCCGCTCATTGTGCGGCGCAACACGCGTCGCCCAAAAAATGATGCAAGTGCGAAAAAACACTTGCACTCTAACTGAACGTTGATATCTAATCAGTGTCAAGTTCTGGTCAAGGCGCGCTCGGGCACACCGGACGCGAGTCGGCTCAGGGCGACAATGTTCCTCGTCTCCGTCCCAATCTGGAGGGCTTACCTCATGAAACATCTGATCGCCGCGGCCTGCGCCGCCCTCTCGCTCGGCGCCGCCAGCGCCGCCCTTGCCGATGGTCCAGTCACGGCCACTCTCGAGCAGCCTCAGTCTGGCCACACGAAGCTTCTTGCCGGCCACGCGGTTTTCCGTTGCGCCGACACGAGCTGCGTCGCCGGCTACGCTCCTGATTCCTCGGGCACACTGGACGCTTGCAAGGACCTGGCCCGCCAGGTCGGACCTTTAAGCTTCTATGGCCAATCCAAGCCCCTGGATGAAAAGGCCCTGGCCAAGTGCAACGCCGTCGCCGCCGCCCCCAAGGCCGCCACGACCGCTTCGCGCTAATCCTTCAGGATTAAAAACACGGAGCCCCGCTGGAAACGGCGGGGCTTTCGCGTGTCTGGGGCAGGGCTTCGCCTCTCAGGCTGTCGCCATGACGCTCTGCATCACGCTCTGGAAGACCATGGCCCCGTCGGAGGATCCCAGCGCGGTCTCGAACGCCCGGTCGGGATGGGGCATGAGGCCCAGCACGTTGCCTGATTGATCAACGATCCCAGCTATATTCCGCGCCGATCCATTGGGATTTTTACGGTACCGGAAGACCACCTGACCTTCGCCTTCTAAGCGATCCAGCGTCGCGTCGTCGGCAAAGAAGTTCCCCTCGCCATTGCCCACGGTCATCACCGCGGAGCGTCGAGCGCCGAAAGCGGATGTGAAACGCGTCTGAAGATTGACGATCTCCAGATCCACATGGGTGCAGACATATTTGAGGCCGGCGTTGCGCAGCAGGGCGCCGGGCAGAAGCCCCGCTTCGCAAAGCACCTGAAACCCATTGCATATTCCCGCCACGGCGACGCCTCGCGCGGCGGCCTTGCGCACGCCAGCCATGATCGGCGATAGGGCCGCCATGGCGCCGCAGCGCAGATAGTCTCCATAGGCGAACCCGCCCGGCAGGACGACGAGGTCCAGGCCCCCAGGCAGGTCAACCTCTTGATGCCACACCATTTCGACGCGGGCGCCCACTGATCGTTCAAGCGCCACCTTGCAGTCACGATCACAATTTGAGCCAGGGAAGACGATAACCGCCGCCCTCACGTTTCGACCTCCACCCGGTAGCTTTCGATAACGGGATTGGCGAGCAGCCGCTCACACATGGTCGCCACCTCGGCTTTTGCCGCCGGGACGTCATCGCCCGCGAAATCAAGCGTGATCGCGCGACCCACCCTGACATTGGATACAGCAGAAAAGCCCAGGCCGTTCAGCGCCGACTCCACGGCCTTGCCCTGAACGTCGAGAACACCCGGCTTGAGGAACACATGAACCACAGCTTTCATACGCGCCTCACGCAATGCCGCCTTGGATCACGGTGGGCATTTCCTTCATCACGCCCAGGCGCCGGGCGACCTCGGTATAGCTTTCGATGACATTTCCCATGTCACGACGGAACCGATCCTTATCGAGCTTCTCATTAGTGGAGGAATCCCACAGCCGGCAGCTATCGGGACTGATCTCATCGGCCAGGATGACGCGAGAAAAGTCGTTTTCCCAGACGCGACCGTACTCTATTTTGAAGTCCACCAGGGTGATGCCAACCGCGCCAAACATGCCCGACAGAAAATCATTCACCCTCAGAGTCGTGGCCATCATGTCGTCGATCTCCTGGGTGGCGGCCCAGTTGAAGGCGGTGATGTGCTCCTCGGCGACCATGGGGTCGGAAAGCTTATCGTCCTTGAGGTAGAATTCGATGATCGAGCGCGGTAGGGCCTGGCCCTCAGGCAGGCCGAAACGCTTCGAGAGGGACCCGGCGGCGATGTTTCGGCACACCACTTCCAGGGGAATAATTTCCACCTCCTTGATCAACTGCTCGCGCAGATTGAGGCGGCGGATGAAGTGATTCTGCACGCCGATCGAGTTAAGGCGTGTCATCACGTGTTCGCTGATGCGATTATTAATGACCCCCTTACCTTCCAGAATAGCTTTCTTTGTTCCGTCGAAGGCGGTGGCGTCATCCTTGAAATATTGAATCAAGGTGCCAGGTTCGGGCCCTTCATAGAGAATCTTGGCCTTACCCTCGTAAATCTTCTTGCGGCGGGTCATGCTATGTTCAAGCCTTCCAACGGCAATACTTCGCGACCCCAAAATCGCAAAATCTTGGGACATCGCGAAATTCTGGCGGCGCCCGTCACGCTCGATGAGGCATCGCGGAGACGTTTTTGGACGTCATCAGAGCGAGTCTTACTCTAAAGGATGCGCGGTCCGGGCGCAAACCCGGGCTGGACCGCGGCCCACGAATCAGGACGGCGCGGAAAGGGGACGGACATGCCGGGAGTGCGGGAGAAAGAGCCGCCGCGCGCAAGGCTCGGACACGATCAGGTGACCATGACCGGCCTGCCGCGCGATGGCTGGCGGGATGCCTATCACCGCCTTCTAACCCTGCCCACACCGACCTTTCTAGCGGCCCTGGCGCTGGCCTTTCTGATAGTCAATGCGACGTTCGGGTTCCTCTACATGCTGGACCCCAAAGGCATCGCCAACGCCCGGCCCGGGCGCTTCTGGGATTACTTCTTCTTCTCCGTCCAGACCTTGGGCACGCTCGGCTATGGCGTGCTTTCGCCGGTGAGCCTCTACGCCAATATTCTGGTGGCCACCGAGGTGTTCCTGGGCTTGTTGAACCTAGGGGTCGCCACGGGGCTTTTGTTCGCGCGCATCTCACGGCCGACGGCGCGGATTATGTTTTCAAACCGGGCGGTGGTGACCCCGCTGAATGGCGTGCCGACTCTCATGATGCGGGCCGCCAACCGGCGCCGTAACCTGGTTCTCGAGGCTGAGGTGAGCGTGACCTTGGCCTATGACGTGACCACCCTGGAGGGTGAAAAGCTGCGCCGCTTCGCCGAACTTACGCCGGTTCGGGCGCGCACGCCTCTGTTCTTCCTCACCTGGCAGATCATGCACCAAATTACCCCGGAGAGCCCCCTTCATGGGGAGACCGCCGAGAGTCTGGAGGCCAAGATGGCTGAGGTGCTGGTGGTCATTCGGGGGCTGGATGAGACCTTTGTCTCGACAATCCACGCCCGCGCCTCTTATTTGCCGGACGAGATCATCTGGGGCCGGCGATTCGCCGATATCCTGTCCACGACGGCGGAGGGGCGCCGCGAAGTGGATTTCACGCGCTTCCATGACGTGGACTAGTGCGAAGGTCGGAGCCGGCGAGCGAGGGGGCGCCGGCGATTGCCCGGGGGGCCCAGGCAAGCTATGGCCTCAACTCAATCATCAGTAACAAGGACAAGCGTATTTTGAACGAGGACGATCGGGGTGAGACCTCGGACGCGGGCCTCGAGCGGACTCGCGAGGGCCGCGCCGAAGCGGCGCGCAATCTCTTGCTCGGCCACTGGGCGGCGAATCTGATGGGCCTGAAGGACGGGGAAGCCTATTCTCAGGCGGTCGCTCGCGGCGGCGCCACGGGGCCCCATGATGAAGATGTGCTGCGAAAGGTGAGCCGTGATCTCGCCGATTCGGGCCTCTCCGTCTCCCTGGGCGAAGTGCACGCCAAGATGGAAGAGTTCCTGGCCCTGGCGCGCGCGCAATTGGAGTTCGACGACAAACAGCCGATCTGACCGGCTGGCTAAGCCGACTTGGAGGCCCTTCGGGGGACTAGCGCCATGGGTCCCTTGAGCGATCTCAAGGTGGTGGAGATGGGCCAGCTGATTGCTGGACCCTTCTGCGGCCAGCTTCTGGGCGATATGGGCGCGGAGATCATCAAGATCGAACCGCCCGGCGCGGGCGATCCTATGCGGGTCTGGGGTCAGGGCGCGCCGGTCTGGTGGGAGGTTATCGCCCGCAACAAGCTGAGCGTGTCCCTCAACCTCCGCCTCCCCGAAGGGCAGGCCCTGGCCAGAAGGCTGATTGGCGAGGCCGATATTCTGGTGGAGAACTTCAAGCCGGGGGCCCTGGAAGCTTGGGGCCTTGGACCGGACGCGTTGCGGCGCGCCTCGCCACGGCTGATCGTTGCGCGCATGTCAGGCTACGGCCAGACAGGCCCTTATCGCGAGCGAGCGGGCTTTGGAGGGATCGCCGAGGCCGTGGGCGGATGGCGACGGCTGGTGGGCGAGCCCGACCGGCCGCCATCCCGCATGGGGGTCTCTATCGGCGACTCTCTCACCGCCGGCTATGGCGTCATGGGCATCTTGGCCGCCCTCCACCATCGCGAGCGGACCGGCGAGGGCCAGATCATCGACGCCGCTCTCTATGAGTCCGTACTCCAGGTCATGGAGGGGATGGTGGCCGAATATTCCGCCGCCGGTGTGACGCGGGAGCGCTCCGGGGCCATCCTCCCGGGAATCGCGCCGTCAAACGTCTATCCCTGCGCTGATGGCGAATACATGATAGGCGCCAATAACGACTCCCTGTTCCGGCGCCTGTGCCAGGCCATGGGCGCCCCGGCCCTGGCCGATGATCCCCGCTACGCCACCCATGTGGCCCGGGGTCGAAACCAGGGAGAGCTGGACGCGCTCATCGGCGCGTGGACATCGGCCCTTACAATCGCCGAGCTCGAGGCCAAGATGCTGGCCGCCTCGATCCCCGCCGGACGCCTTTACGCCCCCGCCGACATGGTGGCCGATCCCCACTTCCGCGCCCGTGAGGCCATCGTAGATATCGACCACCCCAAGTGGCCGGGCCTGAAGATGCAGGGGGTGTTCCCCAAGTTTTCGGCCACGCCCGGCGCCATCCGCTCCATCGCACCCCAAACCGTGGGCGAACACAACAGCCTTATCCTGGGTGAGCGTCTCGGCCTAAGCGAGGCAGACCTAACGGACATGGCCGCGCGGGGCGTGATCTAGGCTGCGGCCGTCGCCGGGGGAATGGCATGGGCGGTCATGTCGGGCTCGCCAAAGACCCGCCGGAAGATCGTGTCCACGTGCTTGAAGTGCCAGGCTTCGTCGAACAGTTCTGCAAGATCGGCCTCGGTGAGTTTTGGTCCCACCTCCGGGTCGGCGCGGAGCTTGTCGATGAAGCGGCCCTCGCCGCGCCAGACAGCCATGGCGTTGCGTTGGACCGCGCTATAGGCGGCCTCGCGGGCCATACCCTTTTGGGTAAGGCACAGAAGCACCTGCTGGGAGTGGACGAGGCCCCCCAGACGATCAAGATTGCGGCGCATATTCTCAGGATAGATCACCAGCCGCTCGACCACTGAGGCGAGGCGCACCAGGGCGAAGTCGAGATGCACCGTGGCGTCTGGCGCGATGCCGCGCTCCACGGAGGAATGGCTGATATCGCGCTCGTGCCAGAGGGCCACATTCTCCAGGGCGGGAATGACGGCCGAGCGGACCAGGCGGGCGAGACCCGTGAGATTCTCCGTAAGGATCGGATTGCGCTTGTGGGGCATGGCCGAGGAGCCCTTCTGGCCGGCGTCGAACGGTTCCTCCGCCTCCAACACCTCGGTGCGCTGCAGGTGACGGATTTCCACGGCGAGCCGCTCGATGGAGCTGGCGACCACGGCCAGGGCCGCGAAATAGGCGGCATGGCGATCACGGGGAATGATCTGGGTGGAGATGGGCTCCACGCGCAGACCCATCTTCTCCGCCACGTGGGCTTCCACGGCGGGATCGACGCTGGCGAAGGCGCCCACGGGGCCTGAGATGGCGCAGGTGGCGATCTCAAAACGCGCCATGGCAAGACGCTCCCGCGCTCGGACGAATTCGGCGTAGTGACCAGCAAGCTTTAGGCCAAAGGTCGTGGGCTCAGCGTGAATGCCGTGGCTGCGGCCCACGCAGGGCGTGAGGCGATGTTCGAAGGCCCGGCGCTTCAGAGCGGCCAGGACGAGGTCCACGTCCTCCAGCAGCAGGTCGGTGGCTCGCGCCAGCTGAACGCCAAGTGTCGTGTCATTGACGTCGGAGGAGGTCATGCCCTGGTGAAGGAACCGCGCCTCTGGTCCCACCAGTTCGGTGACGTGAGTCAGGAAGGCGATCACGTCGTGGCGGGTTTCGCGCTCAATCTCGTCGATCCGGTCTACATCAAAGGTAGCCGTTCCGCCCCGCTCCCAAATCGCCTCGGCGGCGGCTTTGGGAATGACTCCCAGCTTCGCCATGGCGTCGGCCGCGTGAGCCTCGATCTCGAACATGATGCGAAACCTGGTCTCCGGAGACCAGATGGCGGCGGCCTTGGGTCGAGCGTAGCGCGGAATCATGAGTCGACGTTTAAGCTTCGCGCGCGGGGGGGAAAAGCCGCCTTCTGGCCTAGGCCTCCAATCTCCGCCGCCGATCTCTCTGTGACCACGCGCTATTCCGCCTTATGACCACAGGCTTTGACAGCCAATTCTTTCGGGGACCAACCATGCCATCTCGTGTCCTGCCGGGCCTCTTCACCCTGACCGGCGCTCTCTGCGCTCTCGCCGCGCCAGCCTTGGCCGAGGATGAAACCAAAGCCCTGCTCAAGGAGCTTTCCAACGCCGCCGGACCACCCGGCTACGAAGAGGCGGTGCGCGCCATCATGGTGCGAGAGTTCAAACCCTTCGGTCCGGTGAGCTATGATGGCCTGGGCTCGGTAATTGTGGAAAACGGCGCCTCCGGCCCCAAGATCATGCTCGACGCCCATATGGATGAGCTTGGCGGCGAGACGCGGCGGGTGACCACCGATGGGTTTGTCACCATGCAAATGCTCGGCGGATGGCTCGACGAAGCCCTGCCTGGCCAGCGCTGGGTGATCATCGGGTCCAAGGGCCCGGTCCGCGCGGTGAGCATCATCCGCGATGTGCACGTGACGCCGCCGGAAGAGCGCGCAAAGCCGTTCAATCGCGACCAACTCTTTCTGGATCTGGGCGCGCGGAGCGCGGGCGACGTGGCGGCGCTTGGCGTCGAGCCCGGCGATCCCGTCGTGCCGGATTCAAGCTTCGATGAGCTGAACGGCTCGGGTCGCTATATCGGCAAGGCCTGGGATGACCGGGTGGGCTGCGCGGTAGTGATCGAAGCCCTGAAGCGCCTGGCAGCCCAGGGCCATCCCAACCAACTGTTCGTCGCGGCCACGACGCAGGAGGAGATCGGCCTGCGCGGCGCGCATACGGCGGCGGAGATCATCCGCCCCGATATCGGCATCGCCATTGAGGGCGGCATGGCCGGCGATCAGCCGGGGACCCACCCCGACGAGACCAATGGTCGCCTGGGTGGCGGCCCTGATATCTTCCTTTATGACTCCAGCGCCCTTCCCAATCGGCGCCTGGTAAAACTCTTAAGGTCAGTGGCCTCGGATAAGGGCCTGCCCGTCCAGCTCGACCTCGTCCAGGGCTATGGCGATGATTCCGCTGAGATGCAGAAGGCTGGAGGCGGCGCGCCGACCGTGAACATCGGCGTGCCCGTGCGCTACATGCATGTCCATAATGGAGTCATGGACCGCAAAGATTTCGACGCCACGGTGGATCTGGTGGTTGATCTGATCCAGCACATGGACGCCGGGACGGTGTCCCAGATCCGCGACTTCACGCCGGCCGGAAACTAGGCTTCGCGAGCCTTTCGCGCGGCGGCGACCTTGGCCAGGTGTTTGGCGAGGCCAATGGAAGCCAGAAAGTAGTGTAGCGAGCCCCAGGCGTAGAAGAGGGCCGTCACCAGGATTCCCTGGCGCGTGGCGGCAATGAGGGCGCCCTTGCACTGTGCCGCGAGGGCCGCGCTCGAGCCGTGGGGGGCGACACCGCCCGGGCAGGCTTTGGCGAAGCTTATGGCGGCGGTCGGCGCGTGACGAAAGAGACCGACCAGGCCCGCGCCCAAGCCGCCGCCAAGGCCGCCTTCAGCAAAATGAGCTTCGCCCAGGCGGTCGATGATGAAGCCCGTGAGGTACGGCCCGCCGCCGAGCGCGATGAGATTGAGAAAGAGAAAGAGCACTGCGGTGGCCGTGGCGCGCCGACGGGTTTCCACCACGTTCTGCACCACCGCGAAGGTGGGCCCTAGATAGGTATAGTGGAAGAGGCCGGGGAGCAGCAGGATCACCGCCGCCAGGCGCCAGTCCAGACGCGTATAGGCCAGGAGATAGATCGGCGTGGCGATGGCGAGGCCGATGGCCGGGGTGAGGGCATACCACCGGGCGCCCCACCGACTGGCCCGGTCGCTGACAAAGCCGCCGGCCAGGGT
This sequence comes from Caulobacteraceae bacterium, assembly GCA_003136615.1. Lineage (GTDB taxonomy): Bacteria > Pseudomonadota > Alphaproteobacteria > Caulobacterales > Caulobacteraceae > Acaudatibacter. The sequence goes on along the minus strand of PLFA01000118.1, from coordinate 1,238 downwards.
GCCGAGCCCCGAGGAGACGCCGCCGATAAGGCCGAAGATCAGGCCCACCATGGCGTAGCTTAGGCCGAAGGCGCGGTTGAAATAGGGGGGTGAGAACTGGCCTATCCCATAGCCGCCCAATGAGGTCAGGGTGATGCCCAGAACCATGTTGAGGACGGGCCAGTTCCCAAAGAGGTTGCCGATCACCGCGCCAAGCTCACTGAATTCGCGGCGGATCCAATCCTGGGCCGGGCCATCGACCGCGTGGGCCGCGACATCTTCGGGAAGAACCGGCCGCTCCACCGGGTCGGCGCCGCCCCGGATGGGTTCTCGAATGATCAACTTGGTGAGGACGGCGAGAAGGACTCCCGGCGCCCCCACGACCATGAAGGCGATGCGCCAGCCATAGGCCTGGGCGAGCCAGCCCCCGGCCGCCGCCCCGATCATCGCGCCCAAGGGAATGCCGAAGGCGTAGACGGACAGGGCCGAGGCCCGCCGACCTGGACTATAGATGTCGGAGATCAGGGAATGGGACGGCGGCGAGCACCCTGCCTCCCCCACCCCAACGCCCGCGCGCAGGATGAGCAGAGAGACGAAATTGGCCGCGAAACCGCAGGCCACGGTGAACCCCGACCAGACCACCAGGGCGAGGGAAATGATGGTGACCCGGTTACGCCGCTCGGCGAGCCTGGCGATGGGAATGCCCAGAACCGTGTAGAGCGCCGCGAAGGAGACACCGCCCAGGAGGCCAAGCTGCGCGTCCGTGATTTTCAGATCGACTTTGATCGCCTGGCCGATGGTGGCGATGATGGTGCGGTCGATGAAGTTGAAGGTGTAGGCGGCCAGCAGAAAGCTCAACACCACGCCCTTGTAGGCGTTCGAGAACACCGGCGTGCGGGTGGGGGAGGCGGTCGGCGCGGTCGTCTCTGCCGAGGCGAAGAATTCCTTCCCGTTCGTAGCGCGTCTTTTCCGGGGACCTTAGCGGTAAGGACCCTCGCAACGCCATGGCCGGATGCGCTAAGTGGCGGACAACGTCAGCGAGGCGAGCCATGGAAATCCTGATCGGCGACAAGAATCTTTCCAGCTGGTCGCTGCGACCCTGGCTGGCGCTCAAGCGCACCGGCGCGCCCTTCACCGAGACCCTGGTCCGCCTGCACAACGAGTCGACCCATGACGCCATCGTCGCCGCCGGCTCGCCAAGCGGCCTGGTGCCGGTGCTCAAGGATGGGGCTCTGATGATCTGGGACACCCTGGCCATC
>PLFA01000114.1:2505-11227 GCA_003136615.1 Caulobacteraceae bacterium | reverse complement strand
AGGTGATCCGCGAGATCGTCGCCACCACCGGCGCCAAGGTCGACGTCAATGACGAAGGCATGGTCAAGGTGTCGGCCAGCGACGGCGACAAGATCAAGGCTGCCATCGACTGGATCCGCTCCATAACCTCCGAGCCGGAAGTCGGCCAGATCTATGAAGGCAAGGTCGTGAAGGTCGTGGATTTCGGCGCCTTCGTGAACTTCTTCGGGGCCAAGGACGGCCTCGTGCATGTAAGCCAGATCGGCCGCGACCGCGTGAACAAGGTCTCAGATGTTCTCTCGGAAGGCCAGGCCGTTAAGGTGAAGCTTCTGGGCTTCGACGACCGGGGCAAGATCCGCCTCTCCATGAAGGTGGTGGATCAGGAAACCGGCGAGGATCTCAGCAAGCAGGAAACGGCGGACGTCGACGCCTGATCCTTCTCAGGCGGCATAGCCAAACGACGGGCCGGCGGCACACTCGCCGGCCCCTTGTCGTTCAGCCCCGCTTCCAGAAGGCCCCTGACCGTGCCACGCAGCGGGCGGGCAGGTCTTTCCGGCCGACCTCGACGTATCCGAGACCCCGCATCAGGTCCGCCACCAAGGCCTCGGCGGTGGGAGCCGCGGCGGGATCGCGCCGATAATCCTCCCCGAGCTGCTCGTGTAGGAGAACATCAATTCCGGCGAGGGCTGGCAGACCATCCAGCGTGGCCTCTATGGCCGCCGACCGCGCCGCGAGTGAGGCGATAATCTCCTTCATCCGGGCAAGAAGCGCGTCGTCCTCTGCCAGGGGCTCTGGCTCCGCATAGGGGAGGCCGAGGCGCTCGATGGCCCGCGCGAGATGATTGCCCTCGGCGGAGTGCAGGGACTTGGCGCGCTTCCATACCGCGTGCCGCTCGCTCTGGCTGCGCTCTCGCAAGCGCGACAGCGTCCAGCCGCCGATATAGATTTCTTCTCGCATCAGGGCTGTGGATTACCGCGCTCTAGGTTCCCGCCTCAAGAGGCGGTTTTACGCGGCGCCGGAGGTCTTGGCGGCGATCTGGCGCACGGCGAGGATGCTGCCGAGATAGATAGCCATGTTCACGCCGCAATAGATGATGGCGATGCCCAGGATCGCCGTGGAGGATTGGCGAACCGTGGCGCCGCCCGCGCTCTCCAGGAAACCGAACAGGCTGAGGAGCACGCCGACCACCAGGGCGCCCAGGGCGAAGGCCAGCTTTTCCATGGCCAGCCACGCGCCGCTATAAACGCCTTCCCGGTTGAGCCCCGTCTCCGCCGCATCGGCGGCCATGGTGTTGGAGAGCATGCCGAGGGTCACCATGAGGAAACCGCCCGCCGACACCCCCGCCTGCAGGCCCAGAGGGATGAGCCAATAGGGCGACTGGTCCTTCATGGCTAACCACAGAAGAAGGTTCAGGCACCAGCCCAGCACACCCACGGTATAGAGCGTCGGCGCCGACCAGCGCCGGCTCGCCCGTAGCCACAGCGGCTGCGCCAGAACCTGACCCGCGGTGCTGGCCAGGACCACCAGGCCGATGGCGCTCAGGGGCTGGTGAACCACATAGATGCAGAAATAGGCAAAGGAGCCATAGCCCACGCCCTCGCCCACCTTCTGGGCGAAACCCACAAGCAGTAGGCGCAGATAGCGCTTATTGGCCGCCACCATGCGGAACCGTGAGATCAGCGAGGCGCGCTCCAGATCGCCGGGCGCCGTGGCGATTCCGCGCGTCGCGAGGACGGTGGAGAGCATGGTGAAAAGGCAGATTCCTGCATAGATCCACGACATGGCCGCATAACCGTGAAGGCCGCCGCCCAGGAATTGAACAAGGCCCCCGGCGAAGGCGCTGATCGAGAGCCCGACGGCCATGAACACCACCCGCCAGGACATCACATTGCGCCGCTCGTCGTCCCCGCCGGCGATTTCCGAAGCCATGGTGAGGTAGGGGACGGAAAACAGCGAATAGCCCATGAAGCCCAGGAGGACGATGAGGCTCATATATATCGATTGGGGAATGGCTCCGGCGAAGCGCGGCACGTGAAAGAAGAGGATCATGCTGAGGCTGGTGAGCAGGCTCCCAGCCAGCATGAGGGGCCTTCGGCGACCCCACCTCGAATTCAGCCTGTCAGAGAAACTCCCCACCATCGGGTCGACAAAAACGATGAGGATCTTGGGGATGAAGATGGCGATGCCCGCCATGGCTGGCGGTATGGCCAGGTAGTTGGTCATGAAGATCAGGAGCAGCAGGGCCGGCGCATCGCGAAAGATTCGCTCGCCGATCATGCCCAGGCTGAAGCCGAAGAGCCGAACCTGGGTCAGGGCCGCCGCCGCCCGCGCGAGAGAGGCTGGGGCGCTCGCCGCGCCCGTCAGAATGCCCGTCCCGTCTTCGGCAAATTCGGTCAAATCTGGCGACGCTCCTGGAAATGAAATGAGCCTAGCCCCGATCCCCGCAAGGGGCGCCCCCGATGGGCATCTGTCCGGATTGCGGACGAATTTACGCCGGAACCGTCGACCCCAGGGGGGAGCGTTACTATGGCCTCAAGAAGAGCGCGGCTTCGCGCGAGACGAATCTCACATAGGCCCCTCATGTCCTTCGATAAGCAAACCATCCTCATCACCGGCGCCCTGGGCGGAATCGGTCTGGAGGTCATCCGTCATCTTCTTGCGGCCGGCGCGACTGTGGTCGCCACCGACCGGGCGGCCAAGGCCAGCGACGCCTTGCCCGAGGGCGCGCATTACCGATCGCTGGATGTCACCTCAGAGGCGGGCTGGTCGGAAACCATCGGCGGTGTTGTCGCCCAACATGGCAAGCTCGACGGTCTGGTGAACATCGCCGGCGTGTTCACCCCAGGCATCCCCTTTGAGGACATGACCCTCGCCCAGTGGCGCTATCACATGGACGTAAATCTGGACGGGTCGTTTCTCGGCTGCCGGACGGCCACCAAGGCCATGGCGGCCACCGGTGGCGGCTCGATCGTCAACTTCTCCTCAGGCCTGGCCCGCATCATGCTCAGCGATGGCGGGGCCTATTGCGTCTCGAAGGCCGCTGTCCTGGCCCTCACCCGTCTCGCCGCCAAGGCGGGGGGCAAATATCGGGTGCGGGTCAACGCGGTTCTTCCGGGCGCCATCGACACCCCCATGCTGTGGGGCAATCTGCGCGAGGGGCAGGACCCGCAGGAACTGATTACAATGCTCGAAAAGCAGCATCCCATTGGCCGGATCGGCCAGACCCCGGATATCGCCCGAGCGGTCGCGTTCCTGCTCGATCCTGACAACAGCTTTGTNNATGTCCGCCAATCGGACGGGGTGGGATTGGCCGCGTCCGCGCCGGAGGCTTAAGACTAAATCTCCTCCCCCGATCCTTAAGAATGGTCGAGAGAATGGACGTCGGAAGGGTGTGAACGCATGGGATACCGTCTTGGCGTGGATGTGGGCGGCACGTTCACCGATCTTTTGCTACTTGATGACTCCACCGGCGCGTTCTGGCGTCACAAGACCCCCTCGACACCGCATGACAGCTCCGAGGGCATCCTCAATGGCCTGGAAGCCCTATGCGCCGAAACAGGCGTCAGCCCCAGCGATATCGAGGTCTTCCTCCACGGCACCACCGTCGCGACCAATGCCGTGCTGGAGGGAAAAGGCGCTCGGGTCGGCCTTATCACCACCGAGGGCTACCGCCAGATCATGCAGATCGCCCGCAGCTTCGTGCCCGGGGGCCTGGCCGGCTGGATCGTCTGGCCAAAGCCTGAACCTTTGGCGAAGCTTGAGGATACGGTGGAGATCAAGGGGCGCATGGACGCTCGGGGTCAGGAGGTTCGCCCCCTCGATGAGGCCGATATCCGCACCCAGGTGGAGCGCCTCAAGGTCCGTGGCGTCGAGGCTCTCACGGTTTCACTGATCAACGCCTATCTCAATGGCGCGCACGAGAGGCGGGTGGGCGAGATCATTCGGGAGATCATGCCTGAGGTCCCCCTCTCGCTATCTCACGAAGTGCTTCCTGAAATGCAGGAATATGAGCGGACCCTGACGACGGTGGCCAATGCCGCCGTGCGCCCGGTGGTGGGGCGCTATGTGCGCAATCTCCGCGGACGGCTGGAAGGCCTGAATATGACCGGCAGCCTCTCTTTGCTGCGCTCGGACGGCGGGCTCATGTCGGCGGCCAAGTCGGAGGAGCATCCCGTATCTCTTCTGATGTCGGGGCCCGCGGGCGGTGTGACGGGCGCGCTGTGGGTCGCCAAGAATGCGGGCCTGGACAATATTCTCACCCTGGATGTGGGCGGCACGTCGACCGACGTGGCCTTGATCGAGCACGGCGAGCCTCGCCGCATTCGCACCACCGAGGTCGGCCACCTTTCGGTTCGCGCCTCCTCTTTGGACGTGAAGACAGTGGGCGCCGGCGGGGGCTCCATCGCCTATGTCCCCGAGCTCACCCGCGCCTTACGGGTCGGCCCGCAATCGGCCGGCGCCGTGCCGGGCCCCGTGGCCTATGGCAAGGGCGGNNCAGACCATCGCCGATAAGCTGGGCATCGGCCTCATGGAGGCGGCCCGCGGGATCATCGATATCGTCAATGAGAACATGTTTGGCGCCCTGCGCATGATCTCCGTCCAGCAAGGCTATGACCCCAGATCCTTCGCCCTGATGGGGTTCGGCGGTGCGGGTCCGCTGCACGTGAATGCCGTGGCGCGACTGATGGGCAGCTATCCGGCGGTTTCGCCCGTGTCGCCCGGCGTCCTCTGCGCGCTGGGGGACGCCACCACGCGGATGCGGACGGAGACGGCCCGTTCTCTCTCTAAGCGTCTCTCCGAAACGAGTCTCGGAGAGGTCCAGCGTCTTCTGGCCGAAATGGAAGCCCAGGTGCGCGCCGAACTGGCCGCCGACGGCGTGTCCGCGACGGATGTGGAGACCGCCTTCGAGATCGATGTCCGATACAGCGGTCAGGCCTTCGAGGTGCCCATGACCGTCACCGCCGCGGATTTGATTTCGGGAGGGCTCGCGGCGCTCACTCAGCGTTTTGACGATGAGCACCGCCGGCTTTTCACCTTCAACATGGACACCGAACATGAGCTGGTGAATTTGCGCGCGACCGCCATGGGCGGTGTGGTTGAGCTTCCGTCGCAAGAGCTCGCCAAAGGTGATGGCGATCCCTCTCAGGCCAAGGTTCGCGATCACACGCTCTGGATGGACGGGGCCGCGCAGCCGGCCGTGATCTATGACCGCGCGCGGCTCGAAGCTGGGGACGTCATTCCAGGCCCCGCGATCGTGGTGGAAATGGATTCCACGACCCTCATCGAGACCCGGCATCAGGGTCTTGTCGACGTGCACGGCAACATCCTTATCACGCCCGTTTGAACAGGAACCGCCATGAGCGCTGAAATCATTCAGGCCAATTCGAAGCCCTTCGCCAAGGTCGCTATCGATCCGGTGACCCTCGACATCATCGAAAACGCCCTGCGAAATGCCCGGGTGGAGATGGACACGACCCTGGTCCGCACCGCCATGTCGCCGGGTATCCGCGAGCAGGGCGACGCCTTCCCGCTCATCGCCGATCATCTCGGCCGTATGATCGTGGGCCAGTTTGGCTCCTATATCGGGCCGTTTCTCGAGGGCTTTAATGGCACGGTGGAGGAGGGCGATATGATCTTCCTCTCCGACCCCTATTCCGTACAGGGGGCTATCAGCCATTCCAACGACTGGCTGGTGCTCCTGCCGGTGTTCAAGGATGGCCGCATCATCGCCTACACGTCCATGTTCGGACACCAGTCGGATATCGGTGGCAAGGTCGCCGGCTCCATGCCCATCGACGCTCACTCCATCTTTGAGGAAGGAGTGCGAATCCCACCGGTAAAAATCTGGCGCAAGGGCGTCTATAATGAAGATCTGATCAAGCTGATCATGCATCAGGTTCGCACGCCCGAGTGGTGCAAGGCGGACCTTAACGCTCTCATCGCGGCGTGCCGCGTAGCGGCGCGCAGGGTCACCGAGATCTGCGAGCGATTTGGCGATGACGTGTTTGTTTCAGCCACCGAGGAGCTTCTCGCCCGTAATCACCGGGCCATGAAAGCTTTGATCGATAGCTCCATCGGTGAGGAGCCAGTTACCTTTGAGGACTATATATGCGATGACGGACTGGGGTTCGGACCCTACAAGATCAAATGCACGATGTGGCGTGAGGACGGCAAGGTCGTGCTCGATTTCGCCGGCACCGACCCGCAGAGCAATGGCTCGATCAATTTCTTCCTGAACGAAAACATGATGCGGATGTTTTTCGGCATCTACATGATCATGGTTTTCGACCCCCAGATTCTGTTCAACGATGGCTATTACGATCTGATCGATATCCGCATCCCCGGAGGCTCTTTGTTAAAGCCGAAGTTCCCCGCGGCGCTGTCGGGACGCACCCATGCGCTGGGCCGGCTATTCGATATTCTGGGCGGACTCCTGGGGCAAAAGACGCCAGCCTTTCTCAACGCCGCCGGGTTCTCTTCCTCGCCGCACCTGTTCTATTCCGGCAGGGACACGACGGGGCGCTGGTTCCAGCTGTTCCAGATCGGCTTTGGAGGCATCCCCGGCCGGCCCATGGGCGATGGCCCGGATGGCCACTCGCTCTGGCCCAACTTCACCAATGTCCCCAACGAATTCCTTGAGCGCTACTTCCCCCTGCGGATCGAGCGCTATGAGACCGTTCCGGATTCAGGCGGCGCGGGCCTGCACCGCGGCGGCAATGGGATCATCATGTCCTATCGTTTTCTGGAACCCGGCCTCATCGCCATCCATGATGATCGCTGGTTCACCTACCCCTGGGGTGTCAATGGCGGAGCGCCGGGCGCCCGGGCCCGCAAGATCCTGGAGAAGGCGGACGGCTCGCAGGTCATCGTCGGCAATAAGCGCGAGGATATCTCCGTGGAGGCCGGCGACATGCTGCACTTCATCACCTGGGGCGGAGGGGGTTGGGGTGATCCTTTGGAACGCGATCCGGCGCTGGTGGCCAAGGAGATCGTTCAAGGTCTCGTGACGTCAGCGGGCGCACGCAACTACGGCGTCGTCGCCGACGCCGAGGGTGTCCTTGATCTGCCCGCGACCCTGGCTCTACGCACGTCGATGAGCGCGGCGCGGCCCGCGGTCATGCCGCTGTTCAATTATGGCCCGTCCCTAGAGGAGCTTCGCGCCACATCCGTGGCCGAGACCGGACTGCCCGCGCCCAAGCAGCCACGCTGGGATCACGCCTTGCCCATGGCTGCGGAGTGAGGCGTCCTCGTTGGCCTGCTCCTCCCTGAGCGCGCCTGTATGACCGTTTCCGCGAGCATTATCGGCGCCGGGCTCGGCGGCCTGACCGCCGCCCTGGCGCTCATGCGGGAGGGGTATCACGTCCGTGTCTACGAGCAGGCGCCGGCCCTGCGTGAGGTTGGCGCGGGCATAACCGTCAGCCCCGGCGCGGGTCAGGGCCTCGCGTCACTGGGGCTTGAGGGGGAACTCCTGGCGGCCTCGACGCCGATCCCCGACATCGCCTTCGCCCATTATCGCACCGGGGCCTTGCTGGCCGGAAGGTTCGAACGGGACGCCCCGCTTGATGGGGGTTTCTCGACGCCCCGGCACATTCATCGGGCCGATCTTCACGCCATTCTTCTGGCGGGGGTGCGGGCCATGGACTCCGCAGCCGTCGTGCCAGCGAAGAGGTTGGTGGAAGCCACGCCCGACGATGCTGGCGTCACGGCCGCGTTCGCCGACGGCGAGACGGCCCGCGCCGACATTCTGATTGGCGCCGATGGTGCGCGGTCCAGTGTTCGACGTCTGCTGTTCGAGGATTCACCGCCAGTGTTCGCCGGCCAGATCGCCTTTCGGTGCCTGATTCCGCGCGAGATCGCGGCGCCCTACCTGTCAGCCGGAAACGCTGCGGTGTTTCTGGGGCCCGGCCGCGTATTCAATCGTTACCTCATTCGTCAGGGGACCCTGGCCAATGTCATTGGCCTGGCCCAGTGTGACCTCTGGCGCAACGAGGGGTGGAACACCCCGGCCACGCCCGAGGAATTCATCGACGTCTTTGAAGGCTTCCATGATGACGTCCTGGGCCTCGTCGCCCGCGCGCCGCCTGAAAGTCTGATAAAGTGGGGACTCTTCGTCCGAGAGCCGCTCCAGGGTTGGAGTTCCGGGCGCGTGATACTGATCGGCGACGCCGCTCATCCGATCCTGCCGTTTTTGGGTCTCGGGGCCGCGCTGGCCATTGAGGACGGCCTTGTCCTGGCCAGGGCCCTGGCGACTGGCGCCGCGCCTCCCGCCGCCTTTGCCGCCTTTGAGCGTGCGCGCGGCGACCGGGTCGAGACCGTGCGTCTGGAGTCGATACGCCAGGGGCGCATTCTACAGTCCGGTGAGCCCGACGGCGGCGCCGTCGCCAGATCGCCCTCCCAAAACACCGCCCTATTTGACTATGATCCGCGTACGGTGGCCCTCCATGTTTGATGACGACCTTCGCCACCAGCCCAGCGCCGAGGCCGCGGCTTTTCTGAGCCGTTCCCATCTGTTGCTGATCGACGGTCAGTGGGTCGCGCCCCGCGCCGGGGGAACCTTGCCCGTCTTCGATCCGGCTACCGAGGAACAGATCGCCACTGTCGCGGCGGCGGAGGCCGCCGACGTGGATCTCGCCGTGGCCGCCGCCCGCCGCGCCTTCGAGGGCGGTCCCTGGCGGGCTTTGAGCGGCGCCGCCCGCGCGCGGCTGATCTGGAAGCTCTCGGATCTTCTGCTGGAGAACGCCGA
>PLFA01000114.1:0-2484 GCA_003136615.1 Caulobacteraceae bacterium | reverse complement strand
CGTGAGCCGATCGGCGTTGTCGGGCAGATTATTCCCTGGAACTTCCCCCTGATCATGGCGGTGATGAAGCTCGCGCCCGCCCTGGCCGCTGGCTGCACCGTGGTGCTTAAGCCCGCCGAAGACACGCCGCTCACGGCGCTGCGTTTGGGCGGATTGATCATTGAGGCCGGGTTTCCGCCCGGGGTCGTGAACATACTCACCGGCTATGGGCACACGGCCGGCGCCGCCCTGTCGGTCCATCCGGGCGTAGACAAGATCGCCTTTACCGGGTCGACCGAAGTTGGCCGCAGGATCGTCAAGGCCGCCGCCAACGACCTGAAGCGCGTCACCCTGGAACTTGGCGGCAAGTCGCCGATGATCGTCCTGGCCGACGCAGATGTGGAGACCGTGATCCGGGGCGCAACCACGGGGATATTCTTCAATTCCGGCCAGTCCTGCATGGCGGGCTCCCGCCTGATCATCCATCAATCCCTCCATGACCGTGTTGTGGGGGCTATCGCCGAGCGGGCCAGGCTTATTCGCGTCGGCTCGGGCTTCGATCCCGCGACGCAGATCGGCCCGGTGGTGTCCCGCGCCCAGTTTGACCGTGTGAGCGGCTATATCGCCGCGGGNNCGCTATGGCCTCGCCGCCAGTATCTGGACCCGCGACGTCACCAAGGCGCATCGCCTCGCCGCCCTGGTTCGTTCAGGCCAGGTGTGGGTCAACGCCCATCATGTGGGCGGCGCTGATCTTCCCGTCGGCGGGTTCAAACAGTCCGGCTGGGGACGCGAGAACGGTCGCGACGGCATTGAGGCCTATACCGAGGTGAAATCGGTCGCCATCGCCCTGACGCCACCTGGCGATTGGCTGGCGATCAAGGGCTAGACGCCAAGGCGACCCTCCCTCGGCGTGACCGAATTACGGGCAGGAGGTCGGCAACGGGTGCTGGCCTGCGCGAAGCCGTTAGTTTGCAGACGCTAAGCCGGATGAGGGATCATGAATCCGCAATACGAACACGCCCTGTTGTCCAGGCCCGACGCAGACGAGCGCGGCCGCGAAGGATTCCTGGCGGCCATGCGCCGATTTCTGATTACGGATCTCTATAACGGCAATGAGGTGGCCTATCGGGAGCGCCAGGCGCCAGCCTTCGCCCGCCGCAATGGCCGCGAGCCGGAGACCTATCTCGAGGTCAAGGGCGTCATGGAGCGCGACCCCTATTACCGGGCCTTTTCGCTGCTCAACCGCGCGACGCAGGAGTTGCTATGGGACACGGTGGGCGAGAGTGTCCTGCGCCAGCTTCCGGCCCTCGCCGAGGCGGCCAGGTCGCAGCCGCCCGCGGGCGGGACCCTCACCCTCGACCCGGCCTTCGAACTCCCCGACTATGCCCGCAAGGTCGACATCCATGTCATGCCGGGCAGCTTCCATAACGAGATCGCGGCCAACGACGTCTTCGCGGGCGCCCTCTATGATCGCGGCGTCTATATCTATGCGTATGGGGGCCTTGGGCCCTTCAACGCCGCCCTGGGCGAGGGCACGATTGGCTGTGTTACGGCGCGTTATCCCGACCTTAAGCCCAAGCGGATTCTGGACATGGGCTGCGGTTCGGGCCTCTCCACCCTGCCCCTGGCCGCCGCGTTTCCCGACGCCGAGATTTACGGTGTCGACATCGCCGGACCCATGCTGCGTTATGGTCACGGCCGGGCTGAGGCCCTGGGTGTCCCGGTCCATTTCTCACAACAGAATGCGGGCTATACGAACTTCGCGGACGGCAGTTTCGACCTCGTCGTCTCCAATTTGCTACTTCACGAAATTCCGCAGAAGCTGACGCGTCAGATCATCAAGGAATGCCACCGCCTGCTGGCCCCCCGCGGCGTGCACTGCCACAACGACATGGTGGGTTGGCCCACCGATCCGTTCCAGGAATTCATGGCCGAATGGAACGGCCACCATAACAACGAGCCCTTCGAACGCGGCAGCGGCACGCTGGACTGGCGCGCGGTGTGCGCCGATGCCGGCTTCGCGCCAGACGGCGTGTTTCTGGAACCAATTGATGCGGTCTACATGTCCGAGCAATTGGCCTATGTCGGGTTCCGGGGCGCGGTGAAGTGAACCCCCTGTTGCGTCATGCCGGACTTGGTCCGGCATCCACGTCTTTCGGGCAACGGCCGTTCCACCACCCCTAGAAAAAANNCGCAGGTCTTTCCGACCCAGGAGCTCATCGCGCTTCTGGGCGCGGAGCATGTGATCGATGACCCCACGGAGCTGGGCGTCTATTCCACCGATGTCTATCGGCGGGCGGATGTCGACGCCGCCCTGATCATTCGTCCGGGCACGGTGGAAGAACTGTCCGAGTCCGTGCGGCTTTGCACCAGTCGGGGCCTGGCGGTAATCCCGCGCGGCGGCGGCCTATCCTATACGGGCGGCTTTTTGCCGGTGCAGCCGAACTCCGTCATGGTGGACATGCTCCGCCTCAACCAGATTGTCGAGATCAACGCCACGGACAT
>PLFA01000206.1 GCA_003136615.1 Caulobacteraceae bacterium | reverse complement strand
TTCGCCAAGGCGACGGCCGGGCTGGAGCGGCGGGAGGGTATGCTGCCGCTCTATCTCGATCCTAAGGCCGGGCGCGTGCTGGTTGCGCTGAAACCCGATGCGGCCGGCGATCTCGGGGAGTTTATCTACCAGACCTATATGCGCAGCGGCATTGGCTCGACGCCCATCGGCATCGACCGGTCGAATCCCGGGCGCACTGAAGTCCTGAGGTTCCGCCGGGCCGGCCCCAAGGTCATGGCGGAGTTCGAGAATTTCGGCTTCCGGGCCGATGGCGGCTCGGCCGATGAGCGCGAGGCGGTGCGGGAGTCCTTTCCGCCGTCGATCATCTGGTCCGGCGACGTGACCGCCACCGCCCCCAACGGAACCGTGCTCCTCGACATCACGAGCTTCCTCACGCGCGACGCCTTCGGGGTGGTCGATGATCTCAAGCGCGGCGACGCGGGCGCCTATAAGCTGGCCGCCGATCGCAGCTATGCGGATGTGGCGGCCATCGAGTCCTTCCCGGACAATCTGGAATTCGAGGCTCACGAGACCTTTGTCAGCGACGCGCCGGGCCGCGAAACCTTCGGCCTCGTTCCCGACCCCCATTCCATCACGCTCATCGAGCATCAGTCCTTGATCCGCTTGCCGCCGCCCGGATTCACGCCGCGCCTGGCCGATCCCCGGACTGGGGATTTCAGCCTTCTGGTGGCCAATTACGGCGCTTCTTTAAGCGAGCCCACGGTCTATCGCCTCGCTGAACGCTTCCGACTGGAGAAGACAGACCCCACCGCAGCCCGCTCCACGGTGAAGAAGCCCATCATCTTCTATGTGGACCGCGCCGCGCCCGAGCCGATCCGCGGCGCCCTAATGGACGGCGCCCGCTGGTGGGCCCAGGCGTTTGACGCGGCGGGCTTCATCGATGCTTTCCGCGTGGAGGTCCTGCCGCCGGGCGTGAGCCCGCTCGACGCCCGCTACAACATCATCAACTGGGTGCATCGCCAGACCCGGGGGTGGTCCTATGGCTATGCGGTCAGCGACCCACGCACCGGCGAGATCATCAAGGGCTCGGTGCTTTTGGGATCCTTGCGCGTGCGTCAGGATCGCATGATCTTCGAAGGTCTGGTCGGCGCGGACAAGACCGGGTCGGGCGCCGGCGATGATCCCATCGTGGTCTCCCTGGCCCGCCTGCGCCAGCTCGCGGTCCATGAGACCGGCCACGCCCTTGGCCTGGCGCACAATTTCGCCGGCAGCACCTTCGATGATCGCGGCTCGGTGATGGATTATCCGGGCCCCCGCGTGGGGATCGGCCCCGGCGACAAGCTGGATTTCACCGACGCCTATAAGGTGGGGATCGGCGCCTGGGATCGGTTCGCCATTAAGTGGCTCTATAGCGAGGTCCCCTCTGGCCCCACGGGTCAGGCCGCCCTGGATGACATCGTCCGTCAGGGCTACGCCGAGGGGCTGCGCTATGTGCGCGATGAGGATGCGCGGCCCACCAGCGCGGGCGAGCCCTTTGGCGCCCTCTGGGATGACGGTCCCGACAGCGTCGCCAGCCTCGCCCATGTCATGGCGGTGCGAAAGATCGCGCTGTCGCGATTTGGCCCTCACAACCTCCCCAAGGGGGCGGCGATGTCCGATCTGCGCCGGGTGATCGTGCCGATCTATCTCTTCCACCGCTATGAGGTGGATTCGGTCTCCAAGTCGGTGGGCGGGGTCGAGTTCGCCTATGGCGTGCGGGGCGATAGCCTACCCAGGAGCCATCCGGTGGATGGCGCGCGCCAGCGTCAGGCGCTCGCGGCCCTGCTGACGACCCTCGATCCCGAGGCGCTCGACCTTCCCGATAGGCTGATCGATGAACTCTCCGCCGGTCGCGATGGCCACGACGACCCAGCCTATAATATCGAGGTCTTCGGTGACGCTCAGAGCCCCGTCTTCGATATCGCGGCGGCGGCCAAGGCGGCGGCGGATGTGACCCTCGCCGATCTTCTCGACCCCGCGCGCCTGCAAAGGGTCAGCGATCAGGGCGACCGGGAGGCCGGCCAGCTCACCCTGCCGGAGCTGCTCAACACCACCATCGCCGATGTGTTCGACGCCGGGCCCTTGGATAGCCGGCGCGAGGCGTTGCGGCGGGTGGTTCAGACCCGGCTCGTGGCGCGATTGGCGGACGTGCTTGCGGATAAGACCACGTCCCCAGCCGTGACGGCCACTGTACGGGGCGAACTGAACCTTCTGGGCGAGGCCCTCTCCCGGCGCCATGGCGGCGATGTCGCCGAACAGGCCCAGGCGGCCTGGCTATCCGGCCTCATCCTCGACCGCTCCCGCGATCAGCTCGCGATCATGGCCGCGGCCGACAAAACCTTCGACCCACCCCCCGGCATGCCCATCGGCGACGGCGGCGAGGCCTGTTGGTTTTGCGAGGGGGTTCCTTAGCGCTGAGATGTTTTTCTTGATGGCCAACGGCGTCCCATGTTTGATGGTTTTTCTTCTCATTCGGGTCATTCTTATGGGAAGTCACCCCACTGGATGGCCGGTTTAAATATTAAACGTAAGGGTATCCCCATCATCGATATTTCGGGTGATTGGCTATGCATTCCCGACAGCTATGTTGTCATGCTTCGTGATCTACTTGGATTGGATCTCATTCTTTCATGAGGCCCAGGCGATGGTGGGCATAAACACTTGGATAAGGCCTGAGATTGGCTCCATCGATGATGGAGTAGGGTGCGCTATGGTTAGGCTACCTAGAGCATTTGACCCGGGCAAGATTCACGCTTGGACGGCATCAGGTTGCCAATCGGCCGTCTGAAATCCTCACCGATCCTCGGCGGGGATCTCTCTAATCCGCTCGGCCACCGCCTCGACCTCATCCAACGTATAGCTCAGATACACGCGGCGAGACGACGCCGGGCGCGTGGCCAGGGAGATTCCGGGCCGTAGTTCCTGCCTTGGGCGAATGGGGCGAGGCTGAAAGCCGCCGCCGCAATTGGGGCAGACATTGTGCAGCACGGTGTCGACGCATGTCGCGCAGAAGGTGCATTCGAAGGTGCAGATACGCGCCAGGAGCGAATGGGGCGGCAGGTCGATGTCGCAGCATTCGCAGTTCGGTCTGATCTCCAGCGCCATGCTGACCGCATTCTCCCATCGACGGCGGGAAGATAGCCGTCCCGACGTTTGGCGGAAATGACAATATCCCCACGGTTTCCGCCAACGTCCCTCTCGGCCCGCCTGCGTTAACCATTTGGGCGGCCCGCGCCCCCGTCCCGCCACACATGTTCTCTTATTGTTCGCAATCTAGACTGTGTAATCCCGCGTTTAAGCCAGATTAACCCCCGAATTGGGGCCTAGTTTAGTCTCAAGTGTCATTGTATCCCAATTACGCCCATGTTAACCCATTGTGGCCGCGTCGCGCAGACCCGCGAGATTGTGGCCGCCGTCAAGGGCTCGGCGCGAACGGGGTGATTGGACGCGGTGTTTCTCTCCACGGCCGAAAAACAGTTGGACGCGAAGCGGCGCATCGTTCTGCCGCAGGATTTCCGCGCGGCCGCGGCCGGCCCATTTGACGGGGTCTTCTGCTTTCCCTCCATCGAGGCCGACTGCATCGAGGGCGGCGGGCAGGCGCTGTTCGACACCTATAAGGGCCTGATCGAGGAGCTACCCTTTGGCGATCCTCTCCGCAGCGCGCTGGAGGTCAGCGTCTATGGCGGCATGGCGCGCCTCGCCTATGACACCGCGGGCCGCATCACCCTGCCTGAAGCCATGTGCGAGCGTTTTGGCCTTACCGATTGGGTGGCCGTGGTGGGCTTAGGCGAGCGGTTCCAGATCTGGCGCCGCGACGCCTTCCATGCTCACCGCGACCAGCAACTGGCCGCCGCGCGCGAGGGCCTTCCCGCGTTTCGCACCCAGCAACGTCTCGCCAAGGCCGCGGCGTCATGAACGAGATGGCCGGACATGCGCCGGATCATGTCCCGGTCCTTCTGGCCGAGGTGATGGAGGCCCTGCGTCCCGCCCCGGGTCAGACGATCATCGACGGCACCTTCGGGGCAGGGGGCTATAGCCGGGCCTTTCTGGCCGCCGGCGCCCGGGTCATCGCCTTCGACCGGGACCCCGCCGCCCAGGTCTTTGCCCGGACGCTGGAGGCCGCGCCTGGTTTCCGGTTCGTCCTCGCGCCCTTCTCCGCCATGGAAAGCGCTTTGGCGGGNNCGCGGGTTTTCCCTGATGCGCGATGGTCCCCTGGACATGCGCATGTCGGGGGAGGGGCCAACGGCGGCCGATCTGGTGAACGGCGAGACGCCGGAGGAACTGGCGCGGATCTTTTTCGTCTATGGAGAGGAGCGCCAGTCCCGGCGCGTCGCCAAGGCCATCATCCGGCGGCGGGAGACCCAGCCCTTTACCCGGACGCTGGATCTGGCGGAGATCGTGGAGCGGGCTCTGGGCGGCCGGCGCGGGGCGCGAATTCATCCCGCCACGCGGGTTTTCCAGGCCCTACGAATCGCGGTTAATCAAGAACTTATCGAACTCGAAGGCGGCCTGGCGGCGGCGGAACGCACCCTGGGCGCGGGGGGGCGGCTGGCCGTGGTCACCTTCCATTCGCTGGAAGATCGTATTGTGAAATCCTTCCTCTACCCCCGTTGCGGTCGGCATAGCGAAACGTCCCGCCATGCGCCGCCCCGCGTCGAAGGACCGGCCCCCAGTTTCGAACTGATCCATAAGGGCGTGCGCGCCCCCGGCGAGGCGGAGATCGCCGCCAATCCCCGCGCCCGCTCCGCCAAGCTGCGCTGCGCGGTGCGGACCGATGCGGCGGCCTGGGACCTGGCCGCATGAACCCCCTGGCCGTCTTCACCCGCCGGGTTCGCGGCTTTCGCGTCATCGACATCATCGCGGTGATGGTGATCATCGTGACCGCCCTGGCGAGCTATGCCTTCAAGACCTCGGCGGGCGCGGAAGACGCCGACGCCAGCAACATCGAGGCCCAGATTCAGGACGAGCAGAAGCGCATTCGCCTGCTGAACGCCGAGATGGCCCACCTGGATGATCCGGCGCGGATCGAGACCCTCTCCACCCAATATCTGGGCCTGGCGCCCATTTCGGCCAAGCAGGAGATCGTCCTCGCCAGCCTGCCCCACGTGGCCGGCGCCCTCGCGCCCCCGCCGCCGCCCCTGCCCACCGCTCCGTCCCCGGACAATAGCCCTGCGCCGGTGAAGCCATGAGCGTCGCCCAGCCGCCGTTTGATACGCCAGGCGGGCCGCGTGAGGTTCCGGCCTGGCGGGACTGGCGGGCCATTCTCGCGACGATTGAAGGCGCCACCAGCCGCGCGGCGGCGTCGGGCGAGGCGCGGGACGATACGCGCCTGCGCATCTTCTTCGTCATGGCCCTGTTCGCGGCGGCCTTTGTCTATGCGGGGATCTTCGCCGCCAAGGCGGCCCTGCTGCCCCATCTGGGATCCCACGGCGCCGTGGGCGAACCCGTGGCCGTGGCCAGGAGCGATCTGGTGGATCGCAATGGCGAGATCCTGGCCGTGGATCTGGTCCGCTACGGCCTCTATCTGCGCCCCCAGGAGGTCTATGACGCCCCCGCCACCCTAGATGCGATCACGAAGATCCTCCCTGGCGTCCCACGGTCGCGCCTGGCCAGCGTTCTGAGCCACGACAAGGGTGAGTTCTATATCGCCGGGGACCTGAGCCCCGAAACGCGCGATCAACTGCATGACCTCGCCCTACCGGGCCTTTATTTCCAGGACGAGCCGGGGCGGGCCTATCCCTTGGGCGATATGGCCGCCCACCTCATTGGTCTGGCCAGCCGCGATGGCCGGGGCCTCTCCGGCGCCGAGCGGGCCCTGGACAGCGCCGTGCGCAAGGACGCCGCGCCCGTGCCCCTCTCCATCGACCTTCGCGTCCAGGGCGCCCTACAGGATGAGGTGACCAAGGCCGCCCTCCATTTCGGGGTCAAGGACGCCGTGGGCATGGTGGTCAATGTCCGCACGGGCGAGATCCTCGCCATGTCGAGCTGGCCCACCTTTGACCCCAATGCGCCGGAGCACACGCCGCCGGAAAACATGGTCAATCACGCCGCCGCCACGGTCTATGAGCCGGGTTCGGTGTTCAAGGTCTTCACTCTGGCTGAGGGGCTGGATACGGGCCTGGTCAATATCCACACCGTTTTCGATGTCTGCTCGCCGCTGGTTCTGCCCGGCCAGATCATCCACGACTATGATAAGGGCGATTGCGCCCTGCCGCTGTGGGAGGTGTTTACCCACTCTTCGAACATCGGCGCGGCCAAGATGGCCCTCCGCGCCGGGGCGGCCAATGAGGACGCCTATTTCCATGCCTTCGGCCTCTTCCAGAAGGCGCCCAGCGAGCTGATCGAATCCGCCAGGCCCCTCACGGTCAGCCATATGAGCCAGAACGCCGTGGCCACCATGGCCTTTGGCCAGTCAATTTCCGTGAGCCCGCTGGCCCTCGCCACGGGCATGAGCGCGATCCTCAATGGCGGTGTCTATCGGCCGCTGACCCTGCACAAGCTGGCGCCCGGCCAGACCCCCGCCCCGGGGCGTCGGGTGATCAAGGAATCCACCTCGCGGGTGATGCTGGGCCTCATGCGCCTCAACGCGACAAACGGCACGGGCCGCTTCGCGGATGATCTCGCGCCCGGCTATAATCTGGGCGGCAAGACCGGCACCGCCACCAAGCTTATCAACGGCCACTACGATCTCGGCAAAAAGAATCTGGCCTCCTTCGCCGCCATCTTTCCCACCGATGGCGGGTTCGATCAGGACCGCTACTTCGTTCTAGTGATGATGGATGAACCTAAGGTGACCTCGGAAACCGGCGGCTTCACCACGGGCGGCGCCGTCTCCGCCCCGATCGCCGGACATATCATCGCCCGCATCGCTCCGTTCCTGGGCATGACGCGGCGGCCGCGTGAGCCCGATGAGCCCGCGCCGGGCGCCCCTAAGGACGCCGTGCCCGCCGCGATCCTGGCTCACATCCAGTCGGCCGGAGCCACCACGGCCGTCGCCTCCAATGCGGGAGCGCCGACGCCATGAGCGCGCGCCTCTCCGATCTTTTGCAACGCGATCTCGCCGATGATCCCATGATCGAGGGCGTAACCGCCGATAGCCGCAAGGTGCGGCCAGGCTACCTCTTCGCCGCCCTCCCAGGCGCTAGGTCCGACGGCAAGGCCTTCGTACCAGCCGCCTTGGCCCAGGGCGCCGCCGCGGTCCTCTCGAGCGCCGAACTGCCGGGCCTCGCCGCGCCGGTGGTCCAGGTGGCTGATCCGCGCCGGGCCTATGCCCTGGCCGCCGCCGCCTTCTGGGGCCGTCAGCCGGCCACCTGCGTCGCGGTCACGGGCACCAACGGCAAGACCTCGGTGGCGGGGTTCTGCCGCCAGATTTTCGCGGGCGCCGGCCACGCCTCCGCCAGCATGGGGACCTTGGGTGTCCTGGCCGGCGATGTTCAGCTGGAGCCGGGGGGACTTACGACGCCGGATGCGGCGGATGTGGCGCGCATCCTCTGCGAACTGGCCACAGGCGGGGTCACCCATCTGGCCCTGGAGGCCTCGTCCCATGGTCTCGATCAGCGCCGCCTGGACGGGGTCAAGCTCGCCGCCGCGGGCTTCCTCAATCTGACCCAGGACCACCTGGATTATCACGGGACCATGGGCGTCTATCGGGCGGCCAAGCTGCGGCTGTTCGAGGCCCTGCTGCCGCGCGGGGGAACGGCGGTGCTCAATGCCGATTCCGATTCCTATAACGCCTTTGCGGCCACCGCGGTCACCCATGGGCACAGCGTCATGTCGGTGGGGGCGGGTGGCCAAGCGGTCAAGCTCCTCAGCCGTCAGGCCGGTCTGGCGGGCCAGCGCCTGGGCGTGCGCGTTTTTGGCGCGCGCTATGATATTCACCTGCCTCTGGCCGGTGATTTCCAGGCTTCCAACGCCCTCGTCGCCGCCGGTCTTTGCATCGCCGCCGGCGAGGCGCCCGAGACCGTCATGGCGGCTCTGGAATCCCTGCAAGGCGCGCCGGGCCGGCTGCAAAGCGTCGGACGTTCAGCAAAGGGCGCGGCGGCCTATGTGGACTATGCTCACACGCCAGACGGCCTGGAGACGGTGCTCGGCGCCCTGCGTGGCCATGTGAAGGGCCGGCTGGTCGTGGTGTTTGGCGCCGGCGGCGATCGGGACCGGGGCAAGCGGCCCCTGATGGGCGCCGTAGCCGCGCGTCTGGCCGATATGGCCATCGTCACCGACGACAATCCCCGCTCCGAGGTCCCCGCCGACATTCGCGCCGAGATCCTGGCCGGGGCGCCGGGCCTGATCGAGGTTGCGGGCCGCGCCGACGCCATCCGCGCCGCCGCGGCCGGTCTCGAAGCCGGCGATATTCTGGTGGTGGCGGGCAAGGGGCACGAACAGGGCCAGATCATCGGCTCGGAGGTTCTGCCCTTCGACGATGTGGCCGAGACCCGCGCGGCTCTGGGCCTGGATCATGGCTGAGAGCGCGCCGGCCGCGCCGCTGTGGACCGCGGAGGAGATCGTCGCCGCCACCGGCGGGGTCTTGATGGGCCAGGCCTTCAACGCCCATGGCGTGGAGACCGATAGCCGCGCGCTGGAGGCGGGCGATCTCTTCGTGGCGCTGTCGGCTGCCCGCGACGGCCATGACTTCGTGCCGCAGGCTCTGGCCCATGGCGCGGCGGGCTCCCTGGTGAGCAAGGCCTCTCCGGAGCCCTGCATCAAGGTTGACGACACCCTGCGGGCCCTGGGGCGTCTGGGCGAAGCCGCCCGTCGCCGGGCAATTGGGGCGCGGCGGGGCGCGGTCACCGGGTCAGTGGGCAAGACCAGCGTCACCCAGGCGGTGCTGGCGGGCCTCAATCTGGCGGGCCATGGTCATGGCTCGGTGAAGTCCTTCAACAACCATATCGGCGTGCCCCTGACCCTGGCGCGCATGCCGGCGGACACGCGCCGCGCCGTCTTCGAGATCGGCATGAACCATGCCGGGGAGATCACGCCGCTCTCCCGCCTCGTCCGCCCTCACGCCGTGGCCATCACCAATGTGGAGGCCGTGCATGTGGAGAATTTCCCCGACGGCGAGGCCGGCGTCGCCGAGGCCAAGGCGGAGATCCTGGCCGGAATCGAGCCTGGCGGCGTCGCGGTCCTCAATGGCGATAATCGGTGGTTTGAGTCTCTTTCGGGTGCGGCCCGCGCGGCCGGGGCGGAGGTTCGGGCCTTCGGCCAAGGCGAGGCCTGCGCGGCGCGCTTGATCGATTTCCAGCCTGGGGCCGAGGGCGCCCGTATCAAGGCCGAGGTCGAGGGGCGCCGCATCGCCTTTCCCATCCGCCAGATGGCCCGGCATTGGGGTCCCATGAGTCTGGCGGCTCTGCTCATGCTCCGGGCCCTGGAGGTGGATCTCGACACCGCTTTGGCGGCCCTGTCGGCCTTCGAACCCCTGGCCGGGCGGGGCGCGGCGCGCGACGTGGCTCTGGGGTCGGGGGTCTTCACCCTGATCGATGAGAGCTATAATGCCAGCCCCATCTCCGTGGCCTCGGCCCTGGCCGCCTTGAGCGCCCGCGCGACATCCGGACGCCGGATCGCGGCCCTCACCGATATGCTGGAACTTGGGCCCGACTCCGCTGATCGTCACGCCGCACTCGCCCCGGTGATCGCTCAGGCGGGCATCGATCTCATCTTTTGCGCCGGACCCCTGATGAAGAGCCTCTATGACGCCCTGGAACCCGGCCGGCGAGGCGCCTGGACCGTCGAGGCTGAGGCCCTGATCCCCCGCCTCGCCGAGGCCATAGAGCCGGGCGATACGGTGATGGTGAAGGGATCCAAAGCCTCCCGCGCTAGCCAAATCGCCGCCGCGCTTATCGCCGGCGCCGCCACGGGAGTTACGGCCTGATGCTGTATCTTCTCTATCTCCGGCTGGCCGAGCACCACCACTACATCCCGGTCCTCAACCTCCTGCGCTATCTGACCTTTCGCGGCGGGCTGGCGGTTGCGACCTCGCAGCTCGTCGTGGTGGCCATGGGCTCGCGGTTCATCCGCTGGATGCGCGCCAAGCAGGGTCGGGGCCAGCCCATCCGCACCGACGGCATTCAGCGCCACATCACCGAAAAGGCCGGCACCCCCACCATGGGCGGCCTGATGTTCCTGGCCGGCATCACGGTGGCGACCCTGCTGTGGGGAGACCTGACCAATGTCTATGTCTGGATGGTCCTCATGGTCACTTTGAGCTTCGGCGCGCTCGGGTTCATGGATGACTACGCCAAGGTCACCAAACAGACCACGGCGGGACTCTCGGGGCGCTTGCGGCTCGTGGCCGAGAGCCTGATCGCCATCGTGGCTGTGGCCGTCATGGTGGTCTTCGCCCAGCATTCGCCGGAGGGGGCGAACCTCTCCACCTCCGTGGCCTTCCCGATCTTCAAGCGGGCCCTGGTCAATCTCTCCTGGTTCTATCTGGTCTTTGGCGCCTTCATCATCGTCGGCGCGTCGAACGCTGTGAACTTCACCGATGGCCTGGATGGCTTGGCCACCGTGCCGGTGATGATCGCCGCCGCCACCTTCGGGCTCATCGCCTATCTGGTCGGCAATTTCCGTTTCGCCGACTACCTGCAGCTGCATTTCGTCCCCGGCGCCGGGGAGGTGGCCATCCTCTGCGCGGCCATGGTCGGCGCGGGGCTGGGCTTCCTCTGGTACAATGCGCCGCCAGCGCGGATTTTCATGGGCGATAGCGGAGCCCTATCCCTCGGGGGCGCGCTCGGCGCTATCGCCGTGGCCACCAAGCATGAGATTGTGCTCGGCATTGTCGGCGGCCTTTTCGTCGTCGAGACGGTGTCGGTGATCATCCAGGTCCTGTGGTTCAAGCGCACGGGCCGGCGGGTCTTCCTCATGGCCCCGATCCACCACCATTTCGAGCGCCTGGGCTGGTCTGAGCCCACCGTGGTCATCCGCTTCTGGATCGTGGCCATCATGCTGGCCTTGCTGGGTCTTTCGACCCTCAAGCTGCGGTGAGGGGCCCCGCACGCCCATGATCCCCGTTGCCGCCTTCGCTGATCGCACCGTCGCCATTTTTGGCCTGGCCCGCTCAGGGCTAGCCGCCGCTCACGCCCTGATCGCGGGCGGCGCAAGCCTCGCCTGCTGGGACGAGAACCCCGCCGCGCGCGCGCTCGCCGCCGCCGAGGGCCTCACCCTCACCGACCTGACAACCGCCGACTGGTCAGACTTCGCCGCGCTGGTGCTCTCGCCGGGCGTCCCCCTGACACACCCTAAGCCGCATTGGACCGTGGAGCGCGCCCAGGCCGCCGGGGTGGAGATCATCGGCGATATCGAGCTGTTCGCCCGAGCCGTCGCCGCGGCGCCCGATCACAAGCGCCCGGCCGTGGTCGCGGTCACCGGCACCAACGGCAAATCCACCACCACCGCCCTGATCGGTCATGTGCTGCACGAGGCCGGCCGCGACACCCGCATCGGCGGCAATATCGGCGTCGGCGTGCTCGGCCTGGAGGACATGCACGGCGGCGCCGTCTATGTGCTGGAGCTGTCGTCCTACCAGCTCGACCTCACCTCGAGCCTCAAGGCCGACGTCGCCATCATCCTCAACATCACCCCCGACCACCT
>PLFA01000083.1:2515-3051 GCA_003136615.1 Caulobacteraceae bacterium | reverse complement strand
TTCCAGGCCGGGCCCTGGCCGCCGCCTTTAACGATGGCGAGCAGGGTGGCGAGCGCGCTTGTCTTGGACGGGTGCGAGGCGACGTAGGACCATGCGACCGAAGCGAGCGCCACGAGCCCGCCAGCGATGGCTTGCCACTGGCTGTCAGTGGTGAGGCCATGGACGAAAGGAACCGCGCCGGCGGCCATGAGCACGGAACGCAACATGTCGAGGGTGGCGGACTGGATTGGTCCAGGAAGCGCGCTAGCGGGCGCTGGCGCGGGTGTTGAGACGTCGGTCATGACGGAAACCTTTGGAGGTTGTGGGGTTGGCGCGGCGGGCGCCGGGACGATCTCGCGGCTGCTCCGCGTCCCGGTGCGGATCATGAAGGCGAGGCGCTGGGCGCGGTCCTCGACCTCGGCGGCCCATTCGCTCAGCAGCATCTGGGCGCTGGCGGTGTGCCAGTCGTGAGCCTCCAGGGCGTACAGCATGTGGTGGAAGTCCAGGAGGCCGCCGACGCCCAGATTGAACGCCATATTGGCCAGGGCATCCTGGCG
>PLFA01000083.1:0-2491 GCA_003136615.1 Caulobacteraceae bacterium | reverse complement strand
TCACGCTTCAGATCATCGATCAGGAGGGGCGTGGTCATCGGCGCTTATCCCGGTCGATCTGATCACCCAGAACCTCAATCACCTTGTCCTCGCGGCTCTCCAGGCGATCCACCCGCGCCTCGATGCTCGGCAGGGCGTCCTTCAGGGTGTGGATGTCATCGCGCATCGCGATGAGCTGTGAGCCGGTCCAGCCCAGCAAGGCGACGGCCACCAGCGCGAGCGCCGTGGCGGCCGCCGAAAGCCAGTGCTGGCCGACCCGCTGGAAATCCTCGACGGTCATGGCGGCCCCTTACGGGTTCGAGCCGGCGACATCCTCGACGTAATATTCCACGTCGAGTTCGAGCGTTCCGGCGACAGGCGTGGCCGCCGCCGTGTGGACGGTGATCAACACCTCCTGATCGGCGCCGCTGGTGTTCTGATAGAGGTATCCGGCGCCGGTGTTGGTCGTATCCACGCTGGCGCCCGAGGCATGGCCCACCGTGGTCACGGCGGCCTTGAAGAGCTGCGGAGTTCCGACAACACCGACGTCGAGGGCCAGGGTGGGCGTTCCATTGCTATCCAGCTGGCTCGCGGCCTTGAGGACAACATTGGTGACGACGGCCCCGCGGGGGATGTAGCCCACCGCGATGGTGTCATTCGCCGCCCAGGTCGAGATCGCTCCCGAAATGGCGTGCAGGTGCGTGGACATCCGGCTGAGCCCGTGCCCGGAGGACGCGCCCACCTTGGCGTTGAACAAAGCAGTCGTATAGGCGGTCGACATGGCGATCCGCTCCTTTCAGATTTGAGGGATGGGGAAGGAAGGTTTGTCCACAGATGGACACAGATGTTCACAGATGAGGGGTAGGAGCGGCGCCGCTTCACGAACCTTAAGCGCCGCAGGCAATGAATGGCCTTCGGCCGATTTAGCTGGAGAGGCGCCGCACCCCGGGCCCATCTGTGTTCATCTGTGTGTATCTGTGGAAAAAACCTTAAGAATCGGCGCTCGCCGCGGCGAAGACCGTGACCATGCCGTTCTGGACGCCGTTGAAGTTGATCTTCTTGACGCCCAGCAGCTCCTCCATGGCGACGCCGGGCCGAAACCCGTAGTCCTTGATCATGTCGGTGCGCGGGGTCGGCTCCTGGCCCCAGGCGACGCCCACAGCCCCGCCGCCGCAGAGGAACATCGGGCGCACATCGCCGGATGATCCGCCCACGCCGTTGAAGGCCGTGCCGCCATTGGGGTTGGAGATCGCCCCGCAATAGGTGTCGATCTCGGGGATTTCCCGGATGATCACACCATCCCAGAGCAGATCCCCGTCCTGGAAGATCGGGTTCTTCTCCATGCCCATGCCTTCGCGGGCCCGGGCGTTGGAGTTGGCGTTGATGATGTTCGTATCCAGCTTCAGATCGCGGAAGGTGCGCGAGCCGCTGAACAGCACATAGTACTCACGACCATCGCCGTCCTCGACCCGATAGGGCCGGATGTGCGGGTCCGCCTGCTTGGCGATGCGCTTGGCCTTGGAGACCATGGCCGCGCTGGCGGTCATGCTGGTGGTCACATTGGCCATGGCCGTGGCGAAGGTCGCCGAATAGTCGGAGATGTTGGAGCCGAAGAGCACCCGGTCGGAATTGGCCGCGTTCCAGGTGTTCTGTTGCGCCGCCGTGGCCTGATCATAGAAGGCGATCGTGCCATTGGCGTCGACCACCACCATGGCCAGGGCCTTGATGATGTCGTCGCGCAGCTTCTCCGATTCCCAGACCATNNTCGATGGTGATCGGGCAGTTGTAGTTCACCAGCTCCTCTTCCGCCCCATCCAGCACCGTGGCGCCGGTGACGCCCAGCGCCTTCAGACGGGCGATGAAGGGAATATTGATGGTGCGGAAAGCCTCGTCCTCACGCTGGAACTTGGTGAGGATGATGCCGCCCTTATTGATGTCGGCGTTCGACATGTAGGGCATGAACCGCGAGGTGCGGACATATTCCTGGAAGTACTTGGTGATCCAGATCTGCCGTTCATTGGCGGTGGAGAGAATGGTCTCGGCCATGGCCGGGGCTCCTATCTAAGAGTTGCCCGGCCGCACGATGCGACAAGGCGAATTAGCGACGAATGGTGGAGGCGAAGGCCGCGCCGGGCCCGACGGGCGTTTCGGCGACAGCGCCCGCCCCGCCCGCGTTTGGCGCATTGGCCAGGGAGCGCGGCGGGGTGGGTGTAGGTGAAGGTGTGGCCCCCGGCGTGGGCGCGGGCGAGGCGCCCTGGGCTTTGGCGGCCTTCCACGCCTTGTAATCATCCAGATCGTCCGGGCTCACCTCGGCGAGAAGCATCTCGCGTTGGCGGGCCTGGCGAATGAACGCGTAGGGATTCTTCGACGCATAGACCTGTTGGTTGAAGTGCGGATCAGACCCACACTTCGCCTCCCCCCACTCATGCAGAGCCTTGGCTTCTTCCTCGCCGTGCTGACTGACCATCAGCTCCCGCGAGAGATCCATCCGAAGGCCCCACATCTGTTGGGC
>PLFA01000066.1 GCA_003136615.1 Caulobacteraceae bacterium | reverse complement strand
ATGCTGCAGAAGGTGGAAATCCTGGAGCCCGGCGACACCGGTCTTCTGAAGGGCGACCACCTCGACAAGTCGGAAGTCGACGAAGAGAACGCCAAGGCCGAGGCCCGCAAGGGTCGCGCGGCCTTGACCCAGCCGGTTCTGCTGGGCATCACCAAGGCCTCGCTTCAGACTCGCAGCTTCATCTCGGCGGCCTCCTTCCAGGAAACCACGCGGGTCCTTACCGACGCTTCGGTGCACGGCAAGCGCGACACCTTGGAAGGTCTCAAGGAGAACGTCATCGTCGGCCGGCTCATCCCGGCGGGCACCGGCTCCTATCTGCGCGGTCTCCAGCGCATCGCCGCCAAGCGCGACGAGGCCCTCGCCGCAAGCCGGCAGTCTCAGATTGTGGTCGAACCCCTCCCGGCCGATATCGCCCAGGCGGCGGAAGCCGAGACGGCCTCAGCCTGATCTGCACTCTACGGTTCTAGACACAGGCGGCCCGGGAGCGATCCCCGGGCCGTTTGTCGTTGGGGGAGGGCTCAGCGCGAATTAGCGAATGGCGAGCCGGCCTCATGGCTCGGTTGATGTCCCAGACGCCGCCGCGGTTGGCGTTCAGTTCACCGGCGCCGGCGGCGGGCACACGTCACCGAGGCGATGCGCCACGGTGGAGGCTTCCACCCCCAGCGGCCCGATCTTCACAACCGCCGACATATTCAGCGTCGTCTCCGTATAGGTCCCGTGGCCCGATATCCCGACCCGAAAGCCCTTTTTGTCGATGCATGTCCCGGCGAAGCTGATCTGACCGCCGCCGGCCGTGTGTTCCGGGTACTCGCACCGATAGATGTGGTTGCTGGGGCCCTCCATGACCTTGGCCACGTCCTTCTCGGTGATGCAGCGCCGGTCGGTCTTGGTGGATCCCACGGGAAAGCCCACCATATTCTCGGACTCCCAGTATCCGGGGCGGATGGTGTCCGCGGCCCGGGCGCTGGCCACGGCCGAAACGCCCCAGAGGATCGCCGTCACGGCGAGGACTGACTTCATCTTTGGCCTCAATGGGGGATGGCTTGTAGGTCGCTCTGGGGCGTGGAGGAACCCAGCCTTCCCATGCCATTGGGCCCTGGGTCTGTTCCATTGGCGGGAATATTGTCCCGATAGCTCCGCCAAGCCTCCGCCTTGTCGATCTCCCGGTCAAACGCCTTACGCTTATCAGGCGACATGCCATCCAGATGCGGCGCCCTGGCGACATCCACGCCAAATCTCTCGGCGCAATGAGCCCGCTCGATGCTTGAAAGCCCCACCGCCTGGGAATTGGCGCAGCCCACCAGGCTGCCGCGAAGGCCGGGGCCGCCGCTGGGCAGAGAGCCGGGCGGGAAGGGGGAGAGACCTTTCAGGCGCGAACTGTTCATCCCGGCTTCCTGCGGTCCTCCAGATGGGCCCGGCGCGCCGGAGCGCGGGGCTGCGGCAGAGGGCGCCATGGGCAGGGTCGCCACCCCGGCCGGCGCTTCTTTCTCGGACTTGTGGATATTCAGGTGGGTCTGGGTGTTCACCGGCGCCGAGGAGACGGCTTGGGCCGGTTTGGGCGCCGCGGCGACGACGGGCGCTGGCGTGAAGACGGGGGTCGGAACCGGCGCGAGGCTCGGGTTTGGCACGGCCTTGGCGGCAAGGGGCGAGGGTTTGGTCGCCTGCACGGGCGTCACCGGGCGCAACTTGGCCACCACCGGCGCGGGCTGTGCGGAGGGCGTGGGAACCGGCGTGGGGATCGGCGGGGCTGGCACAGGCGGCGTGGGAATGGGCTTCTCAGGCGTCGGCGTGGGCGGCTGGGGCGACGTCTTCGTCTGTTCTATGGGCGGCGGAGGAATAATCTCCGGCTCCGGAACCCGCTCGATCTCCATCTCGATGGGCTCGCTCGGCGGCGTGGGCAGGTCATAGGGGCGATAGTTTCCAGACAGCAGTATCGCGACCAGCACCACGTGAAAGAGGGCCGAGAGCGCAAGGGCCAGGCTGTTTCGCCGAGATAATGTGGCGCGTGTCACGGCGTGATCATCCCTGGCCTGAATGGTTAAGCCTTGAGCGGCCCGGAGGTTTCACGGCGGCGTTTGTTTTCGGTCCGATAACCCGATGAGGTGGTTTCGTGGCCTTTTGGGGGCCGATTTGTCCAGGGCCAACGTCCCGCCATTTTAGCGTCCGGGGGTGAACAGAATCTCAGAGACCACGCGCCGGCCCTCCCGCCTTGAGAGCTGGACGGCCACATCGACCATGGCGCTGACATAGGCGATGACCTCGGCTCGGGCCAGATGGGCGCCGCCTTGCAGGGTCATCAGGGCAATCTGCTCCACGGCCGCCCAAGGATTGTCAGCGTGAACCGTGGTTATCGAACCGGGATGGCCTGAATTGACGCTGCGGAGGAAGCTGTAGGCCTCGGGGCCGCGCAGTTCGCCCAGAATGATGCGGTCGGGCCGCAGGCGCAGCGCCGCCTGCAGCAGATCCTCCACGGTGACCGCGCTCTCGCCCAGTTCCCCGCGCACGGCGACCAGACCGACAGCATTGGTGTGTTCGAGACGAATTTCCGGGGTGTCCTCGATAAGGATCAGGCGCTCCTCAGGGCCGGCCTCCTTCACTAGGGCGTTGAGGAAAGTGGTCTTGCCCGTGGAGGTGCCGCCCGAGACGATAATGTTCTTCCGCGCCCGCACCGCCCCGCGCAGGAAATCCGCGATGCGCCCGGCGTCCAGGTCGGCTTGCAGCGCCGCATCAATCTGGGTCTGTTCGTCCCGCGTGGCGCGGCGCACCGCGTCAAAAGCGCCCGCTCCCGCATAGTCGTCGAGCGAGAGATTGTTCACCACGTGCTTGCGGATCGCCATGGCCATGGCGCCGCGCGTGGCCGGCGGGGCGACGATCTGGACCCGCGCGCCATCGGGAAGGGTGGCGCTGAGCAGGGGGTGCTCGCGATTGACGCCTTGATGGGCGGCGGCGGCAATCTGGCCGGCCAGGCGCCAGAGGACCGTCTCGGTCAATTCCGGCGCCGGATGTGGGCGCATGGCGCCGCCCAGAGTCTCGACCCAGACCTCGCCCGGGGCGTTGATGAGAATGTCGGTCACATCATCCCGGCCAAGCCAGGCCTGGAGTGGCCGAAGATAGGCCTCCAGATAGACCGTGGGCCGCGCGGCCTGCCCGTTCACTTTCCCGCCCCCACATTCGCGAAATCGAGGTCGCGCTGGACGAAGATCAGGATCGGCGTCCCCTGGGCCACCTTGATGGTGGGGGGAATGCTCACAGGCGCGAATGCCGAGAGCGGCCCGGCCAGATTTCCGGCCGCCCCGGTCCCCCCAGAGCCGATCACCACTTCGGTGGAGGGCGAGCCGGCCGCCGCCGTGGCGCCGGCGTTCAAGGCCGTGAGGAGCACCGCCCCGCTAAACTCCTCAAGGAAATGCGTATCGACCTTGCCCGCCAGTCCGGCGCGCCCCAGCGTATCGCCGCCGCCCGAGCCGATCATGATTGAGGCGCCATCGGGCCGCAGGATCCGTGTCCAGATGACAAAGGCCCGCGTCTGACCCTGCGAGACGGCGCTGCGATACTCGCCGATCACCCGGCTGCCGCGGGGAATGAGGATTGTCGAACCGTCGAACCCCCTCACGTCGCGGCTGACCACGGCCCGGGTGTAGCCCGGAAGATCCGAGTCCAGCGCAGTTTCCAGGACGGCGGGGATCGTCGTGCCTTGTGGAATGAGTACTGCCTGATTGCGCAGCATGGTGGCGCTGGCTCTCGCCGGTTCCAGGCCCCCTTCAATGCGCGCGACGAAGCGTTCGTCTGCATTGAGGCCGGTGTCGCTGGATCCGGGCGCAGAAGGTCCTTTGGCGCCCACCGGCGGGCTTGTGCCCGTCTGCGCCCCACCGACGGGGCTGAAATCCACCACCAGCACTGGCGCCCGTCCGGTCTGAGCCAGGCTGGGGGCAAAGGGCGGCGGCGCGAGTAGGGGCGGGGCTGCGGTGATCGGCGGCGCAATGGTGGGCGTGCTGGGTGCGGGCGGCGCCGCGACGGCCGCAAGGTCTGGGGGCGGGGGTGGAACGCTGACCGGCGCGCCGGCGTCGCCCGCATTCGCCACGGCGGCGGGACTCACGGATTTCGGTCGATGACTGGCCATCCAGAGAGTTGCGACCAGCCCAAGGAGCACTGCCAAGCCGATGATCAGCCAAGGTCCCCGCACGGCCGAATCACGCGACACGTGTGGCTGAAGGCTCTCACCCCATGCGGAGTCAGGCTGCTCGGGCGCTGACGCTAACCGCGGATCGCCATTCTGGGCGGGAGGCTTCACAGTCATCTGTCGTCCTGGCGCCGGGCGATGGCGCGGGCCGCCTTGGCGTCAAGCGGACGAGGCGCGTCGGCGCCCGGGCTCGGCGGACGCCAGGCCTCATTGACCACGGTTGTGACCTTCTTGCCGTCGCGCAGGCGAAAGCGCGGGGCAAGCTGTTCGACCACCTGAAAACCGTCGCGATGACTGTATTCGGCGAGGCTCTCCTGGCCGTCGGCGCCGACGACGAAGACCGCGGGTGTCGCCGCGCTGGCGGGCCATTGGAAATAGGTGAAGCGGCCGTCATCAAAAACCGCCGAAGGCACAAGATCGCGGGCGCCGGTATAGGCATAGGCGGTGTTCCGGCGCTCAGGCGGCGCGGGCTTCGGCGGCGGCGCCGGGGTCGCCATGACCGGGGCCGGCGGATAGGCGAAACGTAGAACATAGGTCGCCGCTTGGCCGCCGCCTCCTGGCGCGTCGCGGGCGTCGAGCTCGAACAGATAGGCCCGCTGGTCGGTGACCACCGTCATATTGGTGTGAGCCGCATGGTCCATGGGCTTTATGAACAGCAGATTGGCTTCCTTGTTGGGCGTCACCTGCCAGGTCGAGCCTTCGCCGATGGCGACATTTTCGATCCGCTCATCGGCCGCGAACTGCACCATCATCTCGTAGCCCTGGACCGCGTCGAGACGCACCACCCGGTTGGGATCATAGAAAAGGGTGCGAATGCGCGGGTCCGTGGTGGGCGGCGCGCTTGGCGCGTCAGCCTGCGCCGCGCCGCCAAGCAGGCTCAGCGCCAGGACGGCC
Source organism: Caulobacteraceae bacterium (assembly GCA_003136615.1). Lineage (GTDB taxonomy): Bacteria > Pseudomonadota > Alphaproteobacteria > Caulobacterales > Caulobacteraceae > Acaudatibacter. The sequence continues at coordinate 8,571 of PLFA01000066.1, read as the reverse complement.
ACGCAGAGGGCCAGTTCGGCTCTCACCGGACGGCTGCTCCGCTTACAGGCGGCGCCGGCGGGGGGATGTCCGCGGCCGGCGTTTCGGAGTCCTTCCGATAGCGGGTCACCTGGAAACCGAGGGGATTGATGAACCTATCCCCCATGCTCATCGGGGCATCCGCATAGCGAAAGGCGATGGCCGCGGCCCAATAGCGCGGCGGGCCGCCAGCTCCGGCCGCTTCGTGGCGCGTTGTGATGAAGCGCACCAGTGCGGTGGTGGGGGTGAGCAGCGAGACGCTCTCGATGGTGACACTCAGCTGAGTCGCGGCTGTGTAGAGATTGAGAGGGCTCTCCGGCGTGGTCTTCCGCATCAGCTGGTCATATTGGGCCCGGGCGTCGCCGGCGGACCAGAGCATGACCTGATGATAGGCGCTCGTCAGATCCGTGGCGTCGAACCCTTCTCGCGCCATGACATAGCGAATTAGATAGGATTGGGTGACGGCTTGGTTCTGGCTGAGCGCGCCCGGCTTCAGGCTCGCCTGGGTCTCCACATAGCCTGTCTGGCGGTCGACGGTGATGGCCAGGGGAACCACGGTCTTCAAGGGCGCCAGGGCGGCCAGGGCCACGGCCTCAAGGACCGCCACCAACAGCGCCACGGCGGCGACAATCCAGGCGACCCGGCGCGAGGCCCGCAACGAACCGTTCACGTCCGCGGACCAGGACGCGGCGTTTTCGAAATAGCGTTTGCGCCCTTCGCGCTCGGCGGGGGGTATCTGTGACATCAGCTTGCGCCACCCTGCGCTCTTGGTCCGCCCTGAAATGTCCGTGGACGCGCGCTTCGCCGCGGCTGCTGGCCCAGGCGCGCGTCAGGCGGGGTGGCTCTTTGCGGGGAGGACGATGTTGCGCTGAGAGTGAACCTGCGCTCGGTGACGCTCACGCCCGGCTCCAGATACCCAGTCAAAGAGAGGGGCGAGCCTCCGCCGCGTCGCGCCTGAGCGAGGATCGCTCCCGCCATCCGGTCCGCGCGGCTCTGAACGGGTTGCAGAGGAGCGGGCGGGTTTGTCTGCGCCACTGCGGAGGGTGCGGCGCCGCGGGCCGCGCGCGGAAGGCGAAAACCGCCGGCGATCACACCACCCGCCGCCACAAGTCCCAGGGAGACGCCGGCCAGGGCCGTCACAATCACCGCGACTCCAAAGCCCACGCCGGGAATATATTGCGCCTGACCCCGCATCATCTCGATCTGCTTCAGGGATGGCTCCAGCAGCACAAGGCTAAATCCCAGCAGGAGGGTCACAGCGAGGGGCGCGAAGGCGAATCCTAGCGCCGCGCGCAGCCAGCCCTCGAAAAGCCCCTGAGTGGTCTCGAACAGCATCAGGGCGATGAAGATCGGCCCGGCCGCCAGGAGAATTCCAAGAACGATCTTGCAGGCGATGAGCACGCCCAGGGTCGAGAGCAGAAGCAGGACCGCCGACCCCAGGAGCAGAACCGAATCAAATCCCGCGCGGCTGAGCAGGGTCGAAAGCTGGCCTGCCCCGGCTGCGACTGGTCCGGCGGCTGTCGCGGTGGCCCCGCCCGGCGGCGTGGCGGGGGAGAAGGCGGTGAGGTCGGTGAAGGCGCGCTGGAGACCGTCAAAGACATCGCCCTCATGCCCAGAGCTCTGCCAGAGTGTATGGCTGATGAGATTGGCGAGTTGCTGGGGGCCGAAGAACAACAGGTGATAGACGAGCCTCTCATAAATGCCCCACTGGGTCGCCAGGGCGGCCACGGCCGCGAGCTTGACTGCGGAGAGGGCCAGATCGCTGATATTCAAAGCGGCTCGTCCCAGGAGCAGCTGATACCCGATAACGGCCACATAGATTGTGAGAGCGGCGGTCAGAAGCGCGCCAAAGGCCCCAGTGGGGTGGAATAGGGCGCCATAACCCGCCTGGATCAGACCCTGAAGATTGCAGTCGACAACGCTCAGCAGACTCCCAACCAGCGGGTCGTTCACGCTGAAGGCGGGGCAGGCCCCGTCCATCACACCGCCTCCAGAAGACGCGGGAGCCAGGCTTCCGGCGCATCGCCATAGGCGCGGCGCAGGTCATCGAGACGGCGCACGCTGGATTCCCGTCCCGACAGGATGGCCAGAATGTCGTCCATGCCTGAGAGATCCAGGCGCGCCACGACGCTGTCGTTTCCATGCTTGATCAGGAAGCAGTGCGTCGAGTCGGGCAGGCGCCGCACCAGGTCAAGCTCATGGGCTGTGAGGCCAAAGCCCCTGCAGTAGTCGTCCTCGCGCGCCTTGGGATTGATCATGAAGATCTGGGTCGCGGCCTGTTCAATGATGGCGCTGGAGATCTGGCTGGTCAGGGCGTCCTGGGCGCTTTGGGTGCAAAAGCCAACAATGCCGTTGCGTTTGCGGATGGTCTTTTCCCAATCCTTGATCCGCTGCACGAAGACCGCATCGTCAAGCGCCTTCCAGCCCTCGTCGATGACGATGATGGTCGGCGATCCATCCAGCCTCTGCTCAACCTGATGAAAAAGATACATCATGGCCGGGGCGCGGGCCGCGGGGTCATCGAGGATCTGGGTCAGGTCGAAGCCGATTGTCCGGGCCGTGAGGTCCAGTTCATCACGCTCATTATCGAACAGCCAGGCATAGGCGCCCGTCCCGTGCCAGGGTGCAAGGCGGGCCGCCAGATCGCCGCTGGAGGGTCGCCGACCGCCGCGAAACAGCTCGGCGAAATGCCGCAGCCGCCGAAAGCTGAGGTCCTGGGAGAAATTCGCATCAACCGCTTCGGCAATGGCCTGGAGATCCTGCGCCTCCAGGGGCGCGCCCTTGGCGGTGATGAGCTTCGCCGTCCAATCGCTCAGGAACTGGCGGTTCGCGGGCGTGTCCTCAAGCCTCAAGGGGTTCATCCCCGTCGGCGCGCCGGGCCGCAGCACGTCATAGCGCCCGCCAATGGCCCGCAGGAAAATCTCCGCCCCCCGGTCCTTGTCGAAATAGACCGTGCGGGGCCGCAGCTTCTGGGCTTGGGCCAGAAGGAAGCAGAGGACGACCGTCTTGCCCGACCCAGAGGGGCCGATCAGGGTGAAGTTGCCTAAGTCCCCGTGATGGAAGTTGAAGTGATAGGGCCCGGCCGAGGTGCTCTCCAGGACAGTGATCGCATCGCCCCAATGATTGCCGTGAGCCTTGCCGACCGGGAAATTATGGAAACTCGCGAGGCCCGCGAAATTGCCGCTCGAAACCAGGGCGCGCCTGGCGATATCCTTGAAATTGCCTGGGAATTGCGCCCAGAAAGCCGGTTCCAGATTGACGTCTTCCCGCACCGATATGGCGCCAAGATCGGTGAAGGCCGACTGGGTTTCGGCGGCGGCTTCCTCAAGCGCCTCCCGCGTCGCGGCGCGAACCATGACGGTCAGATGGTGTTCGCCAAAGGCCGCCCGGCCCGCCGCCACATCATCTTTGGCGGCATAAAGACCCTCGCGCAGGCTCGCGGCCTCATCATCTGCGGCCCGCATCCGGCGCAGAGCGAGGTTCATCCGCTCAAGGGTGGGCTGTCGGTCCACAAAGGCGAAGCTCTCGGTCAGCACCATTTCGAACGGGAGACGCAGGAGATCATCGAGCATCCCCGGCGTGGTGTGGCTCGGATAATCCTTGAAGGAAATCATCGCTCCGAAGGACCGCCCAAGCCGGCCAGCGGGGGATAATTCCAGGGTCTGGGGGCCGAAGCTCACCCGGCGATAGGGCAGATAGAGGCCGAGATCGCCCTGCGGCGCCCTCACGGGGCGTGCTTCGCCATTATAAAGAAGCGACAGGAACTCAAGCGGCTCCGAGCACAGCCCCTGGGGCCCATCATAGACGGTCAGGAGCCGCGCGCCGTAAGGAGCTAGAGCCGCGAGCAGGCCATCGCGCGCGCCGTTGAGGGCGGTCATGTCCCTGGCAAAATCCACAGCGCTCTGGGCGCGGTCCGCGGCAGCGCCCAGGAACCGCAGAGTCTCGTCCAAGAGCCCGACCCGGCCGGGCAAGGGGCGGCGCACCAGGGTCAGGAACAGGTCATTGGTGAAGAGGCGCCGCGCGCCCAGTCTCTCGCGCCAGCTCGCGTCGAGGGCGCGGCTGAAGACGTCCGGGAAGTCGCCCTCCAGGCTGGGCGAAACCTCCCGACGGACCACATGGTGGTAGAGCGCGAAGCGGGAATTGGCGAGACCGCGCAGAAGGGTGTCGCGCACCGTCTTGCGATAGTTCAGCTCGTCGCTATCGCCGGTCTCAAATGGGAAGCCCGCCAGGTGCAGCACCTGAAAGAGCCGACCGTCGCGCGTCTCCAGAGTCGCCTCATCCACGTGCCGCGAATAGGGCAAGCGGGAGCCTGCGGCCCGCTCTCGCCCCGGATCAGGTTTGGAGTCGCGGGGCAGCGACGCGGGCATGGTCAGGGCCCGTAGGAGTTGCAGCGCCAGAATCTGGCGTTCTTGATCCGGGGGCAGCGGCTGACCTTGGTCAGCCACAGATCCAGAAAACGCGGCTCGCGCAGACAGGCCAGATATCCCACCAGATGCAGAGGCGGGGCGATCAGCAGCGCCGAGAAGGAGTGGGAGATCAGGAAGGCTTCCACCGTAATGACCGCGTTCAGCACGAAGTAGCTATAGGTCACCCCGGCGAACATCTGGGGCCGGGTGAGGGCGCCAAAGACCACATCCCGCTCCAGCGCCGCCATCGCTCAGCCTCCCGCCGCGACGGACCGGATGCCGGCCACGATGGCCGCCGCGCCAAAGACGATGAAGCAGCCGACGATCACCGTGACGCCCCGGCGCCAATCCACCCGGCCGGTGAGCATGAGCAACCCGGTCGCGCCCACGGCGATGACGGCCAGGCCCGTAGCCACATTGCCCAGCAGCGTGCCCTGCAGCCAGGTCACAGCATTCAGGATGACATTGGAGCCGGCGGGGTCGAGCTGCACCGACTGGGCGTGGACGCTGACCGCCGCGCCGATGAAGGCCAGAGCCGTGACGGCGCCTATTAGCCGCCTCATCGCGCGGTTCCTCCCGCCATATCGCTCAGGCGGCTCATGATGGCGTCCACATAGGCCTCTGTCTCTTTATAGGGTGGCGCGCCGCCATGGCGGTCCACGGCGCGCGGCCCGGCATTATAAGCGGCCAGAGTGCGTGTCAGGTCTCCCTGGTAATGGTCAAGCAGGCGCCTCAGATAGGCCGCGCCGCCGCGCAGGTTTTGATCAGGCTTGGCGGGATCGACCCCGACATCCCTGGCCGTGGCCGGCATGAGTTGCATTTCACCCTCCGCGCCAGAGCGTGAGACGCGATTCGAACTGAAGTTCGACTCCCGCCAGGCTACGGCGGCGACCAGGTCCGGACTCAGATGCGCGGCCCGGGCCGCGTCTCTCAAGGCAGGGTCATTCCAAGCCGAGGCCTGGCTGGGCCCGAGAATGGATCGGCGGGGCGAAAGGATCGGCGTGACGGCATCGTCGGTGATAACGGCGGGCCCATCATAAACCTTCGCTGACCCGTCCGCGCCGAAAGACATGACTTGGCCTGCGCAGCGTGTCGCCAGGCCGAATACCAAGGCGGCGACGATTAGGACCTCCGGCGCCACGCGCCGCGGCGACTTGGCGCCCATCCATTTTGCCAGCGGGGACGTCACCATGAAAACCTGCCCAATCCCGGCGAACCTTAACCGCCATGAACTTCAAAGCATGGTCCAAGCTCTGGCCGCAAGCGGGCCGGATGAAGACAAAGCCATGACAGAGAGCCTTGACGGGCGACGGTCAGGTGACTAAAGACGCCGCTCCTTAGTTGAACCGGCTGTGCGTCGCTCACTCTTGGTGCGCGGGGCAGACGCGGTTCGCAAGACGGATCGAGGCGACGGCGATAGGCATCGTCGGCGCTTTTAGACATAGGCCCTCGCGGTGTTCCGCGCGGGCCGTTCGTTTTTGCGGGCATGTGCGTGCGGTCGGGGTCCAAATCCGAAAGGGTAGGGGCCTCGGTGAGAGTTGGTCTTTGACAAGGTTGGCGCACAGGCTCGGTTTTGCCTGAAGGGAAGTGAAGTCAAGCGATATGGATCGTCAAAACATCCGCATCAGGCTGAAAGCCTTCGATCATCGGGTTCTGGATCACTCAACCCGTGAGATCGTGAATACCGCCAAGCGCACCGGCGCGACCGTGCGCGGGCCCATTCCGCTGCCCACCTTGATCGAGCGTTTCACCGTCAACCGTTCGCCCCACATCGATAAGAAGTCGCGCGAGCAGTTCGAAATCCGCACCCATAAACGCGTTCTCGACATCGTCGATCCCACCCCCCAGACCGTCGATGCGCTGATGAAGCTCGACCTCTCGGCCGGTGTCGACGTCGAGATCAAGCTCTAGGGGTCGGGTCGATGCGCACAGGAGTTATCGCTAAGAAACTGGGTATGACGCGCTTCTTTGATGAGGCCGGAACCCACGTCCCCGTGACCGTACTCAGCCTCGATGGCTGTCAGGTCACCGCCCAGCGCACCAAGGATCGCGACGGTTATGTCGCCCTCCAGCTTGGCGCCGGGGCCAAGAAGCCGAAGAACACCACCCAGGCCCAGCGCGGTCAGTTCGCCAAGGCTCAGGTCGAGCCCAAGCGCTGTATCGCCGAGTTCCGGGTCAGCGAAGACAATCTGATCGATGTGGGCGCCGAGTTCACCGCCGATCATTTTATCGCCGGCCAGAAGGTCGATATCGCCGGCATCAGCGTCGGCAAGGGTTTCGCCGGGGCCATGAAACGCTGGAACTTCGGCGGCATGCGGGCCACCCACGGGGTCTCCGTATCGCACCGAGCCCACGGCTCCACGGGCCAGCGCCAGGATCCTGGCAAGGTTTTCAAGAACAAGAAGATGGCCGGCCATATGGGCCAGGACCGCATCACCACCCTCAATCTCACCATTTTCCGCGTCGACGTGGAGCGCGGCCTGATCCTGGTGAAGGGCGCCGTGCCCGGCTCCGAGGGTGGGTTCGTGAAGATCCGGGATGCGATCAAGGCCGCGGCTCCAGCCGACCTGCCCCGGCCCGGCGCCGTGAAGCTGTCGGGTGCGACCAATGCCGCGCCAGAGCCTGACGTCGCGCCAGAGCCCGAAGTGGGCACCGCGGGGGAAGGCGAATGAAAATCGATGTAAAAACCCTTGATGGCGCCGCGGGCAAAGCGGTGGACCTGCGGGACGACATTTTCGGCCTGACCGAAATCCGCGCCGACATTCTTCAGCGCTGCGTGACCTGGCAACTCGCCAAGCGCCGCGCCGGCACCCACAAGATCCAGGTGCGCAANNAAGAAGATGTACAAGCAGAAGGGCACCGGCGGCGCCCGGCACGGCTCCCGCCGCGCCGCGCAGTTTGTCGGCGGCGCCAAGGCCCACGGGCCGGTGGTTCGCAGCCACGCTTTTGACCTGCCCAAGAAGCTTCGGACCATGGCCTTGCGCCACGCGCTGTCGTCAAAGGCCAAGAGCGGCTCTCTGGTGATCCTGGAAGACGCCCGTTTGGATGAAGCCAAGACCGCCGGCCTCAAGGGACGCTTCGAGGTCCTGGGCCTGACCAACGCCCTGATCATCGCTGGCCCCGAGGTGGACACGAACTTCAAGCTCGCCGCCCGCAACATTCCCAATGTGGATGTGCTGCCGGACGCCGGCCTGAACGTCTATGACGTCCTGCGCCGTCATACTCTGGTTCTCACCCGCGCCGCCATTTCGGCCATCGAGGCCCGCTTCGATGTGAAGGAGGCCGTCTGATGGCCGTGACGCCAGCTCATTACGATACGATCCTCGCCCCGCTGATCACCGAGAAGGCCACCCAGCTTTCCGAGCAGAACAAGGTCGTTTTCAAGGTCGCCCTGGATTCCACCAAGGAGGGCATCGCCCTGGCCGTGGAGGAACTGTTCAAGGTCAAGGTGATCAAGGTCAACACCCTGATCCAAAAGGGCAAGACCAAGCGCTTTCGGGGTCGCCCCGGTCGTCGCTCGGACGTCAAGAAGGCCATCGTGACCCTCCAAGAGGGCCAGTCTATCGATATTACGACGGGGCTCTAAAATCATGGCTCTGAAGCACTTCAATCCCACCTCTCCCTCCCGGCGCGGCCTCGTCCTCGTCGATCGCAGCGACCTGCATAAAGGCCGCCCGGAGAAGAGCCTGGTGGAAGGCCTGACCAAGTCGGGCGGTCGCGGCGGCGGCGGACGTATCGCCGTGCGTTTTCGTGGCGGCGGCGCCAAGCGCCTCTATCGCATCGTCGACTTCAAACGCCGCAAGTGGGGCGTTTCGGCCGTGGTCGAGCGTCTGGAATATGATCCGAACCGCACGGCCTTCATCGCGCTTATTAAATATGCCGACGGCGAGCTCGCCTATATTCTCGCGCCGCAGCGCCTTAAGGTCGGTGACGAGGTTCTGGCCGACGAAAAAGTGGACGTGAAGCCCGGCAACGCTTCGCCGCTGCGCGGCCTCCCCATCGGCGCCATCATTCACAACGTCGAGTTGAAGCCCATGAAGGGCGGCCAGATCGCCCGCTCCGCCGGCGCCTATGCTCAGCTTGTGGGCCGTGACGCGGGCTACGCCCAGATTCGTCTGAATTCCGGTGAGCTTCGCATGGTGCAGGA
>PLFA01000016.1 GCA_003136615.1 Caulobacteraceae bacterium | reverse complement strand
CGGATCACCGGCGCGGGCTGTTTCTCCCAGCCGATGTCGAAATTGTGCAGGCTCCGCTCGGCTTGCGCGCCCCAATAGCGGTCGGCGGCGACCTCGATGGGCCCGAAGGTGTCGCTCTCCGTGCGCGTCGTANNCGGTCATATCCTTGAGAACTTTCTGAAGCGGGAGCGTCAGGCGCTCCAGGGCGCCAGAGCGCCCCAATAGGCGAGCAGCGCGCCGTAGGCCATGAAGATCAGGCTGGTCAAGGTGAAGGCCAGCTTGCGCCCGCCGTTCCAGCTCTCCACCCGCCGACCGCCGCGCCAGACAAAGGGGGTGAGCAAGAGTATCGGCGCGGCCAGNNAGACCCGGCCAGCCATACATGCGCTGTACGGCATCGCCCGCGCCCACCCACCACACCCCAAAGAGGACGAGGGCGATCAGCCAGAGCAGGCCCTGGGTTACCTGCAGCCACCGGGCCCGGCCCTGGGCGCTGCTCTCACGAAAGCTCGGGCGGCCCGCGGCGGGCACGTCGGCGAGGGCGCCGAAGGAGAGCAGCGCGATCACCAAGCTGAAGGCCCCCAAGGTGCGCGTCTGATCCAAGGGGCCGGTCCGCTCGAAGACCGTCTCGCCCGAAGGCGGGATCATCTGACGAGCCTCACCATCGGCGGGCAGAAAAGTCAGAACGCCCAGCCCATCAGTCTGGCGCAGTTGGCCGCTGCCCGGATCGCCAAGCTGGACATAGGTTTCCGGCCCGCCGGAGCCCAGCACCACCAGATGTTGGTCATCGGCCACCGTGACTTGCGCCGTCTTCAGGAGGTGATCCACGAACCCCTCCAGGCCGCTGAAGGCGCGGCGGTCATTCAGATAGACGCCCTCGAGATCACCCCGGATCGCCAGAAGACCTGAGCCGGATGGCGGCGGGCCCGGCGGCGGCGCGTAGAACCGCCGCACGATCTCGCCAGCCAGGTCCCGGGTGAGGCGTCCTCCGGTGTCGGTATTGGCCGCGATGAAAACCCCCAGATTGAGGCTGGGCGCGAGGATCAGGCTTGCCGCGGAGGTGAGGGCGGCGCCCTCTTGGCCGACCCCCATGACGCCGCCGGGAAGGGGGATCTCCCGCAGGCCGTGGCGCCAGGCGCCGACGGGCGTTTGGTCCCGGGCCGCCATGATCTGGGCGGCGGTCGCCCCATAGATGCGATGCCCATCCAGGACGCCTCCGGCCAGAAGAAGCTCCATGACCCGGCTCATATCCGCGGCGGTGGTCGAGGCCGAACCGGAGGGGGCCCGCTGAGACATGAACGCGAAGGGCGCGCGTGACAGACCTTCAGGCGTCCAGTCATAAGTGTCGGACAGATCGGTCGCCAAGCCCGGTCCAAGCGGCGGGGGCAGGCCCGCCCGGGCCGGGTAGGGTTCGGCGAAGCTCGTATGGGTGAGGCCCAGTGGGCCCAGAATCTTCTCATCCGCCAAAGCCTCGAAGGACTTGCCGGAGACCTCCGCCACCGCGGCGCCGGCCAGGGCGGCGCCATAATCGGAGTCCACAACCAGCGCCCCGGAGTCTCGCACCCGGCTGGGACGCTCCTGAGCCAGGTACTGGTCCATCGGCCGAACACGGGCGGGGTCGCGCTCAAAGGATTGGCCAAGATCACGCACCTCCAGGCCATCGGTCTGGTTGACCAGATCAAGGACCCGGATGGGGTGGGCGAACCCCTGATCAGGCAGACGCAGACGCTCAGGAAGATAGAGGTTGACCGGTCCGTCGAACCGCATACGCCCCGACTCGACCTCACCCATGACCAGGATCCAGGTAAAGATCCGGGAGACCGGACCCAGGCGAAAAAGCGTCTTTTGCGGATCGACCGCGCGCCAGGGCGACAGCCCCGCGACGCCATACCCCTTTTGCAGAAGCACCTGACCGTTCTGCACCACCGAAACCGTCACCCCGGCGATGTGGTCCCGCGCCATGGCCTCGCGCGTCACGCCATCGATAAAGGTCTCAAGCTCGGGGGCGGGAAGGGGATCAGTCGGCGCAAGCCGCGCGCCGGCCGGAGCTGGCACAGCTGGTTTCGCGGTCGCGCCGGCGATCTTGGGGTGGAATCGCGGGTGATCGCCAGCTCCCTCGCCAGGCGTTGCGTCGGGGGACTTCAGGGCTTGATAGGGAATCGGCGCGGCGGGCGGCGCCGCGGGGTTCGGGCTGGCTGGGGCGCCGCCAGGGTTGGACGGGGCGGTGGCGGGGGTAGGTGGCGACGGCGGCGGCGTCTGGGCGCGTCCGACCGGGCCCACACCCACGAGCAGCCCCGCCGCGAGGACAAACCCATTTATTCGGCTCGTCATGCCCAAAGCCGGACCCTTCGGCCCGGACATCGGACCCCATCTTCGCCCTTAGCCTCTTTTGCGAAACGCGACCTAGGCGAAATCGTCTCACAAGCGCCAATTCGCCGGCGAATTGAGGGATTTGCCGCCAGTCTCGCGGCCGTTTCGGCGCATTAAGGCCCCGCGAAGGCGGGCGCCTCGGCGAGGAACGCCTTACCGACAAAAATCTGAGGCTCGCTACGCGGTCGCATGCCTTCCTGGTCTTCCCGTACGGCGACGCATCGGCGAACCCGCCCCGCCAGGTCGACAAAGTCCCGCGCCATGGGCAGATCGGCGATCACGCAGCCGTCGAAGAACGGATAAACGTCATCTTCGCCGCAGCCGAAGGAAGACCTGTCCCGCCGGGCCGCGGTCATGACCAGGCGATTGCGTCCGGCCAGGGTGGGCAGATAGGTCCCTGAGAAACAGGCGGAGATGATGATGGCCGTGGGACGATCGCCGCACGCCTGTCGGGTTTTCGCTTCCGCCACCGCGGGCGGCAAGATGTCATCGCCGACCAGGGCGCCGTGGGGTGAGCCGTGAGAGGTCAGATAGATCAGGCACCCCGTCGGCGCCGAGTTCGCGAGGGCGGCCAGGCGCGCGAAGATGGGATCGATCCGGGCCGGCGCGGCGCCCGGGCCTCCCGCCACGGAGAACTGGGCCAGATTCGCGAGCGAAAAACCGCGTCGCGTAAGCGCTTTGATGACATCGCGGCGGGCGTTGTCGAAGGCGCGGGTCGGGGTGTCGGCATGGGCGGCCTCGTCATCGCCGGCGACGACGACCCAGGCCCAATGCGAAAGTGACTCCTGTTTCGCGCGGTCAGGCGAGGGTGATGGCTGCGCTCGCGCGCACCCGGCCAGGATCACAATCAGAATGAACGAGAGCCCGAACCTGGCGATGGGCGCCCCCTATTTGTAGCTCTTGAACGGGGTGGGAACGGCGGTGCCCGTGGCCTTGGCCACAAGCCGGCCCGCCTCGTCGTAAAGCTCCCCCTCGGTGAAGGCCAGGGTGCGGCCCCAGCGCACAACCCGGCCCACGCCGCGCAAGCGCCCGGGCATGGCGGGGCGGAAAAAGCTGGTCTTCATTTCCGCCGTGGGGGCGACCGATGTCATGCCCGAGGCCACCATACAGGCGACGGACATGCACTCATCGAGCATGGCGCAGAGGTAGCCGCCCTGAACCTGTTTCATGGGATTGGCCAAGAGTTCGGCGCGGGCCTCGAAGGCCACTTCCACGCTTTTGGTCTCCTGACAGACGCTGAGGATCTGAAAGCCGAGGGTCCGGGAGCCGGTGGGCTGGTTCTTGCTGCGCAAAAAACGCTGCAGAATCTCTTCATCGGTCGGCAACGGCGCCTCATCGGCTGGCGGCCGCGCGGGGGTCTCGCTCACCAAGGCCTTATTTCTTCCGGAACTGGTCCAGCGAAACGATCTTGGGCTCCGATCCCTCGCCTGCGGGGCCTTTACCGGCGGGTTCCGCGGCGGATTTGGCGGCCTTTGCGGCGCTGGGCGCCGGGGGCGGAGGGCTGAATTGCAGGAGATACTGAACGCTGGGGTCATAGAAGCGGGTGATCGCCTCATAGGGCACCGTCAGAACCTTGGGCTGGCCGCCAAATTGAAGCGTGACGGCAAACTGCGTTTCCGACGGCGTCAAATCCCAGAACTGGTTTTGCAAGACGATGGTCATCTCGTCGGGATAGCGCGCCGACAGGTCCGCCGGGATGGAGACGCCCGGGGCGCCGGTCCGGAAGCTGATATAAAAGTGATGGTCGCCGGGAAGGCCGCGCGGGGGCGCAACCCGCGCCAGGGCCGCCTTGATCACCCCGCGCAGAGCCTCCTGCTGCAGGGTTTCATAACCCATCAGATCCTTGGGTTTCTCATCTTTGGCCATCGGACAAGAACCTAGCGACGCCCACGCGCAAGACAAGGGCGCGCGGGACGATCTTCTTCCAGCATTTCGACATGAGAGGGGAGCTTCTGGCGCCAGGCGCTCCCAGTCTTGCGTTTTCAGAGGGGAACGCCTCCCCGACGATGTAGGTAAGTGGGGAGCTTCTGGCGCCAGGCGCTCCCAGTCTTGCGTTTTCAGAGGGGAGCGCCTCCCCGACGATGTAGATAAGTGGGGAGCTTCTGGCGCCAGGCGCTCCCAGTCTTGCGTTTTCAGAGGGGAGCGCCTCCCCGACGATGTAGATAAGTGGGGAGCTTCTGTTGCCAGGCGCTCCCCGGGCCCCGCCTGACGCTGCTAAGACATCAGGACTTTAGAGGTCGAGTTCGACCGCACCGCATCACGCGGCGAGGGCGTACTCTTGAGCGAAGTTATCGTTCGCAGTTAGTTTAAAGCCCGGAACGGTGAGCCACGCCGAGAGAAGGCTACGTCTTTAGACGTCTGTCGATGCTGATCGGCCCCATGACATCCCGCCGATAACGCGGGGGGAAAGAATTGGTGGAGCCGCCGGGAATCGCACCCGGGTCCAGTCCGCTTATTGCACGCGCGTTTATCTCCATAGTCCGGACAAGTCCGAACCCTCCGGATATAGGCCTTCGCGCGCCGTCAGGGAAGGATGGCTCAGAACTCCTTGGTAACGCCGCCAAAGATCTGGCGTCGCGGGCCATATTGCGGGGCGAAGACGCCGATACCCTGGCCGGTGCGAAGCTCGATCACATGGTCGCCCACATTGATCACGTCCACCCGCAGGGTGATCGGGCCACCGGGCGCATCGGCGAAGCGATGCGAGGCGGTTAGGTTGACCTGCGCGTAGGCCGGTGTCGTGGCCCCGTTGGGGATATCGCCCCCGCCGGGGAGCTCAAGGTCGGCCCGCAGGCCACTCCCATAGAGCAGATCCGCCCCGACCCGCGTCCCCCGCCACAGATATGAGATCCCGCCCGAAGCGGTGTAGCTCGCGCTGTGATCGAGGTAGATATAGTTGCCGGCGATATAGGCCAGGTCCTGGGGCGTGAAGTTGAACTGGCTTGAGATGATGTCCTTGCCCTTGGCGACCTGGGCGGCGAAGTTCGCATAGGCCGTGAAGGGTCCTTGGGCGTAGGTGGCGTCAAACTCAGCGCCCTCCTGATAGCCCGTGGCAAAGTTGAACGGCGTCAGGATGATCGGCGCGCCGAACTGTCCTTCGTCGACGAGGTTCTTGTCCTTTTTATAATAGGTGTCGACGCCCAGGGTCAGGCGCCGGCCGATCACCTGGGATATGCCGATATCGTAATAGTTGGCGCGCTCGGCATAGGGCGTGGTGTCGGCGGTCACGGTGGAGGCGGCGGTGGTGCCCGCGAATTTGGCGATGGTCTCGGCGCCCACCAGTTCGAAGGGCGGCGGGGAGAAGTAGCGCGAATAGCCGGCGTGAACTGTCGTATCGGGTGTCGCCTTCCAGACCAGATTCACCCGTGGGCTGAGCTGGTTTTCGTCGCGGTAGCCGTCGAACTGATCGAACCTCAGGCCATAGTTAAGGGTCAGACTATCCAGAATTTTCCATTCGTCCTGCAGATAGACGCTGTA
>PLFA01000202.1 GCA_003136615.1 Caulobacteraceae bacterium | reverse complement strand
AAGGTCACCGACAGGATCAGAACCTTCTCGTCGCCGCGCGGCAAGGTCAGGGCAAGGGCGAGCGACAGAGCCCCATGCAAGCCCCCCCAGGTCAGAAGCGCACTCGGGCCCCGCTCATTCTGGCGGATGTGGAAATAGGCGCCCCAGGGCAGAACGACGAGCAAGCGGGCGATCAGGACGAGCGCGATCGCTCCCACCCAAAGCCCCATCAGGGGCAGATCGACATGTACGACCAGCATCTCCAGCCCAAGCAAGAGGAAGAGTAGGGCATTCAAAATCTCATCCATGAGCGTCCAGAACCCCCGCACATAGCGTTGCGTGACTTCGCTCATAGCGGTGCGCACACCGCCCGATCCGACAACGAGACCCGCGACGACAACGGCGATCGGGCCACTGATATGAACAGCCTGGGCCAGCGCGTAGACGCCGACAGCCAGCGCGAGGGTTAGCCCCACCTCGACGGCGTAATCGTCAATGGACTGAATGGCCTTGATGACGACCCATGCGCCCAAGGCGCCAAGCAGCACCCCGCCTATCGCTTCGCCGCCGACCTGAAGGATGGTCTGCATGGGCTGTAGCGCGCCGCCTGTCGTTGCGATGGCCACCGCGGCGGTGAAAACGACGATCCCCACGCCATCATTGAAGAGGGCCTCGCCTTGCAGCACCACTTCAAGTGTCTTGGTCAGGCTGCCCTGTCGGACAGCGGCCAGGACCGCGATCGGATCGGTGGGGCTGATCAGGCTTCCAAAGACGATCGCCCAGGCCAGGCTTAAATGTAGCCCGAGCCAGCCCGCGGCCAGCCACAGGCCCGCGCCCACGATAAAAGTGGACGCCACGACACCCAAGGTGGCGAGCGTGAAAACGGTTAAAAACCGCTTCCGGAGTTCCGCGAAATCCACCTGCATGGCGCCCGCGAACAGCAGAAACGCCAGCATGTAGCCCAGCACGGTCTTGGGAAAATCGAGCCCCTCGATCGTCCGGATCAGCTGTGCGGCGCCGCTTTCGGTCGGCGCCAGGCTGCGGGCGAGCAGCAAGAGGCCGCCCCCGACCAGGCCTGCCAACACCATCACCGCGGCGGTCGGCAGATGGAAAAAGCGCGCATTGATCCAACCGCTCACCCCGATAAGGGTGAGGAAGACCGCGACGAGATCGAAGGCGGTCATGGGTGAGGCCCGCTGCGGAGCAGGTCCGGGTGGCCGTTTCTGCAGACCTTCTCAACGGTTCTGCTGATCGCCTCGTTCATTCCTATCAATTCGACCTCCGCAGCATGGCGGCGACGCGAAACGTGGTCGTGTCCATGGCGGCCAACCCTGTCAGGTCGCAAATGGTGGCGCCTGATGGCTTGCTACACGCACGAGGTTAAGCCGCATAGAACGTGAAGACCTGTTTAGGCTGCCGAGGTCTCCGGCAGACATTCCCGGAAATGGACCGTTTGTCGGAATTTCGGGCCGTCTGAGCGTTTGCCAGCCAAGCGGACTCTCGGAGAGGCGGCATGGGTGGGGGGCGGACCTAGCTCCTTACACAATGAATATCAATGCGCTAACCTGACCCTCATCAACCGGGTCATACGGCCTGCCTGGCCTACGCAAAGCGATCCAACCCATGTTCGACGAATACGGTTTTCCCAGGGATCCTGACGTGGACCCCAGCGCGCCCACGCTTTACACTTTCGTATATTGCAGTCGGGCCGCTGAGGGCGTGGACGACGCCGAGGTCAACCGCCTCATTGAGGCGGCGCAACGCTACAATCTCACCTGCGGCATCACCGGGGTGCTCGTTTTCGGCAGCGGCGTCTTCTTCCAGTGGATCGAGGGGCCGACAGCCGAGGTGCGGAAGCTGATGGCGAGCCTGCATGGCGATCCGCGCCATTACGATATCGTCTCGCTGGACCAGAGCGAGGACAAGCGCGAGCGTCTTTATGCGAATTGGCAGATGGAGTTGGTCGGCGCCGACGATATTCGCGAAGTGCTTGAGGACGCGCTCGAATGCGCCGAAGACGAGAACAATATCGCAGCACTGAAACGTATTCTCGATCACCTTGCTACGAGGTCGCTGGATTCGCTCGGGCGAATCTAATCCTTCCAGTCTGAGATCGACCGTCAGTACTTTTTCTCAACGGAAGGAAGTAAGAAAGCGCGGTCGGGCTTACCAACTTATGCCCGCATTTCGGCCGCTAACTACGCCTGGTACTGAGGCCTATGGAGGCGCACGCGGATACGAGCGGCGCCCCGCGTTTTCCCGCCTCGGTCTTATTCGAGGCGACTTTCCGGGTTTTTCAGCAATTCAGGTTTGAGGATCGCTGAGGCGTCCAACCAATTTTGCGGCAGGTCAGCGAATTCTACCCCAAAGCGACCCTCACCGGATGCGGTCATATAACCCGGCCGATCACCCATATTAAACCAAGGTCGCCAGCTACACGTCGCTTCAAAGTGTGTCTGACTGCCCGCCATCTTGATCTTCGACGAGGCGACGTCGGTGACTTTGGCGCGCAATTTTGTGTGGTCGACATAGTTGAAAGCGGGACGGCCGGCCGCTGCCGCCACCGAGACTGACACGCGTTCCACGAACACGATGTCGTCGCCGGTTATCGCGGGACCTTCGGCGAAATGCTGTGTTTTCACGTTCGGCGAAGGCTTCGCGTCACTTTGGAACTGGAGCTTTTCGGTCACGAGTAGCCTGTCAGTCGGCCCATCATAGGTGGGAACCACGACCGTTTCATTCGTGTAGGGATTTTTCAGGTCCTTTAAGACCTTGCCCGTCGCAAGATCCGTGTAATAGGCTTCCTCGAATTCGATCAAGGCATAACCGCCGCTTTGCATGCGATATTTTGAGAATACCGCTGAAACGACCCCGAACAGTGGCGTAGCCTGTCCATCAACGACGCCGTTATATTGTCCACTGACACAACCAATCACCATGCGGTCATCAAGGGCCCCACGTATTTTGATGAATTGAGCTAACGCTTTTTCATTGATGGGAGCTGGGGAGCCAGCCCTCGCCAAGGAAGACCTTAGCGACATTCCTCCCGCCAAACCAAAGCCCATCAATTCCCGGCGTCCAAACCTCATGGCAAATACTCTCTGACGGTCACGAAGCCCGCAGTCTCCACCAGCCAAGCGCATTTTTCCGCAGCGCCGGCGACACTCACGGCGCTGAGCCCCATCGACCGGGCAAGCTGTGCAGCCGTCGCGCCAACGGAACCGCAGGCGGAAGACACCATAAAGGTTTCTCCAGGCCGCGCCTTGGCCTGCATCATGAGGCCCGCAGAAGCGGTGAGACCAGGATTTCCGGCGACGCCAAGCGCTGTTGACAAGGGCAGAGCGCCATCCCCGAAGAATTCCGTAGAAAGCACACGCACGGCGCGTCCAGAAACAGCCACCCCTAGAAACCGGGGGCCGAGCGAATGCCGGTAATAGGGATCGATCGAAAGGTATTTGTTTCGGATCAGCACCTGTGCGTCGCCGGGGACGGGCATGGGCCCGTCCACGAGCTCAAAGTCCTCAAGCGCCGGAAGACCCTTCGGCCACTGCTTAACGAGAAGTTGTCGGTTACCAGACGTCATCAAGCTCGTCTTCTCATCGGGCGAACGATCCAGGCGAACTCACCCACAAGGGGGGCGCGCCATGCCCCCCTTCCGGTCCTTTGGATTTGGAACCTTCGTCGATCAGAAAGTGTATCGGACCGTCGCGCCGAAGGTGCGCTTGTCGGGGAGCAGCGCCACCGGATAGTAGCCGGACTCGAAGTTCCCATAGGGAGCGTTCGTGGATGCCGCATCCTGCACATTTACGGGCGTCTGATCGTTGGTCAGATTCCGGATGTACATAACCACTGTGTAGGGCCCACGTTCGACGCCAAGACGCAGATTGACGATGTTGCGGGGCCCATAACTGCCAGTATCGACCGGGTATTGGTAGAACTCGGAGCTTTCGTAGCGATAGTCCATGCGACCGACGAAGGTGAGGCCACCGGGAAGCGGGCGGCGCACGTCCAGGGCGACATTGAAGGTGACATTCGACTCATACGGCGGCCGCAGGCCTTGCAGGTTCACCGCCGGATTGGCTCCGACCTGGACGATCCTGCTTGAGCAGGCGGGTGTTATGCCCACGCCAGTCCCTGCGCAGAGGGCCGCGTCCTCAAAGTCATAGGAATTGGTTTTGAACTTTGGGTCGGCATACGCAAATCCGGCCGAAAGATCGACGCCCGGGGTGATAATGAACTTTCCAGAGGCCTCGAAGCCGATCGTGGAAAGACCGCCATAGTTCGAGGTGATGAAGCCGCCGGGAAGCGCCGATCCAGGGGGCGGCCCAGTTACCTGATAGCCGCTGGCGTCGATATAGAAGACATCCGCATTGAGCAGCAGGTGATGATCGAGGAGGGTGGATTTCTCCCCGATTTCATAGGTCCAGTTGGTTTCCGGGGCGAACGTTGGGTATTTAGCGTTGTTATTGAAACCGCCCGGTTTTTCCCCATTGGCCGCGCTCACGTAAAAGATGATGTCAGGTCTGAACTTGTAGGTGAGGCTCGTTCGCGATGTCACGTCGTTGAACGTGGCCGTCAGTGGGCTCGACGAGCCCAGAGGGTAGAGCGAGGCGGCGCAAGCCGTGGAATAGCCGAGGCACCCCGGCGTATAGGCCGGATAGGGCGTGTAGATCGCCGAGATATCTAGGTAGCTTTCGTGATCCGAGGTGTAACGGAGCTCTGTCGATAGATCGAGATTGTCGAGGATATCGAACGAGGCTGAACCGAAGGCCGCGTAGACGTGGCTGTCTTGCGTATAAACTGTCTGCTGGGGCGACACGGACACGCCAGGCGGCACCGCAAAACCGCTTATGATGAACTGGCCAGCCGGAACATATTCGGTGTCCTCGGCCAAGTTCAGATCCTGATAAACCTCGGAGTCGCCATAATAGCCGCCGACGGAAAACTTGAACCGGCCGATCTGCGGGGAACTATAGCGCAGTTCCTGGCTGAAATCGTGATTGTTGAAGGTGTAGCCGAAGTGAAGCGGCACCTGGGCGGTCGTGCCCGTGGCTACAATTCCAGACCCCGCAGCGGGTGCGCCGCCAAAGAATTCATACGGGTTCGCCGGAAAACTGCCCACGGTTGCCCCGGCCGGGAGATAGTAGGTTGGGACCGGGAAGCCATACTCCTGGTTGTCGAACTCGGTGTAGTTCTTCTGTTCAATATGACTGAAGCCGGTTAGCGACGTGATCGTGCCCCAGGTGTCTGTCCAGCTCATCTGAAGATTGGCGGTGAAGACCTTACGTTTGTTGCCTTCCTGCGGGGAATCCCCGGAGGGCGCGATATAAGGGCCCTTGAACGAGCTATTGGGAACTTGGCCGCAGAAGGTTTGCGAATAGCCGTAACCCGCACCGATGGAGCAGTTGGCCGCTGCGATGAGCGTGGGCGTATCGGAGAAAGTATCGTCGCCATAATAGGCGACCGGACGAATCTCCAAGTGGCTGTTGGGTGTGTAATCAAGATTGACCAGGACATCTCTTTTCAAATAGCCGCCCGCATCCTGATCAGTGACGCTATCGTGGTATGTGCCATCGAAGTGATCATAGGAGGCGGAGACCCCGCCTTTCAAAACGTCCCCAAAAATCGGCCCATTCAGCGCCGCGCGGATGTTGTATTTCCCGTAGTCTCCGGCTGTGAGATCGAGGTCGCCGTGATAGGTATCCGACGGTTTTTGGGACACATAGTTGATGGCGCCCGCATAGGCCCCCCGGCCATATGTCGCGCTTACCGGGCCTTCGATGACCTCCACGCGGCTGAGGTCCACCATGGTGAAATCGATTGCCGACGGGTTTGAGATGAATATCCCGTCGAAGAAGACCGGGACATTGTTCACGCCATTAGTTCCACCGATATCGGTTTGGCCGCGGATGGTGGGTTTAGCCGCATCCTGGGCTCCGTTGTCTGTGTAGACGAGACCAGGCGTCAGGAAGGTGATATCGCGGAGGTCTTGGACGCCCGCGTTCCTCAAGTCCGTCTTGGTAATGGCGGTGATGGCCAGCGGGACAGTCTGAATGTTCTCGGCGGTCTTGCGGGAAGTGACCACCACTTCGCCGAGCGTCGTGGCGACAGCCTCCGCTGAAGTGCTGCTCGTCTGAGCCGACGTGGCGGACGCCGCAATGAGCGCGGTGAGGGATACGGCGGCCAATAGACCCCTGGCCGCGATCGACTCCGCGCGCACTGCCCCAAGTTTCATCGAATTGCCGATCATCAGATTACCCCTCGCCCGGTAAGCCCACTCTTTTTGAGTAACTACCGTCACGGGGGAAAATGTCGGCGAACGACGGAAGCCGCCGCAATTGGAACGACCGTATCTCGGTCGTTTTTGGTGGGGCCCTGCCGCTGTCAGCGCGCGTCGCTCGTCAGGTCGGCAATATAAACAGCATCACGCCCAAATATTCGGCGCCGCCGCGCGACACTTCCCACGGCCCCTATCATGGCTGGAGGCCAGTTTTTGTCCGCAATACGGACGTGACGGTTCAACCGATCAAGTCGGGGGTGCGGGTGCATGGATGAAGGCCAGGAAATTAAGTCCCTTAAGAAAGCGCTCAACGCACTCACCTTTATGAACCAGGAAGGGCACACCACTGTGTCGTCGCTCGCCGCAGCCATCGGTGTGCCCCGGACGACCGCATTTCGGCTGCTGGAGACCCTCGCCTCGGAAGGCTACATCGAGAAGTCACCCCATAGTCGCTACTACCGCCTGACCAGTCAGGTCCTGCGCCTCTCATCTGGTTTCCAGGAAGAAAGCCATTTGATTGAGGCGGCGGCCCCCAAGCTCACCCGCCTAGGCAAGGAGGTAGGTTGGTCCCTCTCTCTTTCCACGCCTCTGGCATCGGAAATGGTCGTTCGCCTGACCACTAATTTCAACACCGCCATGGTGCTAGACCGCTTCGCGGTCGGCTATCGTGTACCCATACTTTATACCACGACCGGCCTTTGTTTCCTGGCGCTTTGCTCGGAAGCGGAGCGCACGGCTGTGCTTGAATTAGCCCGCCAGAGCAAAGATCCGCGACAACAACTCGTGCATGACGAGGTGCGCCTGAAAGCGATTCTCAGCCGCATACGGGAGCGCGGATTTAGTGTGATTGAGCATCCCGAGTACCGCGAGGGGAATGTCGGCGTCCCGCTGACGATCGACGGCCGCGTCGTCGGCGGAATCGTCATGCGGTATATAAAGAGTGCCATGCGCCTCGAAAAAATGCTGAGCTATTATGTGCCGCTGCTCAAGGAACTTTCGCACGACGTCCAGTCAGAATGCGAAGTCCGGCTGACCGACCACTCCGGTCGCCGCCCCGCAGCGATGAGGGGCGTTTTGACTGAGCCAGACTATCGAGAATGGCTCGATCTTCACTAGAGACTTCGGCCGCCCTGTGAGACGCAAGGGATTGGGGGCCTGATGAAAAGCTGGTCGGAAAGCCGGGTTTCCGGATTCTTAGACTCCTCTGTTATCGCGGGCGTCCAATCGCGAGGCTCATCAGCCCACCGCCACAAGGTGGCGCGATTCTCATATCAATCTTCTAAAACATGCCTGCGAATGGACGAGGCTGGCGTTGAGTTTTCTAAGACTCGAACCGAGGCGTGCTTGGCCGGCGCAGCTGCTCTTTGAATTTACGGCATATCAGCGGACAGACGTCACGTTGACTGCCACGAAGCCGGCGGTCCGTGGGCTCGGTGTCTCGCCGCCCCGGATGCCGAGCTTTCGCGAAATTGCATTTCCGGAATTTGCATATTGACATACCGGCTACGAGATGCAATCATATGGTTAATGACCCTTGATGCCGCCATTTGCGGGCAAACCGCTCCTGCTGATAGCCGCCAGCCTTGCGCCCCCGATCCGCGCATCGCCCGCGCCGAGATGTGGTTTTGCACGCTGCGGGGGTTGGTGAAGATCGGGATGTGGCTGGCCAGAGCGCTCACCCTCGAGTCCGGGGGCAAGGCGCGCGACCTGAAGTGGCATGGGCCGAGGATAGCGTTTCCCTTTGGCTTCGATCCCATCACCGCCTTTTTGCGCGTGTCTCGCGCCGTGCGCCTCGCCCTCATGCTGCAGATAAGGATCGATGAGGAGATCGCGGAGATGCGCGCTGGCAGATTCCCGAGCCCCACGCCCGCAGCTACGGGTGTGGGCGAACTTCCCGAAGCGGGTGCTGAGGCGGCGCGCCTTGCCGACAAAATTCGGGAGATCGGTCTGGAGACCATGGGTCAGGAGATCGAGAGTCCCGAGCGCGCCGAGTCCCTCATTACCGATCCTAGTGAGCGGCGGGGCGATGAGCGCGAGGATCCCGAGTTTTACAGACTCCTCAAAGGCCCATTGAAGGACGCGGTCGCGGCGATCTGCGCGGATCTTGGTCTGAGGCCCGACTGGACCCAGTGGACCGAGGACGGCTTCCCGCCACCCCCAGGCGGCGAGGTCACGGCGTGGGGCATCTTTCTGTCGCCCGAGGGCGACACCCGGCCGATCCAAAGTTCAGACGCACGGGCGCCGCTTTCGCCGCCGACCGATGTCGGGGATAGCGACGGCGATATCGTCTGGCGACCAAGCTGGCGCCGGCGAAAAAGAGATACGGCGCCGGCCCACTCGGGCGGCGCGACACAGGCATCGGAGATGGCCCGATCACCCTGATCGCCCCGGCGCGACAGGCTGAATAGGGGGTCGTCAAAGCCCCAACAGCGCGGCCGAAGCGGGTTCGATCCGGTCCTCAAGCGTGCGCATGAACAGGGCCCGGCTCAGGCCCGCGGGGATGGGCTCAAGGAATTCCACCACAATCACACCCGGCCGGCGGATGAAGCCGTGGGCCGGCCAATGGACGCCTGAATTGGTGGCAACGGGCGTGCAGGGCAGGCCCAGCTCGCGATAGAGGGCCGCCACCCCCGGCTGATATTTCCCGGTTTCTCCGGGCGGCATGCGGGTGCCCTCGGGAAAAATAACCAGCTGGCGCGCCTGCGACATCCGCTCGCGCGCATCGGCCACCAGCTTGCGCAGGGCTTTGGAATGACCGCCCCTGTCCACGGCGATCATGCCCGCCCGGGCCGTGTACCAGCCGAAGAACGGGATGGCGAAGAGCTCGCGCTTGGTGACGAAACAGGCGTCGGGATAGATCGCCAGCGCCCCCAGGGCGTCGAACATGCATTGATGCTTGGCCGCCACCAGGGCCGCGCCAGCGGGAAGGTTCTCGCGGCCCCGAACCTCAAGGCGAATGTCGCAGACAACGCGCAGCAGCCAGGTGAACCCGCCCGCCCACACGCTCATGACCTTCATGGTCCAGGACCGGGGGCCCAGCAGCACGGGAAAGAGCACGATCACCGCGGCGGTCGACCAAATATAGAAGAGCGCCACGAAGATCAGGGATCTGAGCAGGATCATGCCGGTTTCAAGTCTCCCCGGGCTTGGCGCCGAGCCTTAACAGGCTCTCTCGCCCCAGGGTCACCAGATATTTGGTGTATTCCACGCTCATCCGCTCGGCGCCCCGCGTGGTGTCCTGCCAGTGTCGCACGTCGAGATCCGGCGTCGCCACGGGATAGGCGGTAATCCGCACGCCGGGTAGCGCGCCGCGCAGTTCGAGGAGGGCCCGGGGCGTGTGGAAATCGGCGGTGACCAGAATCAGACTCTCATAGTGCATGGATTTGGCCCAGTCGGCGGTCTCCCGGGCATTGCCCATGGTGTTGGCCGCTTCGAAGCCCAGATCGACGCAGCAATCGAAGAGGGGCTTGGCGGCGCCCGTGACGCCCCAGAGGTCGCGGCGGGTCACCTTGCGATCCACGCCCGACAGGAGAAGCCGCTGGCCATCCCCCTCTTCAAGCAGATCCGTGGCGGTCTTCAGGCGCACCGCCGAGCCGCCGGTGAGGGCGACAATGCCGTCGGCGGGCGCCGGCGCCGCGGCGGGGGTCAGGCGCGCCACGCGGCCCGCGAAGGCCATGAGGCCGCTCAGCCAGACCAGCAGCACGACCAATACGGCGGCCAGCCCTTTCATGGCGCGAGGCGTTTCATCCGCGCGGCGCCGACGACGGTCGCGGCCAAAATGACCACAAGAATCGCCACCGCCGGCCACGCCGCGGCGAGGATGAGATCGACGGCGCCTGGCGCGGGAATCACCGCCGCGAGGCCGGGGAGCCTTGGGGCGGCAAGGCCCATTATGGCCAAGGCGGCCGCGCCGCCGATGATCAAGGCAAGGCTGGCGCTCAAGGTCACCGGACTCAACAATCGCATGAGGAGGGCGGTGTTGGTCATGCCAAGTCCGCTGAGCAGGGTGATGCGAGGCGCCACGCGTCGCGCGCGAGACTGGATCATGGCCGCGGTGAGGCCGGCAAGAACCCCCATGAGGATGGCGCCCGCGACCGCCAGCCAAGCGCCGTCCACGGTCAGGGCGCGCTCCACGGGACCGGTGGTCGGGCTGTGGTCATCGGCCGCCCCTGCCAAGCCTTCCCGCGAGAGGGCCCCGATCAGCGTCCCCATCGTCGGGAGGCTTGCGGGCGCGGCCCGGGGGGCGAAGACCAGGGTGATAAGGCGCGAGGGGGCAGCGCCCGCTCCCATGGCGGCGGCGATGGCCCTGTCTTCCGGCGCTGGCGCCAGCACCTGAGCGGAAGCCACACCCGGCGTTGTCGCCAGAATCTCCCGGGCGCGCCAAGCGGCGGCGTCCAGGCTTTCCAGGTCGCCAGACGTCCGGCGGGCCATGACGGCGATGGTCGCACCGCCGCTTAGGCGCGCACGAAGGGTGGGACGGGCGCGCAGGTCCGCGCTGAGCCACGCCATGGCCAGGACCGCCATCAGGGAGATCAGCGCCGCGCCGAGAAAGAGTCCCGTGAGCGCCGCTCCCCCCGCCGGGGGCAGGAGCGGGCCGGGCCGCCAAGCTCGTGGATCTAGGCTCATGCCGCCCCCGCCCGCCGTGAGAGACGGATCGTGGGGCCCAGACGCGCGGCCTGGGCCTCGTCGGCCATGGCCATGATCACCGCGATGCCTGCCCCATGGACCTGGTCGATCAACTTGAAAAAGGCCGCGCGCGGACCTTCCTCCAACCCCGCGCCCGGCTCGTCCGCCAGGAGCAGTTCGGGGTTGTTGGTCAGGGCCCGCGCCAGCCAAAGGCGCCAGCGGCCTTCAAGATCCAGATGTCCCGCCGCTTCGTCCGCCCGCGCGCTTAAGCCCACCCAATTCAGCATCTCCAGAGCCCGGGGAAAGAACTCGGTCTCGTCTCGGCCCACGGCGCGGGCGGCGAGGGCTATATTGTCGATCACGCTCAAGGCGTCCACGAGGGGAAAATCCGCCAGCATCAGCCCCAGCCGCCGACGCACCAGGGCGCGGCGAGATCGCTGAATCGCGCTCACATGGGTTCCGAAGAGTTCAAGGGTCCCGGCCGGCGGCGGGGCCCCCACGGCGATCAGGCGAAGGGCCAGGCTCTTGCCCGATCCTGGCGGCCCGACCAGGGCGGCGCGCGCGCCCGGTCCGAGGATAAACGAGAGCGGGGCCAGCCCCGCCATCCGCCCCCGCGCGGCGCTCTCCACCCGATGGAACCTGACCAGATGACCCTGTCCGCCCACCATGCCTGCCATCTGGCTCAAGCTGTTACCGGCGTCCTGGACATCAAAGCCAAAATCGGCGACCCGTTGGGAACAAAACGTCTGGGGTGAGTCTCTCACGATGATACTGACCTGTCCGCAGTGCGCCACCCGTTATCTTGTCGACGACGGGCAGATGCGCCCCGAGGGCCGAAAGGTGAAGTGCGCGGCCTGCGGCGAAGAATGGCGCGTCTCGGCGGAGGGCGAAAACATTCCCGCGCCCGCTGCGGCCCCGCCCGAACCGCCTCCGCCCGAACCGACCCCGTCGCCCGTGGCCGATCCTGGCATGGCGACCGTCGCCCCCGTCTTGGAGGCGGTGGATCAAGACGACTCCGCGCCAGTCGCTGTGGTGGCCGAGCCTCCGGTTCTCGAGTCGCTCTTCGTGGCGCCGATCAACACGGACTCCAAGCCCGCGGCGGCCAAGGGGTCCGGGCCGCTGTCGAATCTTCTGCTCGGCTTGGTCATCCTCGCGGTTCTGGCCGCGGGCGCTTTCGCGTTCCGCATGGAGATCGTGCGCATCGCGCCCAAAACGGCGCCGATCTATTCCGCCTTCGGAATGCCCATGAAGGCGCCGCCGCCGCCGCCGCCCACGCCCTTGGCCAAGCCACCTCCGCAGGCGGCCGCTCCGCCACATGGTTGAGATCCACCCGGCGCCTCAGGTTCTCCTGGCTCCTGAGGACATTGCCCATCATGTCGAGGCCGTCGCCCGCAGGCTGGCGCCTGAAATCGCACCTGACGCGGTAGCCGTCTGTCTGCTCATCGGCGGTCTCTGGTTCGCCGCCGACCTGACCCGGGCCCTGGCGAGCCTGGGGCGTCCCGTGGCCTTCGAAGGCCTGTGGCTCACCTCATATGGCGACGCCACGACCAGCGCGGGACGATGCGAAGTGCGCGCCGGGCCCCAGCGTTCGGTCAGCGGGCGCCATGTCGTGATCATCGATGATGTCATCGACTCAGGCCTATCTCTGGCGGAGGCCGCGCGCTTGCTCACCGATGCGGGAGCGGCGCGCGTGACGACGGTGGTGTTCGCGCGCAAGCCCTGGCCGGGCCGGGTCCTGGAGCCGGACCATGTGGCCTGGGAGGCGCCCTCGCGATTCCTCGTGGGCTATGGGATGGACCTGGCTGGCGGCTTTCGCGGGCTGCCCTATGTCGGCGTTATCGAGCCGGCGGATAGCCAAGGGGCGAGCCGGTCGCGCGCCAGCATCTCCTCATAGCTGGGCCTGCCGCGCACCAAGGACCAGGATGATCCGCTGACCAGGACCTCGGGCACGAGGGGACGGCTGTTATATTCGCTGGCCATAACCGCCCCATAGGCGCCGGCGGTCATGAAGGCCACAAGGTCGCCGCCTTCCAGCGGGGGCAGGGGCCGGGCCCTGGCGAAGGTGTCCCCCGTCTCGCAGACGGGGCCTACCACGTCATAGTCACGCACCGGGCCTGGACGGGGCGAGAGGGGCCGGATGTCGTGGAAGGAGTCGTAAAGGGCCGGGCGCATGAGATCATTCATGGCCCCGTCCAGGACCAGGAAGCGCCGGCCATCGGGCCGCGCATGGACGTGCAGCACCCGGGCGATCAGCACCCCCGCATTGGCGGCGATGACGCGTCCGGGTTCGAAGCTCACCTCCACATCGAGACCTTCCACGGCCCGGGCGGCCAGGGCGGCGAGGGCGGCGGGCGCGGGGGGATCTGGGCTGTTGAAATAGGGCGCGCCCAAGCCGCCGCCCAGGTCCAGAGCCTCCACCGGCAGACCCAGCTGTCGCAATCTTAAGGTCAGGCCCCGCAGGCGGTCATAGGCCGCCGCGAGGGGCGCAAGATCGGTGATCTGGCTGCCGATGTGGCAGGCGAGGCCCCTGGCGTCGAGGTGGGGCGAGGCCGCCGCTGACGCATAGAGCCGTTCGGCCTCGGCCAGAGAGACCCCAAACTTGCTCTCGACGGCGCCGGTGGTGATCTTGGCGTGACCGCCCGCCCCGACTTCGGGGTTGACCCGGATCGCGATGCTGGGCCGCGCCCCCGCCGCCTCGGCCAATTCGGCCACCAGGGCGAGTTCGGGCTCCGACTCGATATTGATCTGCCGCACCCCCGCGGCGATGGCGAAGGCGATCTCGCGCGCGGTCTTTCCGACCCCGGAAAAAATGATCTTGGCCGGCCCGATGCCGGCGGACAGGGCGCGACGAATCTCCCCTTCCGAGACCGTGTCCGCGCCCGCCCCAAGACGCGCCAGACTCGCCAAAACCGAAAGATTGGAATTGGCCTTTACCGCGAAGGCGATGAGCGCGCCCGCCAGGGCCGGCTCGCCGTCCAGAGCCTGACGGAAAACCTGATAGTGCCGCGCGAGGGTGGCCGAGGAATAGATATAGACGGGCGTGCCGACCTCCCGCGCGATCTCCTCCAGCGCCACCTCTTCGCAGAAGAGCTGACCGCCGCGCGGCTCGAAATGGTTCATTGCGGCTGAGGCGAAGGCGAAGCGGCGCTGGGCGGCGGCGCCGCGCCCGGCGGTAGGGCGGGCTTCAGAATCGGATCGGATTCGGTCACCTTGTCCGGTAATCCCCTGTCCCGCCGAGCTTCGACGGCGGCCGCCCGCGCCGCCTTGCGGGCCTGATAGTCCGCCTTGGCCTTGGCCCCATAGAGCGGCGCGGGCTGTTCCAGCGTGCCGACCCGGCCGCAGGCGACAAGCAGGGCGCCCGCGACGAAAGCGGCGGCAAGGCGAAGGCTGATCTTGGCGGCGGTCATGGGGCGAGACGGGCCTTCCATAGGCTGATTTGCCGACGAACTTCTCTTGGCGCCGTGCCGCCCAGGCTGGACCGGCTGGCGATGGAATCGGCGGGCGCGAGAACCGCGCGGAGATTCTCGGTGATCCGCGCATCCAGGGCCTGAAGCTCGGCCAGCGGCAGGGCCTGAAGATCAAGGCCCAGGGCCTCGGCCCGGGCCACGGCGCGGCCGGTGACGTGGTGGGCTTCGCGGAAGGGCATGTTCAGGGTCCGCACCAGCCAGTCCGCCATGTCGGTCGCCGTGGAAAAGCCCTGGCCGGCGGCAGCGGCCATGGCCGCCCGGTTGGGCGTGAGGTCCGCGATCATTCCGGTCATGGCGGCCAGGGAGAGATCCAGGGCGTCAAAGGCCTCGAAGACCGGCGGCTTATCCTCCTGCATGTCCTTGCCATAGGCGAGCGGAAGACCCTTCATCACCACGGTCAAGTTGACCAGGGACCCCAGAATGCGTCCGGCCTTGGCGCGGATCAGCTCGGCGGCGTCGGGATTGCGCTTCTGCGGCATGATCGAGGAGCCGGTGGTGAAGGCGTCCGGCAGGCTGATGAAAGCGAATTCCTGGGTATAGAACAGCAGCAGATCGGCGGCCATGCGGCCGAGGTCCTGGCACAGCAGGCTGAGCTCGAACAACAGCTGCGCCTCGGCCTTGCCGCGCGAGAGCTGCACGGCCGTCACCGGCGACTGGGTCGAGTCGAAACCCATGGCGCGCGTCGTGGCGTCGCGGTCCAGCGGCAGGCCCGGGGCGCCGTAGCCGGCGGCCGAACCCAGCGGATTGCGACCAAGCCGCCGCAGCACGCCCTCGAGGTTCGCGGCGTCGTCGCGGATCTCGGCGGCGAAGCCTCCGGCCCACAGCGGCACCGAGCTGGGCATCGCCTGCTGCATGTGGGTGTAGCCGGGCAGCACCGTGGCGTGCTCGCGCGCCGCGAGTTCTTCGAGCGCGTCGGCGACGCGCAGTGCGCCCGCCGCCAGCTCGCGCGTGGCCTCGCGCAGGTACAGGCGCAGCGCCGTCAGCACCTGGTCGTTGCGCGAGCGGCCGAGGTGGATGCGGGCGCCGGCCTCGCCGATCTTCTGCGTGAGGCGCGCCTCCAGCGCGGTCTGGCCGTCCTCGTCGGCCAGCTCGATGCGCCACTCGCCGCGCGCGTGCGCTTGCCCAAGCTCGGTCAGCCCGGCCGTGATCGCGGCCAGGTCCTGCGCCGACAGCAGCTGCTGGTCGTGCAGCATCCGGGCGTGGGCCAGCGAGGCCTGCACGTCGTACGGCACCAGCCGCTCATCGAGCAGGTAGTCATCCCCGGCGGTATACGCCAGGACGCGCGCATCCAGCGGCGCACCCTTGTCCCACAGCCGGGTCATGTCAGGTGCTGCTCGTTCGCCGGCAGGTGGTTGACGTCGGCGACGATCAGCGTGCCGGTGCCCTCGTTGGTGAACACCTCGCCCAGGATGCCCTCGGGAGATGCATACGACACGACATGCACCCGCTGCACGCCGCCATTGAGCGCGCTCTCGATGGCCCGGGCCTTCGGCAGCATGCCGTCGCTGAGACTGCCGGACTGGCGCAGGCGCTTGAGTCCCCCGAGGTCCGTGTAGGAGATCAGCGAGCCTGGATCCTCGAGGCGCTCCAGGATCCCGGGAGCCCCGGTGCACAGGATCAGTTTCTCGGCGGACAGCGCCGCGCCGATCGCGGCGGCGACGGTGTCCGCGTTGATGTTGAGCAGCGTGCCATGTTCGTCCGCCGACAGCGGGCTGATCACGGGCAGGTAGCCGCCGTCGAGCAGGTTGCGGATGGCGGTCGTGTCGATGCGGTCGATGTCGCCGACCAGCCCGTAGTCCACCACTTCTGAGCTGCCCTCGAGCTGGACCGGCTTGCGCCGGTGCGCCTGGACCAGCCCCGCGTCGACGCCGCTGATGCCCACGGCCTGGATGTTCAGTTCGCGGCAGATCGCCAGGATGCGGGTGTTGATCAGGCCGTTGAGCACCATCGAGGTGACATCGATGGATTTCTCATCGGTCACGCGCCGGCCCTGCACCATCCGGGTCTGCACGCCCATGGCGTCGGCAACTTCCGTGAGCTGCGGGCCGCCGCCGTGCACCATCACCACGCGCACGCCCATGTAGTGCAGGATGCTGATCTGCTCCATCAGCGACTGGGTCAGTGTCGGCGTGCCGAAAACGCCGCCGCCGGCCTTGATGACGAAGGTCTTGCCCTTGTACATCCGGATGTAGGGCGCGGCGCTTTTCAGCGCGCGGATGGCGGCCGTCTGATCGGTCCGGTTGGTGATCATCAGCTTAGTCTCCTTTGAGCATTCGGTAGAGCACGGCCATCTGCACCAGCAGACGGTTGTGGGCTTCGCGCTGCACGATGCTGCGCGGGCCGTCGAGCACTTCATCCGCTACGGCGGTGTTGCGCCGCACGGGCAGGCAGTGCATCAGGCGGCAGGCCGGATCGGTGGCGGCGAACCAGCTGTCGCGCACGCACCAGTCGGTCAGGGAGGCGCGCAGCTGCGCGTCTGCTTCGCTGTCGCCGTAAGCGCGGGTGGCGCCCCATTCCTTGGCGTAGATGATCTGGGCGCCCTCGAGCGCTTCGCGGCGGTCGTCCGTTTCGCGCACGCTGCCGCCCGAGGCACTCGCGGCGCGCCGGGCCTTGTCCATGATCGCCGGGGGCAGCGCAAAGCCCTCCGGGCGCAGCACGGTCACGTCCATGCCGCGCATCGCGGCCATGTGCAGCGCCGTGGCCGGCACGGCCAGTGGCAGGGCCCGCGGATGCCAGA
Source organism: Caulobacteraceae bacterium (assembly GCA_003136615.1). GTDB lineage: Bacteria > Pseudomonadota > Alphaproteobacteria > Caulobacterales > Caulobacteraceae > Acaudatibacter. The sequence goes on along the minus strand of PLFA01000202.1, from coordinate 941 downwards.
CCCAGGACAGCACGAACCGGCCCTGGCGCGGCACCTGCACGTCGTCCATGGTCTTCCAGTCCGCGAGCGCCTGGCAGGGATGGCTGATCGCCGACTCGAGGTTGATCAGCGGTTTGTCGACCAGCTGTGCCATGGCGCTGAAGGTGGTCTCGGCCAGGTCCGCCGCCAGGTTCTTGCCGTCCGCGAAGGCCCGGATGCCCAGCGCATCGCAATAGGACGCGAGTACCGGCAGTCCCTCGCGCACGTGCTCGGCGGCGGCGNNGATGACGAAGGAGCTGCCGCCGAGTCGCGCCATGCCGGCCTGCATCGAGGCAAGCGTGCGCAGCGACGCATTGAAGAACAGCAGGCCGAGGATCTTCCCCTTGAGGGCCTCCGGCTCGGGGTGGTCGACCAGGCGCTGTGCCAGCCCCAGCAGCCCCGTGACCTCCTCGCGCTGGAAGTCCGCGAGATCCAGGAAACGCTTCATTGCGGCAGATCCGACAGGGCGGCCCGCAGCAGGTCCACGTGGTGCTCCTCCAGGATGAAGGGCGCCAGCAGGCGCAGCACGTTGGGATCAGCGCTGGTCCCGGTGAGGATGTCGCGGGCCAGCAGCTCCCGCTGCACTTCCTTGGCCGGGCGGCTGGTACGCAGGCCAGTCAGGTGTCCGGCGCCCTGGTGCCCGGTCACCGGGCCCACTATGCAGGTTTGGCGCACGTACGCCGCCACGCGCCGCACCCGCTCCAGCAGGTTCTCCGACTCGATGGCCTCGATCACCGCCTCGATGGCGGCGCAGGCGAGCGGGCCTGCGCCGAAGGTCGTGCCCAGCGCGTCCATCTTCAGCGCCGCGGCCACGCGCTCCGACATCATGAGGGCGGCGCACGGGAAGCCGTTGCCCAGTGCCTTGGCCGTCGTGATCATGTCGGGCGTCACGCCGTACAGGTTGGCGGCGAACGGGTGCCCGG
>PLFA01000071.1:254-11247 GCA_003136615.1 Caulobacteraceae bacterium | reverse complement strand
CATAGACCATGTTGCAGTTGTCGTCGTAGAAGAGGGCGTTGACGATGCCAGCATAGCCTTTGCCCTGGCCGCGCTTGATAACGTAGACCTGTTTCGCCTTGTCCGCGTTCAGGATCGGCATGCCGAAGATGGGCGAGGATTTATCGGTGCGCGCGGCGGGGTTCACCACGTCATTGGCGCCGATGACCAGGGCCACATCGGTGGTGGCGAAGTCGTCATTGATGTCATCGAGCTGGAAGATCATGTCGTAGGGGACGCCCGCCTCGGCCAGGAGGACGTCCATCTGCCCGGGCATCCGTCCGGCCACGGGGTGGATGGCGAAACGCACCACGACCCCCGCGGCCTGGAGCAGCTTCACGAACTCATAGAGCTTCTGCTGCGCCTGGGCGGCGGCGAGGCCGTAGCCGGGGACGATGATGACACTGGAGGCGTAGCGCATCTTGATGGCCGCATCGGCGGCCTGCACGGGCTTCTCCTCGCCCTTGATCGCGCCTGGCTTTGACTTGGCCGCCTCGCCAAAGTTGGTGAAGACCACATTGGAGACCGAGCGGTTCATGGCCTTGGCCATCAGGAGGGTGAGCAGCAGGCCGGCGGCGCCCACCACCATGCCGGCGATCATCAGGGCCGGGTTCTGCAGGACGAAGCCTTCGAGGCCCACCGCAAGGCCCGTGAAGGCGTTGTAGATGGAGATCACCACCGGCATGTCCGCCCCGCCAATGGGGAGGGTCATGGCGACGCCAAACAACAGGGCGAAGGCGAAGAAGACGCAGATCCAGGTGGAGGGGACCCACAGAAGGGTGGCGCCCGCGAGGCCGCCATAGACGATGACGCCGGCGACGACCACGGCGGCCGCCATGATGATGGCATTGACGACCTGCTGGCCCTTGAAACGTACAGGCTTGTTGATCACGCCCTGAAGCTTGGCCCAGGCGATCAGGGAGCCGGAGAGGGACACGGCTCCGATCAGGCCGCCGAGCAAAGTCACCACCAGGGCCGTGGCGCCATGGGCGCGGGAGCCGAACAGTTCAGCCGCGGCGATCCCGCCCGCCGCCCCGCCGCCCATACCGTTATAGATGGCGACCATCTGGGGCATGGCGGTCATGGCGACCTTTCGGCCGGCGAGCCAAGCGAGGCCCCCGCCTACCGCGAGGGCGACCAGAGCAAGACCGATGTTGATCGGCAGGAGAGGCTTGGCCGCCGGATCAACGCTGAAAACATAGAGAAAACTCGCCAGAACCGCCGCGACCATACCGATACCGGCCACTCTGATCCCGGAGGTGGCGGTGGCCGGCGAGGACATCCGATGCAGGCCGTACATGAAGAGGAAGGCCGCGCAGAGGTCGGCCACGCCGATGACGAGAGGGGGAAGCCAGGTGATCATGTCCTCAGGCCTTTTTGGCGTGGTGTGATTTGGCGCGGTGGTGGGATTTGTGCGCGGGAGCCGGGGCGCTGGTCTTGAACATGGCGAGCATGCGGCTGGTGACGGCGTAACCGCCGGCCACATTGCCTGCGCCGAGCAGGACGGCGAAAAAGCCGATCGACTGTTCCAGCAGGTCGCGGGCGTTCAGCAGGGTGAAGAGTCCGCCCACCACGACGATGCCGTGGACGAAGTTTGAGCCCGACATGAGCGGCGTGTGGAGGATCGCCGGCACGCGCCCGATGATCACCCAGCCCGCGAATGCGGCGAGCATGAAGATGTAGAGGGCGGCGAAGCCGGTCAGGGCGATTTCGAAATTCATGACACTTATCTCCCCGCTCAAGCGGCCGCGTGGGCGGGCTTGGCGGTTGTGGGTTTGCCAGCGGGGGCGGTCGGGGCCTTCCCGTCGCAGAGCTTTCCGGCGTGGGTCAGGGCTGTCCCGGCGATCACCTCGTCCGTCCAGTCGATGGTGATGATGTTGTCTTTCAACATCAGGGCCAGCAGCGCGTACTGGTTCTTGGCGTAGAGTTCGCTGGCATCCTCGCCGAGCAATGAGGGGACATTCAGCGGGGCGACGATGGTGATGGCGCCAACCCGCGTCGTCTCGCCTGGCACGGTATCCTCGCAGTTGCCGCCGCCCTCGGCGGAGAGATCGATGATCACGGCGCCGGATTTCATGCCCGCTGCCTGGGCCTTGTTGATCAGCTTGGGCGAGGCCTTGCCGGGGATGGCGGCGGTGGTGATGATCAGGTCCGCGGCCTGGATATGCGTGGTCAGGGCGGCCTCGACCTTGGCCTTTTCCGGCTCCGTCAGGGCCCGGGCGTAGCCGCCCTTGCCGGTGGCGTCGACGCCGGTGTCCACGAAGGTCGCTCCGAGAGAGAGGGCCTGTTCCTTGGTCTCCGGGCGAACATCGTAACCCTGGACAACCGCGCCCAGGCGGTGCGCCGTGGCGAGGGCTTCAAGGCCCGCGACGCCGAGGCCCATGACGAGGACCTTAGCCGGCCCGATGGCTCCGGCCGCCGAGGTGATTTTGGGGAGGATCCGCGCGAGGTGGGTCGATCCCAGCTGGACGGCATAATAGCCGGCGAGGGCTGACTGGCTGGAGAGGGCGTCCATGGACTGGGCCCGGCTGATCCGGGGAATGCGCTCCATGGCGAAGCAGGTGATCTGGCGTTCCAGAAGGCGCTTCACGAGCGCCGGCTCCTGATTGGCGTAGATGAAGGAGATGAGTATCGCGCCGGGCTTCATGGCGTCGATGACCTCCAGGGCCGGCGGCTGAACGCAGAGGACCACATCCGCGTCGGCCAATAGAGCGTCGCGGTCATCCATGATGACCACGTCCTTGAAGGCGGCGTCGGCCAGGCGGATGGCTTCCCCTGCGCCCGTCTGCATATGCAGCCTGGCGCCCAGCTTGGTCAGTTTGGGGATGACTGACGGCGTCAGGGCGACACGGCGCTCATGCGCCCGCGTCTCCTTCAGCACCGCGACATTGACGTACATTTTGAGGGCTCCAGAGCCTGCAGATACGGCCGCGACCAACGGCGGGCGACGCCGTTGGCCGGTTGAGGCGTGTGAGGGTCTAGTTCGGGGCGTCTTGGACGACGTGGCGGACCAGTTTCTTGTTCACGAATTCCTGGATGCCCATGTCGCCGAGTTCCCGGCCGTAACCGGAGTTCTTGATCCCGCCGAAGGGGAGTTCCGGATCGGTCCAATCGATGTTGTTGATGAACATCATGCCCGTCTCGACACGGCTGGCGACGCGCTTGCCGCGCGCCACATCCTTGGTCCAGACCGAGCCGCCGAGGCCGAAGTCGCTGTCATTGGCGAGCGCAATGGCCGCATCCTCATCTTTGACCCGGAAGAATGACGCCACGGGGCCGAAGAACTCATCCCGGAAGGCGGGATTGCCCGGCTGGATGTCGGTGAGGATGGTCGCCTCCATGAAGGAGCCTGGCCGATCCACGCGCTTGCCGCCCATGACGAGCCTGGCGCCCTTGGCCACCGCATCGGTCGTCTGCTTCAGAAGCTGGACGAGGGCCGCTTCGCTGGAGAGCGGGCCGAGCGTGGTCGTCTCATCCAAGGGGTCGCCAGTCTTCAGCGCAGATAACGCGGCCTGGAATTTCTCCAGGAATTTGTCGGCGACGGACTCCACGACAATAAAGCGCTTGGCCGCGCAACAGGTCTGACCGGCATTATACATCCGGCCCCAGACGGCCCATTTCACGGTGTGATCCAGGTCCGCGTCGTCCAGGACGATGAAGGCGTCGCTNNTCGCTGCCGCCCAGTTCCATGGACGACACCTTGACATTACGCCCCGCCGCCGCCGCCATGATCTTGCCCGCGGCCACGCTGCCGGTCAGGGCGACGCCCTTGATCCGGGGGTCATCCACGATCCTGTCCGATTGCTTGTGGGAGATGAGAAGGTTCGTATAGAGCCCCGCCGGTCCGCCCGCGTCGATGAACAGTTTCTCGAAGGCGATGGCGCATTGCGGCACGATGCCGGCATGCTTCACCACCAGCACATTGCCCGCCATCAGGTGAGGCCCGGCGATCCGGGCCAGCTGGTAATAGGGGAAGTTCCAGGGCTCCACGCAGAAGATGACGCCCAGCGGGCTCGACTCCATATGAGCCTCGCCGTGCGTGGGATGAAGGTGGACAGGCGCGAGAAACTTTTCCGCATTCTTGGCGTAATAGGCGAGGATCCGGGAGCTGAAATCAACTTCCCCGCGGGCTTCGCTGATGCGCTTGCCCATTTCGAGGGTCATGGTGTGGGCGAAGGTTTCCTGCTGCTCTTTCAGGAGCTTGGCGGCCTTGGCGATGATGACGGCGCGCTCGGCATAGGACTTGTGGCGCCAGACTTCGTAGCAGGCCTGGGCCGCGGCGAGCTTGGCCTCGAACTGGGTGTCGGTGATGTCGTCGAAGGATTTGATCAGCTTGCCGGTGAAGGGGCTGAAGCTCTGATAGGTCATAACTTTGGGCTTTCTATTGCGCCAGGCGAGGGATCGCCCAGTCGATTTAGGCGTCGAGGATCACTTTCAGGGCGTGGGTCTTGGCCGCGTTCCCGAAGGTCTCGTAAGCGGCGAGGATCTGATCGAGCTTAAAGTGATGGGTGATTAGTTTGGTGGGGTCTATCTTCTTCGATGCGAGGATCTTCAGGAGCATTGGGGTGCTCGAGGTGTCGACCAAGCGGGTGGTGATGGCGATATTGCGATCCCACAGCCGCTCCAGATGGAGGGCCACGGGGACGCCGTGGACGCCGATATTGGCGATCACGCCGCCGGGGGCGATGAGCTCTTCGCAGAGCTCAAAGGTCGCGGGAATGCCGACGGCTTCGATGGCTGTATCCACGCCGCGACCGCCTGTCATCTTCATCAGGGTCTGAGCGGCCTTACCGTCCGAGCTGTTGATCGCGTCCGTGGCGCCAAAGTGTTTGGCAATCTCCAGGCGACCATCGTCGAGGTCGATCATGATGATCCGGCCTGGGGAGTAGAACTGCGCGGTCAGGAGCGCCGCGAGCCCTACGGGACCTGATCCCACGATTGCCACGGTGGCGCCTGGCGCGATCTTGCCGTTGAGCACGCCGCACTCAAATCCGGTGGGCAGAATGTCGCTCAGCATGACCAGGGCCTCCTCATCGGCGCCCGGCGGAATGGGATAAAGGCTGGTGTCGGCGTGAGGCGTGCGAACGAACTCAGCCTGTGTGCCGTCGATCCGGTTGCCCAGAATCCATCCGCCGGTGAGGCAATGGGAGAACATGCCCTCGCGGCAATATTCGCATTTGCCGCAGGCGCTGACGCAGGAGATCAGAACCCGGTCGCCGGGTTTGAAGGCTGTGACCGCCGCGCCGACGGAGTCGATGACGCCGACCCCCTCATGGCCGAGGATGCGTCCTGGCGCACAGGTGGGAACATCGCCCTTGAGAATATGAAGGTCGGTCCCGCAGATCGTCGTTTTGACGATTTTGACGATCGCGTCCGTGGAGTCGATGATTTGGGGCTTCGCGTGGTCCTCAAAGGCCTTTTGCCCTTTGCCCTTATAAACGAACGCTTTCATCATCTGGGCCGCCGTCCCGACGGCGGTTTGGCGATCTATGGCTTGTGCATCGTCGGGCATGGCGTCGCTCCAGGTCTTCGTATCCCGATAACCTAGGCCCGCGACCCGTCTCTGGGCGCCGCCGGAAACTACTCACGGCCTCACGGCGCCGATCCAGTGATTTCGCCGGAGGGGCGTTTGCGGTAGCAGGACGCCATGGCCAAGCCCCGCCACGCCTTCGCGCGCGATCTGATCTGGCGTCTTGAGGCGGCGGGCTATGACCTGTTCAGCTTTCTGATCAGACGTTTCCCGCCAAACGCGTCATCCGCCCTCGGGGGCTGGCTGGGTCGGCGTCTGGGCCCGCTGACAGGCGCCCATCGCACCGCGCTCCAGAACCTGCGTCTGGCTTTCCCCGATATGGCGGAGGATGAGCGGCGGCGCATCGCCGCCGACCAGTGGGAGAATTTCGGCCGCTATATCTTCGAGTTTCCCATCGCCGACCGCCTGACTCCCGCCAGCGGCCGCGTGGAGGTGGAAGGCTTCGAGCGCCTGACGGCCATCGCGAACTCAGGGCGCCCGGCAGTGCTGATCTCGGGCCATTTTTCAAATATCGAGATCATGGCCGCGGTGATCCTGGCCGCGGGCATCGATTGCGACATCACCTATCGCGCGGCCAACAATCCTTACGTGGATCGCCGGATCAAGGAGGGTCGCTTCCGCTATGGCGTGAAGCTTCTCGCCCCCAAGGGCGCCGAGGGTGCGCGCGATCTTCTGGAATCCTTGCGCGCCGGTCGCTCCATCGCCATGCTCAACGACCAGAGATATGACGGCGGCGTGGCCGGCGTCTTCTTCGGCCGCGATGTGATGACCCTGCCGGCCGGGGTGCGCCTGGCCCTGAAATTCGGATGCGTTCTGCAGCCCATGGCCATTCAGCGCACGCGCGGCGCGCGCTTCCGCGTTGTGATCCACGAGCCCATCGCGCTCGACCCCAACGCCGAGCGCGCGGAGGCGATCGCCGAGGGGGTCTGGGCAATCAACGCCTATATCGAGGCGCGGGTGCGCGAGCGGCCCGGCGAATGGTGGTGGATGCATCGCCGCTGGCCAGCCCAGTCTTATGCAAGGCTTGGGGCCTATGCGGCGCTTGAAACTAAGGGTTCAGCTGCTTGAAGCGTTCGAGCGCCTCAGGCGCTCCCGCATAGGCTTCCTGCAGGACCGGGTTCCAATAGCGCAGATCATCCAGAGGGATTTTCTGGCCGGAAACGGCGCAGAGTACGAAAAGACCCGGCCGCAGAACTGTCAGCTCGCCATCGCCATAGCGCACAATGGCGATATCGGCGCCGCCGGAGAGATGCTTGTCATAAGCGTTCATGATCAGCTCTCTTTAGCCCGCCAAGGCAGGTTAGAACAACTGTCCCTGATCGCTGGCCATGGGCGCGGATTTGCGGAGCCGGGGCGGGGCGCCCTCCACCACCGCGGCGCGCTCGCCATCATGGAACTCCAGGGCCACCGCCTCGCCCGCCGTCAGGCTCGCCGCGGACCTCGCCAGCCGACCATCCGCGTGTTTGATCATGGCGAAGCCGCGTTTGAGGGGGCCCTTGGGATCGAGGGAGGCATGGACCTGCGCCATGCTGGCCAAGCGCTCAGCGAGGCGCTGGATCCTCCGCTGGGCCAAGGGCGTCAGGCGGGCGCCAAGGCTCGCCAGGTTTCGGCTCCGTTCAGCGTTGGCCCGCTCCAGTAGGCCTGGCCGGAGCCGCGCGGCAATGACGGTCAGTTGGTGTCGATGCGCGGCGACGCCCGCGCCCAGGGCCGCTTCCAGGCGACCGGCGGCAAGGTCCAGCCTCTGGGTGGCGATGGCGAGGAGGTCAGGCGCACGGGGTAATCGCGCGGCGGCTTCGGCCAGCCGCCCTCGGCCCCGCTCCACCCGGCGCTGGACGGCGGCGCTCAGACGCCTCTCCTGATCCGCCAGAGCCCTCATCAGCTCGGCGCGCACTGGAGTCACCATTTCGGCCGCTCCGGTGGGCGTGGGGGCGCGGCGGTCGGCGGCGAAGTCGATGAGGGTCGTGTCGGTCTCGTGGCCGACCGCGGAGACGAGGGCGATCGGCGAGGCCGCCGCCGCCCGGGCCAGGGCCTCGTCATTGAAGGGCCAAAGATCTTCAACCGAGCCCCCGCCCCGGGCGACGATGATCAGATCGGGCCGGGGGATCGGGCCGTCGGCGGGAAGCATGCCGAAGCCTTGGATCGCGGCGATGATCTGGGGCGCGGCCTGATCGCCCTGCACCACCACGGGCCAGACCACGACGTGGCAGGGCCAGCGCTCGGCGATCCGGTGCAGAATGTCGCGGATCACCGCCCCGGTGGGACTGGTGATGACCCCGATGACAGCCGGCAGGGAGGGGAGGGCGCGCTTGCGGGCGGGATCGAACAGGCCCTCGGCCATCAACCGCGCCTTCAACCGCTCAAGCTGGGCGAGGAGCGCGCCCACGCCCGCCGGGGACATGGTCTCGATGATGATCTGATATTGGGAGCGGCCGGGATAGGTGGTCACGCGGCCGGTGACGATGACCTCGAGGCCTGTTTCCGGGCGGACGGCCAGGCCCCGGACCTGCCCCTTCCAGATCACGCCGGAGATGCAGGCCTTGTCGTCCTTCAGATCCAGATAGACATGGCCATTGCCGTGGAAGGTGACCTTGGAGAGCTCCCCACGCAAACGCACGAAGCCATAGGCCGACTCGATGGTCCGCTTGAGGGCGAAGGCCAGCTCAGAGACGCTATAGGGTTCGGCGTTCGACGCGGGGGCGTCTGCATCCGAGATCGGCGGCGCGAGATCGGTCATGATCTCGCGATCTTAGGCCAACCCCGCCACGGCGCCAGCGCCGCGTCACGGCCCCTCGGCGGGCGCGGTCCTAGATATACCGGCGGAGCGACCTGGCCAGCTCGTTGGAGCCCGCCTTTTTCTTGGACTGCTGTGGCTGATAGGCGAGTTTGGCGTGCTCCACGCAGTAGGGCCGCTCATCCGCCGCGCGCCGGCCGCAGAAGGTGAATTCCGAGCTGGACGGATCGCCGATCGGCCATTTGCACATGTGCCGGCCAAGGGTGAGGACCGTGGCCTCGCCCGGCTCTTCGATCCGGGGGCTCAGGCGCAGCTCCGGCGCCGGGCGCATGTCCTCGAGGGGCTGCGGCGGGGGCGAGGGGCGGCGGTGAATGACGGGGCTCGGCGCCGCGGGGCGGGTGCGCGGCGGCTTGAAGGCCACGGGACTGGGCTGAGACGGCGTGGCGCGGCCTGAGAGGCCCAGGCGGTGAACCTTGCCAATCACCGCGTTGCGGGTCACCCCGCCTAGCTGCTTGGCGATCTGGCTGGCCGACAGGCCGTCCAACCACAGCGCCTTCAGGGTTTCCACTCGCTCGTCGGTCCAGCCCATTCTCAAGCCCTCCGTTTGGCTCGCGACGGCGCCGCCCGGAGGCGGGCGTCACCGACTAGATATTGTGCCTCTCTCCGCCTGCGCGACGAGGTGACACAACATATCGTCTGCCACCTTTCCCTAGCATACAATAGGCGCCATGCATTCATCCACAGACATCAACATTTAGATCAACGCTTGGGCGCTTGCACGGCGGCCCGCGCGCGCTCACATGGGGATCATGAAGGACATGCTGGCCGAAGCCCTCGCGCCGCCGCCCCCGCGGGAATATCGCGGCGCCAATTGGGAGGGCCTGAAGACCCTCTATCTCCGCGAGGTTCGCCGTTTCTGGAAGGTGGGAACCCAGACGCTTCTCGCGCCGGTGGTCACCGCCCTTCTCTATATGATGGTGTTCGTGGTGGCCGTGCGCGGCGCGCGCCCACCCATTGAAGGGGTTCCTTTCGCGGCCTTCATCGCGCCCGGCCTGATCATGATGCAGGTTCTCGCCAACGCCTTTTCCAATTCATCCTCCAGCTTGCTCCAGGCCAAGATGAACGGTCTGATGAGCGACTTTCTCACCCCGCCGCTCTCCCCCACCGAACAGGTGGCGGCTTTCGCCCTGGGCGCGGCCACGCGGGGGATCGTCGTGGGGGCGGTGACGGCTCTGGCGGTGCTGCCCTTCGCCAGCCTTCACATCGTCCATCTCTGGGCAGTGATCTATTTTGGCCTCGGCGCCTCTCTCATCATGGGCCTTCTGGGCATCATGGCGGCCATCTGGTCGGTGAAGTTCGATCACATCGCGGCGGTGAGCAATTTCATCATCATGCCCATGACCTTCCTGTCGGGCACCTTTTATCTGGTCTCCAGTCTGCCCGAGCCCTTCCGCACGGCCTCGAAATTCAACCCGTTTTTCTATCTGATCGCCGGATTTCGCTACGGGTTCATCGCCCAGGCGGATGGCTCGATCCTGGTCGGCGTGATCAGCACCGCAGTGCTTACCGCCGTTCTCTGGGCCGTCTGCCACTGGATGTTCGCCAGTGGGTATCGGCTGAAGACCTGAGGGCGTCTTCGGAGCGCGGGGGTCTCGCCCGCGGTTTTCTTGCAAGCTATCGGCTCACGGCGTCGATCAAGACGCGGGCGAGGACGCCCACGCTCCCTTAAGAGGCGCATTGACATCCGCGCGCGCCGAGACGAGAACGCCGCGCTTCCTGATGGGATTTGCCTTGTTTCGCCGCATTGGCGCGATGGGGTCCTTTCGATGGAGGCCGCTCATCCATGTCCGACACCGCCCTCGCAACGCCTACAGACCATATTCTGGGCGTCTATAATCGCGCGCCCCTGGCGTTCGAGCGAGGGGAGGGCGCGCGTCTCTACACGGCCGAGGGCGAAGCCTATCTGGATTGCGTGGCGGGCATCGCCACCACGGGCCTGGGCCATGCTCACCCGAAGCTGGTGGCGGCCCTGAAGGCGCAGGCTGAGAAGCTCTGGCACGTCTCGAATATCTTCCGCATTCCCGGCCAGGAGGAACTGGCCACGCGCCTCTGCGCCGCCACCTTCGCCGATGTGGTTTTCTTCACCAATTCCGGCACCGAGGCGGTGGAGTGCGCCCTGAAAATGGCCCGCAAATATCACTGGGCCCGGGGCGATGCGGAGCGGATCGACATCATCGGCTTCGAAGGCGCTTTTCACGGGCGCAGCTATGCGGCGGTCTATGCGGCTGGCAACCCGGCCTATGTCGAAGGTTTTGGCCCCGCCCTGCCGGGCTATATCAGCCTGCCCTTCGGCGACCACGCGGCCCTGGACGCGGCCATCGGCCCCACAACCGCGGCCGTGATCATCGAGCCGGTTCAGGGTGAGGGCGGCGCCCGCGCCCTCCCCGAGGTCTGCCTCACCGCGCTGCGCAAGCTTTGCGATGAGCGGGGCGTTCTGCTGATCTATGACGAGATTCAATGTGGCCTCGGCCGCACCGGTCGCCTTTTCGCGCACGAATGGGCCAAGGACGCCGCGCCGGACATCATGTGCGTGGCAAAGGCCCTGGGTGACGGCTTTCCCGTCGGCGCATGCCTGGCGACGACCAAGGCGGCCAGCGGCATGGGCGTGGGGGCCCATGGCTCTACCTATGGCGGCAACCCCCTGGCCATGGCCG
>PLFA01000071.1:0-130 GCA_003136615.1 Caulobacteraceae bacterium | reverse complement strand
GAGACCCTGCGGGCCAAGGCCGCGGCGTGAGGAGGCCGGACCTGATTGGGCCTCGCCATTTTCTGGACCTGTGGCGCCTCGACGCCCAGGTTTTGCGGACCATCCTGGAAGACGCCAAGGCGCGCAAGGC
>PLFA01000093.1:471-22155 GCA_003136615.1 Caulobacteraceae bacterium | reverse complement strand
GGACCTTGCGGGTGGTTCCAGACCCCCGCCGAACTGGCGATAAAGTCGGCGCCGGCGGCGACCAGGGGCCGACAGTTTGCCGGCGTGATGCCGCCAATGGCGACGCAGGGCGTGGTCATGATCTCCTGCCAGATCTCCAGGATTTCCGGCTCTGCCCGGGTGCTGGCGTCCTTGGTCGCGGTGGGGAAGAAGGCGCCGAAGGCGACGTAGTCAGCGCCGGCCTCGGCCGCCTCGATGGCCAGGTGGCGGCTGTCGTGGCAGGTGACGCCGACGATCCCGTGGCGGCCGACCGCCGTCCGCGCCGCCGCGTATGACCCGTCGCTCTGGCCAATGTGCACGCCGTCGCAGCCGAACCGGGCGGCCAGGTCCGGGCGGTCATTGAGGATCAACGCGACGTCCCGGGCCTGGGTCATCGGCCGGATCATATGCACGGCGGCCTCGATGATCGCCTCGGGCGCGTCCTTCAGCCGGATCTGCAGCGCGCCGACATCGCCGGCCTCCAGCGCCTCGCCGAGACGGCGGCCGAAGTCGGCCAGATCGTCGATGGCGGGCGGGGTGATCAGATAGAGGCGGCAAGCAAGCGGCATCCGCGCTTTATGCCCCGGATGTGGGCCACGGCCAATCATCCGGATGCGAGGCCCAGACAGATGAGAATAAACACAAAATATAGATAAAATTCTATTATTTCAATGTAGATGTAATGATTGTTGACGTTCTGAGCCTTGAGGCTGCGCGGTTCAATTTGTTAACAGTGATTAACGGCCATACGGTCCAATTGAATTCGCCGTTTCATCTGTAATCGCTAATTTTTCAGTCGATTATTCCAAATCTGTCTATCGCCAGAAGATTGGGTCGCTCTGATGGTTTCATCCGTGTTCTCGGCGGGCCCCAAGAAGGACGCGCAGCGGTCGCTCCTTGATATCTATCGCGACATTGAGGCCCCAGGGACCGCATCACGGACCGGGGGTCCAGCGCCCGTCGGGCCCGCGCGGGGTCCCGCTGAGGAGAACCAGACTCCGCGAGGCCCGGATTCTGGCGAAATTCGTCTCGCCCAGCTCGGTATGGTGATCAGTCTTGCCTTCTTGGCGGGCGTAATCCCTTTCGCCACGGCGCAGTTGCCGCATTTCATCGGTTTTGAGCCAGCTTATGAGGGCTGGTCAATTCTCTGCGAAGCGATGATGTCCGTGCTGTTGTTTTCCCAGTTCTTGATCGTCAAGTCACGGGGATTGCTAACCCTGGCCTGCGGATGCCTGGTGACTGCTCTGGCCGCGGTCGCGCGGTTGCTCGCAACCCCCGGTGGTTTCGCGCCGAGCGGGATATTCGGGGCGGGCCCCCAGGCGTCTTTCTGGTTTTTCATGATCTGGACCGCCAGCTTCCCTGTGTCGGTGATTGTCTACTCCTTCTTCAAAGGTCCCCAGGGATTGGGCAACCAGCCCAGAGCGCCCTCCTCGCCAACCAAAGGCGGAGCGAGCATAGGTGTGGCTGTCACCGCCGTTATGGCCGCCGTGACCGCACTTTTCGTGTTGGTCGGGCTTTTCGCACGAAGCTTCCCGCTTGCTTCCGACAATGGCGCGGTCACACCTCTGGCAAGTGTCTGCGCCATGGGGATCGTGGTGATCGCCATCGGGGCCCTTGCGGTGATCTGGCGGCGCCCGCGTCGAACCATGCTGGATGATTGGCTGCTCACCGGCCTGGTCATGTGGATGTTCCACTTCGCCCTGAGCGGACTGCTGAGCCATACACAATATGACCTGGCGTGGTACGCGGGGCGCGCCTATGGGGCGATGTCGGCGGGCCTTCTTCTGATCATGCTGTGTCTTGATAGCGGCAACCAGTATCGGCAGGTCTTCGAGATGCATAATGCCTTGGTGGCCTCCAATGAGGCGCTGCACCACTTGTCGCGACATGATGCTCTGACCGCCCTGCCCAATCGTCGATATTTCGACGACCATCTGAGCGAACAGAGCGCCGTGATGAGCCGTCACCGCCGCAGCATGGCCATCGTCATTTTTGACGTCGACGACTTCAAGACATTCAACGACCACTTCGGCCATCAGGCAGGGGACAACTGCCTCTCGCATATTGCGCAGATTCTGAGATCTTGTTGCCGCCGACCCACCGACTTGGCGGCACGCTATGGCGGTGAGGAATTCGCGTTCATTCTGCCAGAGACTGATCTACCCTCGGCGATGCGGGTCGCGGAGTCGGCTCGCGAAGCCATTGAGAATTTGCAGATTCGCCAGGGCGATGGCGCCTCCTGGCCGTATGTGACCATCAGCGGCGGGATCGCCGTATTTGACGGACGTAGCGATGTTTCTCTTCAGGCGGTTATCGCCGCGGCGGATGAAGCCCTCTTTCAGGCCAAGAGCCGCGGGCGAAACCGCATAATCTCTGAGAAACGTGAACGGTCAATTCAAGAGGTTAGCCACCTGCGGGCGGTTTGACTGGAATGACGGGTGCAGCCCTCTATTGGGCGGCCTGAAGAATGTCTCCAAATCGCGGTGATAGTTCCCCCGAGACATAACGCTTAGCCATGGCCGCGAGGGGAAGGGGGCGAATCTTGTCAGCCTGACCCGCCGCGCCGAACTCCTCGAACCGCGCCAGGCAGATCTTCTGCATTGCCTCCAGGGCGGGTTTGAGGAATTTGCGCGGGTCAAACTCGCTGGGGTTTTGCACCAGGACCTTCCGAATCGCCGCAGTCATGGCCATTCGGCTGTCGGTATCGATGTTGATCTTGCGCACGCCATGGCGGATGCCCCGCTGAATCTCCTCCACCGGAACACCCCAGGTTTGTGGCATCTCGCCGCCATAGCGGTTGATCTCGTCCTGTAGGTCCTGCGGGACAGACGAGGATCCGTGCATGACGAGGTGCGTATTCGGCAGGCGCCGGTGGATCTCCTCGATCACGCCCATGGCGAGAACCGCTCCATCAGGCTTGCGGCTGAACTTGTAGGCCCCGTGGCTTGTCCCCATGGCAATGGCCAGCGCGTCGACCTCGGTCGCGCGGACGAAGTCGACCGCCTGGCCCGGATCAGTGAGAAGCTGGTCATGGGAGAGCTTGCCCTCCGCGCCATGGCCATCCTCCGCCTCGCCCATGCCGGTTTCCAGGCTGCCCAAGACCCCCAGCTCTCCTTCCACCGAGGCGCCGACCCAATGGGCCATATCCACCACCGCGCGGGTGACACGAACATTATAATCGAAGTCAGCTGGGGTTTTGGCGTCGGCTTTGAGGGAGCCGTCCATCATCACGCTGGTGAATCCGTTCTGGATCGCGGTGGCGCAGGTGGCTTCGTTATTGCCGTGATCCTGATGCATGCACACCGGAATCTCAGGGTACAGTTCGATAAAGCCCTCAATCAGCTTGGCGAGCACTACGTCATTGGCATAGGCTCGCGCGCCGCGACTGGCTTGCATGATCACAGGCGCATTGACGGCCTTGGCCGCCTCCATGATCGCCAGGCCCTGCTCCATATTGTTGATATTGAAGGCGGGTACGCCATAGCCACGCTCGGCCGCGTGATCGAGAAGCTGTCTTAAGGAAATTCGGGCCATTTTCCTGCGGTCGCCATTTTGTATTGGGCTGAAAGACTATTTCATCGCGAGACTAGCCCGCCTGCCTAATGTTGCAAGGCCGCGACGCCCGGAAGGGTCTTGCCCTCCATCCACTCCAGAAAGGCGCCCCCCGCCGTCGAGACGAAGGTGAAGTCATCCGCCGCGCCGGCCTGATTGAGGGCCGACACCGTATCGCCCCCGCCGGCGACGGCGATGAGCTTGCCCGCCCTGGTTAAAGCCGCGGCATGCCGGGCGGCGGCATTGGTGCCCTGATCGAAGGGCGGCGTTTCGAAGACTCCCAAGGGACCGTTCCAGATCAGGGTGCGCGCAGCGTCCATGGCTGCGTGCAGGCGGGCGACCGTCTTCGGGCCCGCATCGAGGATCCGTTCGCCCGCCTTGATGGCGTCCAGCTCGCGCACATTGGCCGGCGCGCCAGATTCCAGCCGCTCTGCGACGACGACATCCAACGGCAGAAGCAGCTCGCACCCCGCCGCCTTGGCGGATGCCATGATCTCGCGGGCCGTGTCGGCCAGGTCCTTTTCGCAAAACGAGGCGGCCACGTTCACGCCCTTCGCGAACAGGAAGGTGTTGGCCATGCCCCCGCCAATCGCCAGGGCGTCGAGCTTTCGTGTCAAATTATTCAGGAGATCGAGTTTGGTGGAAACCTTGGAGCCGCCCACCACGCCCAGGACCGGATGGACCGGAGAGCCAAGCGCCGCCTCCAGGGCGTCCAACTCACGGCGCATGGCCTCGCCCGCGAAAGCCGGCAGCCGGTGTGCGAGCCCCTCGGTGGAGGCGTGCGCGCGGTGCGCCGTGGAAAACGCGTCGTTCACATAGATATCGCCGTTGCGGGCGAGGGCCTGGATGAAAGCTGCATCGTCCGCCTCTTCGCCCGGATGGAAGCGGACATTTTCCATCAGGAGAACATCGCCCGGCGCGAGCCTCGCCACGGCGGCGTCGGCGGTCTCACCGATGCAGTCAGGGGCAAAGGCGACGGGCCTGCCCATCAGGCTCTCAAGCGCCGGCGCGATGGCGGCGAGACTCATCGCCGGATTGGGTCGTCCCTTCGGGCGATCAAAATGGGAGAGCAGAATAATCTTCGCACCGCCGGCTCGCAGACGTTCGATGGTGGGAAGCGCGGCCCGCAGGCGGGTGTCGTCGGTGACCTTGCCGTCACACATTGGCAGGTTGAAATCCACACGCACCAGTGCGCGGGCGCCGGCCAACTGCGCCTGATCAAGACCGCGATAGGTCATGGCAGGGTCGCTCGGCCCCGAGGCGGTGGAAACGGCGACAGGATTGGCGAGCGGGCTCAGGCTAGCGCCGCCATGGCGAGGGCCGTATCGGCCATGCGGGTGGAGAAGCCCCATTCATTGTCATACCAAGCCAAAACGCGCGCCAGGGTTCCGTCGACCACCTGGGTCTGGGGCAGCGCCACCGTCGCCGAGGCGGCAATATGGTTCATGTCGACGGAGACGACCGGATCATTGGTGACCTCAAGCACGCCTTTCAGGGGCCCGTCCGCGGCGGCGGCGCTCATGGCGGCGTTGATCTCCGCCACGCTCACTTTGCGTGACGCGACGATCTTCAGATCCACGGCCGAAACATTGGGGGTGGGCACCCGCATGGACGAGCCATCCAGTTTGCCGGCGAGTTCGGGCAGCACGAGGCCCAAGGCCTTGGCCGCGCCGGTGGAGGTGGGGATCATCGATATGGCCGCCGCCCGGGCGCGGTAGAGATCCTTATGTAGAGTATCAAGCGTCGGCTGGTCGCCCGTATAGGAGTGGATGGTGGTCATATAGCCCCGCTCAATTCCGCAGAGACCCAGAAGCACCTTGGCCACGGGCGCCAAGCAGTTTGTGGTGCAGGAGCCGTTGGAGACCACCAGGTCTTCCGAGGTCAGGCTGGGGTGATTGACGCCATGGACAATCGTCTTATCCGCGCCATCGCAGGGGGCGGAGACCAGAACACGGCGCGCGCCCGCCGTCAGGTGAGCTGAAGCTTTTTCCCGGGTNNGGATCGCGGATGGCGGTGACCTTGATCTGGCCCTGGCCCACATCGAGGGTGTCGCCAGTGACCGTCACCTGGCCTGGAAAGCGCCCATGTATCGAATCATAGCGTAGCAGGTGGGCATTGGCCTCGGGTGAGCCGAGGTCATTGATCGCCACCACAACGATGTCCTGGCGCCCGTGCTCAATGATCGAGCGCAGGACCAAGCGGCCGATTCGGCCAAAACCGTTGATGGCCACGCGGACGGGCATCTTGCCGTTTCCCCCTTCACGAATTGGAGCGCGGCTTGTGGAGTTGTGGGCGCGCGAGGTCAAGATGCGCAAGATCTGCGGACGCCGCCGAAGGACAGCCTTGAGGCAAGGCGGGCGGCCCCTTAAGTGTTTATCCGACGGGTCAGCTGCGTTTCACGTCGAAGGCTTCACATCCCGGGGACCTTAATCGCCTCCTTAGGGAGCTGTCCCTGGCCGGGATCGTGGTCCCGGACACACGGCGCCCACCTGGTCTTCCAGGTCCGAGGGGATTGAAATCGCCTTCACGGCCTCGCGGCGCCGTCACCCTTTTTGGCCAATTGCTGAGATGTGCTTGTCAAAGCCCGCGCTGCGAAATGTGATGCGCGCGCGCCGCGCTGAATTATCCACGGACCTCAGGTCGCAGGCCGCCCATGCCGTGGCGGACATCTTTCCCCGCGAGTTCGGACGCGCGGCGCTGAGTGTGGCCGGTTATATCCCCCTGGGCGCGGAGATGGACCCGGGTCCCCTGATGGCTTGGCTGGCCTCGCAGGGGGTGGCGATCCTGCTGCCCGTGGTGGTCACGCGCGGCGCCGCCTTACGGTTCCGCGAGGCGTCCGACCCCGCAAGCTACGTCCCCGACGCCGCCGGTATCCTCGCGCCGGCCCCTGACGCGCCGGAGGCGACCCCTGACCTGATACTCGCGCCGCTCCTGGCCTTTGACCCCTTCGGCGGGCGCCTGGGACAGGGTGGGGGTTATTATGACCGGACCCTCGCCGCCTTGCGCGCCGGCCCGGGCGTCCTGGCCGTGGGCCTCGGTTTCGCCGTTCAGGAGATCGATGAGGTTCCGCGCGATCCGCACGACCAGTTCCTCGACGCCATCTGCACCGAAATCGGGTATAGGCGGGTTCCGCGCAAGGATCCTTGATGAATATCGCTTTTTTCGGAGATGTGGTGGGCCGCGCCGGGCGCGAGGGCCTGGCCGCTCACCTGCCGCGCCTTCGTCCGCGTCTGGCGCTGGATTTCGTGATCGTTAATGCGGAGAACGCCGCAGCGGGCTTCGGGATTACCGAGGCCACGGCCAAGGAGCTGTTCGAAGCCGGCGCCGATTGCCTCACCCTGGGCAACCACTCCTGGGACCAGAAAGAGGCGCTTACCTACATCGTGCGCGAGCCGCGTCTCATTCGCCCCCTGAACTACCCCCCCATGTCCAAGGCTCCGGGGCGTGGCGCCCAGCTTTTCGAGGCCAGCGGCGGTCGCCGGATTC
Source organism: Caulobacteraceae bacterium (assembly GCA_003136615.1). Classification (GTDB taxonomy): domain Bacteria; phylum Pseudomonadota; class Alphaproteobacteria; order Caulobacterales; family Caulobacteraceae; genus Acaudatibacter. Next base: position 15,099 of record PLFA01000093.1, on the reverse strand, counting down.
TCGTGATCAATCTCTTGGGGCGGGTGAATATGGACGCCCTGGACGACCCCTTCGCCGCCGTGGATCGCGAGCTTTTAGCTTGTCCGCTGGGCGAGGCCGCCGACGCCATCGTGATCGACCTGCATGCCGAAGCCACGTCGGAAAAGATGGCCATGGGGCACTTCTGCGATGGCCGCGCCAGCCTCGTGGTCGGCACCCACACCCACGTGCCCACGGCGGACGCTCAGATCCTCGACGGCGGCACGGCCTATCAGACCGACGCGGGCGCGTGCGCCGACTATGACAGCGTCATCGGCAACCAGAAGGAAGAGCCCCTGCGCCGCTTCACCACCCGGATCTCCGGGGGCCGCTACAAACCCGCCGAGGGTCCGGCAACAGTCTGCGGCGTGTTCGTGGAAACCGATGACGCCACGGGCTTAGCGCGGCGCGTTGAGCCCATCCGCCTCGGCGGCCGGCTGGCTCCCCATGTGCCCCTGATTCAGGCTAAGGAAACGGTCTGAACGCCCGAGTCGATGAATTTAGGCGCCGGCGTCACCAAAGCTTCGCCAAGCCGTGATTGCGTCTTTGAGATTCGACCTTCAGGGACTCGCCATGCCCACCTTCCTATTGAACCGCCGGAGCGCCCTGAAGGGCATCGCGCTATCCCTCGCCGCGCCCATGTCGGGGATCTTCGCGCCCGGCGCGCGCGCCGCGGGAGTGGGCTCCCTCAACTTCCTCGCCGTGGGCGACTGGGGCCGGGATGGCGCTTTTCACCAGGCCGATGTCGCCGCGCGTATGGGGGAGACCGCGGAGGCCTTGAAAGCGCGGTTCGTGATTTCGGTGGGCGACAACTTCTATGAGGACGGGATCACCGGCGTCGCGGACCCTAAGTGGAAGACCTCCTTTGAGGACATCTATACCGCGTCCTCACTACAGGTCCCCTGGCATGTGATCCTGGGCAATCATGACTATCACGGCGATAGTCAGGCCCAGATCGACTACAGCGCCACGAGCCACCGCTGGCGAATGCCCGCCCGCTGGTTCAGTCGGTCCGAGACAGCGCCGGACGGCGCGCGGGTCGATCTCTTCTTCCTCGACACCTCGCCCTTTGTCTCCGGCTATTACAAGGACGGCCGCCAGAAGGTGAAGGTGGTGGGCCAGGACACGGCCGCGCAACTCGCCTGGTTCGAGAGCGCCTTGGCAGCCTCAAACGCTGATTGGAAGATAGTCATCGGCCATCATCCGGTCTGGCCCAACCGCACCTCCGACGATGGCGGGGAGGGCGCCTCACCCGACATCCGCGCCAAGATCGATCCGATCCTCCTGAGGCATCACGTTCCGCTATACATGAACGGTCATGACCACGATCTGCAGCACGTCGCCAAGAACGGGACGAACTATGTCTGCACCGGCGCGGGATCGAAGATCCGCAAAACCTGTTTGATGGAGGGCAGCGACTTCTGCGACCTCGACTCGGGCTTCATCACCTGCTCGGTGAACCGATCCGCGATCCGCCTTGTCTATCGTGATTACAAAGGCGCCGAGCTTCACGTGGTGGATATTCCGAAGGCGGCCTAATCCGCCCAAACTGGCGCGGACGCGTGCGCGGGGTTAAGGAACCGCGCGCGATTTGACGCGAGATGCGAAAACGATGGCCGGCCACTCAAAGTTCAAGAATATTCAGTTCCGCAAAGACCGTCAGGACGGCCTGCGCTCCAAGCTGTTCTCCAAGCTCTCCAGGGACATCACCCTTGCGGCGCGGAACGGTTTGCCCGATCCCGCCGTCAATGCTCGCCTTCGCCTGGCCATTGTCAACGCCAAAGCCGAATCCGTTTCCAAGGAGCTGATCGACCGCGCGATCAAGAAAGCCCAGGGCGGAGACGCCGACACCCTCGAAGAGATTCGCTATGAAGGTTTTGGGCCCGGCGGCGTCGGCCTGATCGTCGAGGCCCTTACCGACAACCGCAATCGCGCCGCCGCCAATGTCAGGTCACTGTTCAACAAGAACGGCGGCAATATGGGCGAGACCGGGTCCGTGGCCTTCATGTTCGAACGTCTGGGGCGCATCGTCTATCCGACAAGCGCGGGCAGCGAGGACGCCATGATGGACGCCGCCATTGAGGCCGGGGCCCAGGACGCCGAGAGCGATTCGGAGGAGGGCCATGTCATCCTGACCACCTTCGAGGATCTGGGCGCCGTCGCCGAAGCGCTGGAGGCCTCCCTCGGGCCCGCCAAGTCTACGAGCATCATCTGGAAGGCGAAGACCGACACGCCCGTCGCGGGCGATGACGTGCCGACCTTGATCAAACTTATCGAGGCGCTGGAGGATGACGACGACGTTCAGAATGTCTGGACCAACGCCGACATCGACGAAGAGGCCTTGAGCAAAATCTCGGCTTAGGGCGCCTGCCTGCGCGCGCGCCACTGATCGCGGCTCTGGCCCCATGCCTCGGACGGCCAGGCCTCACGCGAACCGGGCAGGGTGACGGGGCCGATCAGGCTTGAGCCCAGGCGCTGGGCCACGCGGTGTGAAGCGACGTTGCGCGGATCGATGACATGGATAACCCGCTCCCACCCCAGCGTTTCGAAAACAAAGTCCAGACAGGCCGCGGCGGCTTCGGTGGCGTAACCCTTGCCGCGCGCCTGCTCAAGGAACATCCAGCCGACCTCGCGGTCTGGCCAGCCTTCCGGAAACCAGGGCCCGGCGCGGCCAACCCACTCACCGCTGGCCTTTTCGATCACGCAGAAGGGGCCAAAGCCCAGAAGGGACCAACTTCCCCTCACCATCGCCATGGCCCGCCATGCGTCGGAGCGCGGAAGAGCCCCGCCCAGATAGGTCATGGTGTCCGCGTCGCCGTGCAACCGCGCCCAGCCATAGAGGTCGGATTGCCGGGGGGGCCTTAGGATCAAGCGTACTGTTTCGAGCGTGATGTCATCCATGTTGCAAGCCTTAACCCGAAGCCGGCGGGACGAGGCAAGCACCCTCGCGACGAGCCGAACTCCTGGAGGCTTTGCCTCTCGGCCCATGATGCGCGACCCTGAACGCGCCAATGACCGAACCGATTCGCATTCTTGGGCTCGACCCTGGCCTGCGCCGCACCGGCTGGGGCGTGGTAGCCATTAGCGGCTCCCGGCTCACCCATATCGCCCATGGCGTGATCGCGCCCGATGCGGCCCTGCCGCTGGCCGGTCGCCTTCTGGCGCTTTTCGAAGCGGTGAGCGCGATCATTGCGCTTCATCACCCCCATGAGGCGGCGGTGGAAGAGACCTTCATGACCGCCAATGGATCATCCACCCTCAAGCTCGGCCACGCCCGCGCGGCGGTGATGATCGCGCCCGCCCATGCCGGCCTGCCGGTGGCGGAATATGCCGCCAAGGTGGTCAAGAAGGCGGTGGTGGGCACGGGGAGCGCCGACAAGACCCAGGTGGCCTTCATGATCGCCCGTTTGTTGCCCGCCGCCGGCGGTCCCACCGCCGACGCCGCGGACGCCCTGGCCGTCGCCGTGGCCCACGCCCACGCCCGCACCGCCAGGCGCCTGGGGGCCGCGGCGTGATCGGCCGCCTCAGGGGCCATGTGGCGGAGGTCGGCGAGGAGGAGGCCCTTATTGATGTCGGCGGCGTGGGCTATGTGGTCAGGTGTGGGTCGCGGACGCTCAGCCGACTGCCGGCGCCAGGCGAGGAGGCTCTCCTCCATGTGGAGACCCAATGGACCGAAGGGGCGGGCATGCGTCTCTATGGGTTCGTGGCCCGCGAGGACCGGCGCGCCTTTGTGATGCTTCAGGCCATTCAGGGTGTCGGGCCCAAGGCGGCCTTGGGCGTATTGGATGTGCTGTCCCCCGCGGAGCTCGCGGGCGCTGCGGCGCGGGGCGACAAGGCCGCGGTGGCGCGGGCCAATGGGGTGGGGGCCAAGCTCGCCCTGCGCATCGTCACCGAGCTGAAGGACAAGCCGATTGGCGGGCCATTGGCCACGGGCCTTTCCGCCGGGCAGGTGTTGGCGGCTTCTGAAAGTCCGGCGCCCACGGCCTCCGGTGAGGCCGTGGCGGCCCTCATGGGTCTGGGTGTCGCTGAAGTTCAGGCGCGCCGTGTGGTCGATCAGGCGGCGGCGCGGCTTGGCGATGAGGCCGATGAGACGGTTCTGATCAAGGCGGCGCTTCGGGAGCTCGGACGATGAACCGGCTCGTGGCGGGCGAAGCGGCGCCTTCGGAGACCCTGGACCGCGCCCTGCGGCCCCAGACCTTGAGCGAATTTGTGGGTCAAGAAGCGTCGAAGGCGAACCTCCGCATCTTCATAGATGCGGCCCGCGCCCGGGGCGAGGCCCTGGATCACGTTCTGCTCTTTGGGCCCCCCGGGCTTGGCAAGACCACCCTGGCCCAGATTGTCGCGCGCGAGCTTGGCGTCGGATTTCGCTCCACCTCCGGGCCCGTTCTCGCCAAGGCCGGCGACCTGGCGGCGATCCTGACCAATCTGGAGCCGCGCGACGTCCTTTTCATCGACGAGATCCACCGTCTTGCCGCCCCGGTGGAGGAAATTCTCTATCCAGCCATGGAGGATCACGCCCTGGACCTGATGATCGGGGAAGGCCCCTCCGCGCGCAGCGTGCGGATCGATCTCTCCCCTTTCACTCTCGTGGCGGCCACCACCCGCGCGGGCCTTCTGGCGACGCCCCTTCGCGACCGTTTCGGCATTCCCCTGCGTCTGGAGTTCTATACCCCCGAAGAGCTTCAGCGGGTGCTGATCCAGGCGGCGCGCAAGATGGGCGTGGATCTGGCGAACGATGGCGCGGGCGAGATCGCCGCCCGGGCCCGGGGCACGCCGCGCGTCGCCGGTCGCCTCTTGCGCCGGGTGCGGGACTTCGCGGCGGCCGAGGGCGCGCTGGTGATCGACCAGGCCTGCGCCGCCCGCAGCCTGGCGCGGCTTGAGGTGGACGGGGCGGGGCTGGACTCTCTCGACCGGCGCTACCTGCGCGCCCTTATCGACAATTATGGCGGGGGCCCCGCAGGCGTGGAAACACTGGCCTATGCCATCGCTGAGGCGCGTGACGCGGTGGAGGACGTGGTCGAACCCTTCCTTCTCCAGCAGGGCTTCATCCAGCGCACCCCCCGGGGCCGACTGGTCTGCGCAAAGGCCTATTCCCATCTGGGCCTCACCCCGCCGCCGAGCGCCAGCGCGGCGCCCCAGGCCACGCTTTTCGATGACGACAATTAAAGGCCGCCATGGAGCCTTGCGCCGGCGCCTTGGCCATAGTTTCACCATCCCGGCGCGCCATGGCGCGTCCATCTCTTTGACGAGGCTTTAGCTTATGGATGCAGCCGGCGCGGTCACGCCCGAGAGCTTTTCACCGGTGGTGCTGTTCATGCACGCCGACTGGGTCGTCCGGTTCATCCTTCTGGGCCTCATCGCGGCATCGATGTGGTCCTGGGCCGTTATTATCGACAAATCCTTCCGCTTTAATGCCCTGCGCCGGGAGGCTGACCGCTTCGAGGATCAGGTGAGCGGCGGCCGTTCCTTGGAAGACGTGGCGACGGATGCGGGCGAACAGCCGCGCCATGCCCTGCCCCGGATGCTGCAGGCCGCCCTGCGCGAGTGGCGCGAGGTCCGCAATCGCGGCGCCCTGGTCGACGATGCGGGCGACGCCCAGGCGGCCTTTCTGATCCAGCGCATCGATCGGGTGCTGGACAGCCTTGTCGCGCGGGAAAGTCAGAGGGTCGAAGATGGGCTCGGGAGTCTCGCCATCGTCGCCACGGCTTCGCCCTTCGTCGGCCTGTTCGGCACGGTNNTGGGGAATCATGAACGCCTTTCAGGCCATCGCGATTTCCAAGAACACCAATCTTTCGGTGGTGGCGCCGGCGATCGCCCAGGCCCTCTTCGCCACCGCCGTGGGCCTCGGAACCGCGATCCCCGCCTATATCGCTTATAACAAGTTCTCCACCGACGCGGGCAAATATGCGGGGCGTCTAGAGGGGTTCGCCGATGATCTGGTGACCTCGATCCAGCGTCGGCTCGCCGAACGTCGGGCGGCCTGACCGGCCATGGCCCTCTCGGTCCACGACGCCTACGCCGCCGGTCGTCGGCGCGGCCGCTCTCGGCGAGGCCGCCGCGCGCCACTCAGCGAGATCAATGTCACGCCCATGGTGGACGTGATGTTGGTGCTTCTGATCATCTTCATGATCTCCGCGCCCTTGCTGACCGCGGGGGTGCCCCTGCAACTTCCCAAGACCGAGGCCGCCTCCTTGCAGGATCAGTCCAAGCCGATCACCGTCTCGGTGCGCGCCGATGGCCGCATCTTTATCGGTCAGACCGAAACCCCTTTTTCCAGCTTCGCCGATGATCTGCGGACAGCGGCAGGCGAGGCCTATGCGAAGCCGATCTATGTGCGGGCCGATGGTCGGGCGCCCTACGCCATGGTGGCGCAAGTCATGGCCAGCCTCAGTCAGTCTGGTTTCACTTCGATCGACCTGATCACGGACACTGGCGGCCCCAATTCTGGCGCGACGCGGGGCCCCGGCTCCTCGTCAGGGGCGCGTGCGCCGAGGCCATGAGCATGGCGGCCCATAGGCCAGGGGACCGCATGACTCCCGCCCTCGTGGCGGCCGTTGGAATGCACCTCGCGCTTCTCGCCCTCCTTCTCTGGAATCCCGGCGTGCCGCCGCTCGGCGGAAGCCCCGTGCCGATCACCATCGTCTCCCACGCCCCCACCACCGATTCTCGCGCCGCCGAGGAGGCGCCCGTCACCCAAACCGCTCAGACCGAACAGCCGGTTCCTCACGCCAAGGCGCCCAGCCCCCCGCCGCCTCCGCCGCCTCAGCAGCCCAGGCCAAAGACCCAGCCGGAGCCCAAGGCGATTCACGCACTGACGCCCAAGCCCGTTCCCGCGCCCGCCACGCCCAATCAGAAGACCAAGGCCGCTCAGACTCACGACACCTTCAGCCTCGACGCCCTGGCCGCCGATGTGTCTCGCGCCCGCCGCCCCGCCCCGCAACGTCCGGCCTTCGCGACGCAAGGCGCCACGCGGGCCGAGACCGCGCCGCAAGCGCGGGTGGACGCGGGGCAGGGAGTCTCCCAGAGCGATGTGGCGGGCCTCTCGCAACTGCTCAATCGTCTCTGGAACAAGAGTTGCAACTTGGACGACACGGTGATCGTTCCGGTGACCTTCACCGTAGGCTTCGACGGGCGGCTGGTGGGAACGCCGAGTGCGGGGGGCCGGGAAAAGTCGTCCAATCCGGCGATCTCCGTGGCGGCCCGGCGCGCCCTTGACGCGGTGGGTCAGGCCGCACCCTATGGCCCCGCCTACCGGGGCAAACCGTTCAAGGTGATTTTCGACGCCAAGAAGGCGTGCGCCAGTGACTAGATTAAATAGATAAGGCGATTGCTCGGATGAAGACCTCGAAAAGCCTGCGATCCCCGCTTTATGGGGTCCTTCTGGCCCTGGCGCTCGGGATGGGTCTTGCCGCCCACACAGCGCGGGCGGAGATCGTGGTCAATGTGGATCAGGGCGCAAGCCAGCCCCTTCCCATCGCGGTTCCCGTTTTCGCCGGTCCTGCCGTGGCGACACAAATTCAGGCCGTAGTCTCTGCTGATCTTGAAAGCTCGGGCCTCTTCAAACCGTTGGACCCGGCTACTTTCCCCGCCCAAACCCCCGACGTGAATGCGCAGCCCAATTTCGATAACTGGAAGGCGATAAGCGCCCAGGGCTTGGTGGATGGGCAGGTCACCGCCGACGCTGACGGCCACCTGCGCGTGGATTTCAGGCTCTGGGACATATATGCGGGCGAGCAGCTACTGGGTCTGCAATTCACCTCCACGCCGGAAAACTGGCGCCGGATCGCCCATAAGGTGGCGGATGCGGTCTATGAAAAGCTCACCGGACATCAGGGCTATTTCGACACCCGCGTCGTCTTCGTGGCCGAGAGCGGCGCGAAGTATCATCAGGTTCGGCGCCTAGAGATCATGGATCAGGACGGCGCCAATCCGAGCTACCTCACCGACGGCGCCCTGGAGGTCTTTACGCCCAGGTTCTCCTCCAACAGCCAGGAAATCACCTACATGACCCTGCGGCCCTCGGGCTCCACGGTCTATATTCTGAACATTGAGTCCGGTCGCTCCGAGGCCCTGGGCCACTTCCCCGGCATGGTGTTCGCGCCGCGGTTTTCACCTGACGGAACAAAGGTCGCCCTGTCCGTCTCCAAGGATGGAAATAGCGATATCTATGCTCTCACCCTGGCCAACGGCGCGCTTCGACGCCTGACCACCGACCCTGGCATCGACACCTCGCCCTGCTACTCGCCGGACGGAAGCCAGATCGCCTTCAATTCCGATCGCGGCGGAGCCCCCGAACTCTATGTGATGACAGCGGACGGCGGCAATGTTCACCGCATCTCCTTCGGCGACGGCCGCTACACCACCCCGGTCTGGAGCCCCGACGGCAAATACATCGCCTTCACCAAGCAGACTGGGAATGTGTTCCACATCGGGGTCATGAAACCGGACGGTTCGGACGAGAAGATTCTCACCTCGGGCTATCTCGATGAGGGCCCTACCTGGGCGCCCAATAGCCGGATCCTGATGTTCGCCCGCGACACCGGCTACGGCTCCCATCTCTGGGAAGCCGACATCTCCGGTCACATCCTGCGCCCCGCGCCCTATAATCTGGGCGCATCCGACCCGGCTTGGTCGGCTTTGTTGCAATAGGCGGCTGCGGGGGAGAGCAAAGACGTGACCCAGGGGATCACCGATTACGCCACGGCCGGGGCGGGCGAGATGGCCGGCGCCCTGGCGGCCCGCCAGGTGAGCGCGGTGGAGCTCTTCGCGGCTGCGGTGGCGCGGATCGAGGCCGTCGATGGGCCGATCAACGCCGTCATCGTTCGCGATTTCGACCGGGCCCGGGAGGCCGCCAAGGCCGCCGACGCCGCCTTGGCCCGGGGTGAGCGGGCGCCGTTGCTGGGCGTGCCCATGACGGTGAAAGAGGCCTTCAACGTCGCGGGCCTGCCCACCACCTGGGGGCTAGAGGCGTCCAAGGATTGGATTGCGTCGGAGGACGCCGTGGTCGTCACGCGGCTGAAGTCAGCGGGAGCTGTGATCCTCGGCAAGACCAATGTGCCGCCCAATCTGGCCGACTGGCAGAGCGCCAATCCGATTTATGGACGCACCAATAACCCTCATGATCTGACCCGGTCGCCGGGTGGCTCGTCCGGGGGCAGCGCCGCGGCCCTGGCGGCGGGGATGGTCCCGCTGGAGTTCGGCTCTGATATCGGCGGCTCTATCCGCATTCCCTCCGCCTTTTGCGGCGTCTTCGGCCATAAGCCGAGCTATGGCTTGGTTCCCGGGCGCGGACACCAACCTCCGGGCGTCACCGGTCTTCCGCCGCCGCTCAATGTAGTCGGCCCCCTGGCGCGATCCGTGGCGGATCTGGAGCTGGCCCTTGATGTCACCGCCGGTCCGGCCGACGCGGAAGCCCAAGCCTATCGCCTTGAGCTTCCCGCCCCGCGCCGCGCGCGGCTGGCTGATTTTCGGGTTCTGATGTTGCCCTCACACCCCCTGGCCCCTGTGGATAGCGAGATCCATGGCGCCTTGGAGACCCTGGCGAAATCCATCGAGACCGCCGGCGCTAGCGTCCTCTGGTCAAGCCCTCTGCTTCCTGACCTCGCCGCCTCACACCGCACCTATCTGGCGATCCTGCTCACGGCCTTGAGTCGAGGCGCACCGCCAAACCCCAATGCTCTTTCCGCCCAGGCCTATCTCGACGCCCTGGACGGTCAGGCCGCCATACGCCGGCAGTGGGCCGCACTGTTCAAAGAGTTCGATGTCGTCGTCGCGCCGGTTCTTGGGGCGGTGGCTTTCGCCCATTTCGACCTCAGTGTGGACTGGCCCGACCGTAAGCTGACGATTGATGGCGAGCCCGCGTCCTTCGGCGACCAACTTGCCTGGCCCGGCGTCGCGACCCTGGCCAATCTGCCCGTCACCGCGACGCCCATCGGCAAGACCCGTGACGGCCTGCCCATCGGCGCCCAGGTCATTGGGCCCTATCTGGGAGACCGAACCACCCTGGCCTTCGCCCGGATGATAGGCGATTTCACGTCTTGATCGCCGCTATAGCGTCTGACCATCATCGATCGTGAAGACCGATCCGGTGACAGCCCGGGATTCCTCCGCCGCCAGATAAAGCGCCAGGTCGTCCAGGTCGCCCTCGTCCATCAAACGCCGGCGGGGGAAGCTGGCGATCTGCGCCTTGCCGCCGTCCTCGTCGAACCACTCGGAATTAAGCTCCGTGCGCACATAGCCGGGACAGATCACGTTCACATTGATCCCACGATTGGCCCATTCCCGGGCCAGGGAGCGGCCCATCATGGCGACGGCGGCCTTGGACGTGCAGTAGGCGGTGAGGCCGGTCAGCACCTTGGTGGCGCCGATGGACGCGATCAGCACAACGCGCCCGCGCCGGCTTTCGCGCGAGCCTGCCGCCATCATCCGCCGCGCGCCCTCCCGCGCGGTGAGAAAAACGCCGCGCACATTGACGTCCATCATCTCGTCCCAGGCCTCGACCGTGATCTCCAAGGCCGTGGCGCGGTTGTTCATGCCGGCATTTGCGAAGACGATATCGACCGGTCCCAGCGCGGCCTCGGCGGCGTCGAACCCGGCGATGACCGAGGCTTCGTCTGCCACGTCCATGGCGATGCTCGCCGCCGTGCCGCCCGCCGCGACAATCTTGGCGGTCAGGGATTCAAGTCTGTCCAAACGCCGCGCCGCCAAGGCGACCTTGGCGCCTGCGCCGGCCAAAATCTCGGCGAAGCGCGCGCCCAGCCCCGATGAGGCGCCGGTGACCAGGACCACCCGGCCGGTCAGGTCGAAACTCATTTCTCGGGGTGGGTCAGGGCCTGATAGGTCAGGGTCCGCGCCGCATCGCCCAGGCTGTCGCCCCCGGTGTCGCCCAGGCGCTGGATCATCCCCACAAAGATCACGTCATCGGTGGGATCGATCCAGAACCAGGTGCCCGCCGCGCCGCCCCAGCTCATGGTGTTCTTGCCCTCGAGGAGTCCCGCTCTGCGCGGGTCCTTCACCACCTCAAAGTCGAGGCCAAAACCCACGGCATTATTGAATCGCTCGCCCGAGGTCCCGTTAGATTTCACCAGGACATTGTCCGGGATGACATTGGTGTCCATCAGCTCGACGCTCGCGGGGGAAAGGATCCGCACCCCGTCCAGCTCGCCTTTGTTCAGGATCATCTGGCAGAAGCGGGCATAATCCATGGTCGTGGAGGTGAGGCCACCGCCGCCGGATTCCATCAGGGCCGGCTGGGTGTAATCCTGGATCGGAAAGCCGAAGAGCGTCTTGGGTTCGATAATCTTGCCCGTGGCTGGGTCGCCCACATAGACTGCCGCAAACCGCCCCACATTGGCCGGCGCCACCTGGAAGGCCGTGTCGGGCATCTTCAAGGGCTTGAAGATGTGTTCCTCCAGGAACTGGCCGAAGGGCTCCCCGGAGATTTTCTCGACGATATAGCCCTGGATATCCACAGCGTTGGAATAGGCCCAGTCGGTCCCAGGTTGGAACTTCAGGGGGATCTTGGCCGTGCGGTCGATCATCTGCTTGAGGCCCGTGGACCCCAGCACCTGTTCCTTGCGATAGAGCCGGTCCACGACGCTGGCTTCGCCGAGGCCATAGCCGAAGCCGGCGGTGTGGCTCATCAGCTCGCGCATGGTGGGCGGGCGATTTGCCGGATCGAGCGACACATCCCCGCTCTCGTCCACGGTCATCACCTGGAGGTTCTTGAACTCCGGAATGTACTTGGTGATCGGGTCATCCAGGCTCCACTTTCCCTCCTCGAAGAGGATCATCATGGCGACGCCCGTGATCGGCTTCGTCATGGAATAGAGGCGGAAGATCTCGTCCTTCGCCATGGGCGTGCCCTTGGCGAGGCTCGCCTCACCGTAGGTCTTGAACTCCACGACCTTGTCATGTCGTGCCAGGAAGGTGGTCATGCCCGCCACCCGTCCATCGCTCACCACCTTGGCCATATAGTCGTCCAGCCGCTTCAGCCGGGCGGAGTCAAACCCCACTGCTTCCGGGCTGGCGGCGGGGGCGAGTTCCACCTGAGATGCTGCGAAGGCGGGGAGGGCGAAGGTGAGGCTGAGCGCGCTGGCGGCGGCGGCAAGCGCACGGCTGCGGAGGTTCATGGCTTAAGCATTTCCTTCCCCGATTATTTGGTGAGGGGCTTCTAGCGCGGCGGTAAAGGGGTGGGAAGGAGCGCGGTGGGCCAGGGATGGTAGTCGTCAGGAGCGTGCGAGGATCTCCGCGTCAGGATAGTCATCTACATGCTCCTTGTAGAGGATGACGTGGCTTCGGAAGGCTGTGGACTGCCATCCTGATGGCAATTGTTGCGTAAGCTCCGTGATCAAGGCGCGCGCAGTTCTGGCTTCCGACGAAATTTCCACCGTTGTGTCCATCAGGCTCGGGTGTGGCTTTCGCGACTTCGTTGGGTATGTTTCGAAACGGAATGTATAGGGCAAGCTATCCTTCAACAGGAGTGCCAGCGCCGCCGCCGTTCGCGTCCCCGAAAAATCTCCATCCAGGGTTCGGTCGATGTTGATCGGATGGAGGGCATCGAAATTCTTGCCCTTAATGACCGTCCGATCCCTGTTTCGGCCAGGATCGTTGGAGCCAAATCCGCTGTTGTTCCACGCCGTCGCGCCGTCCTTCCCGGCGTAGTGCTTGATGAGTTGAGTTTCGAGATCCATCGCCGTGAAGACGAAAACCCGTACAGCTTTGAACGACATCAGTTCGGGCGCGAGCTCGGCGCGGTGAAGGACCTTCTCCGCGTGGCGCTCAAGCCTTCGCCGCAAGCCGGATTCCGCGTCGGTCTTGCCGATGTAGACCAGCCGACCATCGAGAAAGAGCTGATAGACACCTTGGGCATCGGGGATGCCGGCGACCCCGCCAACGTTCAGCGGAGCTACCTCCATCCCGTCCAGCACCGTCACGAGATGGTCAAGCAGCGCCCCCGGCAGATCGAACTCAAAATCGCGGTAGCCGTCTGTCATGGCCCCGTCTTACCGCCTTTCACCGGATATCGTCCGCCGTCACGCCGCGAACCGCAGCTTCCGGGCCACGTCGCGGCCGATCACGAAGGCAAGGTGCGGCGGCACGGCGTTCCCCAATTGCCGCATGGTCTCGGTCCAGGAGCCGTGGAACACATAGTCATCCGGGAAGGTCTGCAATCGCGCGCTTTCACGCACCGTGAAATAGCGGACGGAGCCATCGGGCTTGGCCAGCATGTTCTCGCCGCCGGGAACGCCATGGACGCCGGCCTTGAGAGTCTTGGCGGGCTCGTCCAGCGGGCTACCCGTGTGACCCGCATAGCTGCGGGCCCCCTGCTGGAAGCGATGGTTATGCCAGCGGCGAGAGCCATCGCGGTCGGTTTCAGGATCGGGGAGGTCGGCGATGGCGTCCCGCACCGTGCGCCAGGCACAGGTGGCGGGCTTGCCGCCCAGGCGCTCCGCCTGGGCGCGGGCGGCAGGGTCATTGGGCCGCGCGGCTTTGGCGACCTTGTGGCGATCCCAATATTCGCCGCTTCCGAACTGGTCCCAAAGCAGGGCCTCGGCGGCGTGAGTCGCCACCGGAAAGCTCCACTCCAGATCAAGATCATCGCGGAAGCCCACGAACACGACCCGCTCCCGCTTCTGCGGCACGCCGAAATTGGCGGCATTCAGCACACGGGCGACGACGCGGTAGTGCAGCCCCGAGCGGGCGCCGTGGATGTGGTGGCGCTCAAGCCGGGAGAGGTGGTCCGTCCAGTCTTCCTCGGGCGTGGCGGTCAGCTCCGGGTGTTCGAGCTGCAGTTTAATATATTCGAAATAGTTGCGGAATGCCGCCCGGGTCAGGCCCTTCACGTTCTCGAAAATGAAGGCCTTGGGCCTCGCCTCCCGCACCGCGCGGATCGCCTGGGGGAACATATCCCGCGCGTCGTCATAGGCCTTGTGCTTGCCCCCGAGGGAGAAGGGCTGGCACGGCGGACCGCCGGAGATCAGGTCCAGCCTGCCCTCGAATCGGGCGAAATCGACGCTTCGCACGTCGCCCTCGATCAGCGGCCAGTCCCGCACCACCGGATGCTCGAAAACCTGATTCTCGCGCACCGTGACGCAGCAGTCATGGTCCCATTCCACCACCGTTTCCGGGTGGAATCCCGCGCGGTGCAGCCCCATGCCGAGACNNCAGGCCGCCGGCGCCGGCGAAGAGTTCGATCGATTTCATGAGTCCAAGAATGTTCTGATTTCGTTCTGTAGCCAAGAGGTGTCACGCAACTGGCATTCCCAAAGCGTGAGAGCGCTCCATCCGAGCGCATACAGCTCGCGCAGTGTCCGCTCGCCCCGCACCCGATTCCCCTCCAGCTTGGGTATCCAGAATTCCTGCCGTGATTTGGGCAGTCTCGCCAGCCGGCAATTCGGGTCGGGATGACGATGNNCCGTGGACGAGGCAGCGAATTTGGAGTTCGGCCTTGCTGCCTTTCCCTTTCACACGAGACATCCGCTCGCTTCGTTGCTCCTTGGTGAGAGTGTCCAGGGCGTCAGATGCCGCCGACCAGGAACCGTCCACTTCAGGGTGCATATTCGCTTTCCTCATGACCGGCCAATATGACAACATTCGCAACAGGAGGCC
>PLFA01000093.1:0-443 GCA_003136615.1 Caulobacteraceae bacterium | reverse complement strand
TTGAGGAATTTGACGAGTCCATCGCCCGCGGCATCGCCGATTCGAAAGCGGGGCGTGTCGTTGACGCCGATGTTCTTCTCGCGGAATTGGAAGCGAAGTACGCGGCCATGGAAGAACCCCCGCACCGGTGAAGGTTTCCTTCAACGCGGATGCTCAGGCTGATCTCCGAGACATCGCCGACGTCATCGCATTGGATACCCGCGCCGCGCGACGTCATTTGTGCGTGAACTTGTCGCCTCGGCCAAACGGATCAGCCAAACCCCACGCGGATTTCCTCTCGTCAGCGGTCATGAGGCCGATGGTGTGCGTCGGCGCGTCTTCGGTCAGTACCTGATCTTCTATCGCATTGAGGAGGAGCGAATAGACGTTCTGCGCATCCTCCACGGCGCCCGCGACCACGACCGCATACTCAGCCGCCGGCCCTAATCCGCATCCATCTTCAA
>PLFA01000185.1 GCA_003136615.1 Caulobacteraceae bacterium | reverse complement strand
AAGTGGCTGACCGACAGCGGGACTGACGGCGATGTCTGAGAGGATTGTTCGGATTGGCGGCGCCTCGGGGGCCTGGGGCGATAGCCCGCGCGCCATTGGCCAGCTCCTGCGTGAGCCCGTGGATTATCTCATGTTGGACTACCTCGCCGAGGTGACCATGTCGCTTTTGGCGCGCGCGCGCATGAAGGTCCCATCGGGCGGCTATCCACCCGATTTCATCGGCTATCTGAAGCCCCACATGACCGAGATCATGCGTCGCGGCGTGAAGGTTGTCAGCAACGCCGGCGGCGTCAATCCGCAAGGCTGCGCGGACGCGCTGGGCGAGGTGTGCGCGGGCCTAGGTCTTAGTCCCCGCATCGCCGTGGTCCAGGGCGATGATCTGATCCCCATGATCGACAGCCTGCGCGCGGCCGGCGTGACCGAGGCGGTCTCGGGCGCCCCCTTGCCGGGGCGGATGCTCACCGCGAATGCCTATCTGGGCGCGCTTCCGATCAAGGCCGCGTTTGATCGCGGGGCCGATATCGTGATCACCGGCCGCTGCGCCGACAGCGCCCTGGCGCTTGGCGCGCTGATGCACGAGTTCGCGTGGGCGGACGACGCCTATGACCTGCTGGCGGCGGGCAGTCTGGTGGGGCACCTTTTGGAGTGCGGGGCGCAGGGCGTCGGCGGGCTTCACACCGATTGGCGTCTGGTCCCGGACTGGGCCAATATCGGCTATCCCTTGGCGGAATGCCGCGCCGATGGCGGCTTCGTTCTCACAAAGCCGGCGGGAACCGGCGGACTTGTGACGCCCGGGACGACCGCTGAACAGACGCTCTATGAGATCGGTGATCCCGCGGCCTATATCCTGCCCGACGTCATCTCCGACTTCAGCCATGTGCGAGTGATCCAGGCTGGCCCCGATAGGGTGGCGGTCACCGGAGCTCGGGGCCGCCCGCCAACCCCCCGTTACAAGGTCTCGGCGACCTATCAGGACGGCTATCGCGCGGTGGCCACGGTTTCCATCGTCGGCATGGACGCCGCCGCCAAGGCCGAGCGCACCGGCGAGGCGCTCATCGCCCGGGCCCGCATCGCTTTTGCCGAGGCAGGGCTCCCCGATTTCATGGAGACGCATATCGAAGCCCTGGGCGCCGAGGCGGCCTACGGACCGCACACCCATGCGCGGGCGGCGCGTGAAGTCCTCTTGCGGCTGGTGGTGACCCACAAGGATCCGGCGGCCCTCGACATGTTCGCCCGCGAGCTAGGTTCGGTGGGGATTGCCTTCGCCCCGGGTACGACCGGCATCTATAATGGGCGGCCCAAGCCCACCCCGCAGATCCGGCTCTTCACTTTCTTCATCGACAAGACCCGCCTTCCGGCCCCCGCTGTGACGCTCGATGGAGAAACACTCTCTATCCCCGTTCCTCAGGGGGTCGAGGTCGAAGCCACCGCCGACGCGCCTTTCATGCCCTCCGCATCCGCATTCGCTCCGCCGCATGACTGGGTCGAGGTTCCGCTGATCCGTCTGGCTCTCGCGAGGTCCGGGGATAAGGGCGATAGCGCCAATATCGCCATCATCGCCCGCGATCCCGCTTTTCTGCCCATTATTCGCGACCAGGTGACGCCGGCGGCGATGGCGGCCCACTTTAGCGGCCTTGTGGAAGGCCCCGTCCAACGCTTTGACGCGCCGGGCCTGGATGCGGTGAACTTCCTGCTTCAGGGCGCCCTGGGCGGCGGCGGCATGGCATCCATGCGGATCGACCCGCAAGGCAAGGCCTTCGGTCAGATGGCCCTGGAAATGACGGTGAAGGTCCCGCCGGGGTTGCTGAGCGACAATGCTAATCCCGAGGTCGTCTATTCCGCCTAGCTCTTCGGCAGGTCGATCCGCTTGGAAGGGTCTTCCCCATAGGGCGGGGAATAGATCACCAGCATTTTGATACGCTCTGTCAGCACCTTGATGTCGTGGAAAACATTGGCGGGGAAGAACATCATGTCGCCTGGCCGCACATGGTGCATCACACCATCTATGCCGGCGATCGCTTCACCCTCGAGTATGTACACCGCCTGTTCCAGGTCAGGGTGGGCGTGGGCCGGTGAGCCCTCGCTGCGTTGGATGTCGCCAAGGGCGATCTCCATATATTTCGCGCCGTTCACCTTGGGGCCCACAAGTGGATAGTTCTTCGTCCCTGTATGGCCCGAGGGGCTATAGGCCTGCTGTTCCCCGGCGCGGATGATGTAGGGCGATTTCTCGATCACTTGCTCGGTCATGACGCAGACTGGCCTTTCATAGCTTTCCAAAGGGATGCTGGAACGGGTCTTCAGGTCGTCGCCAGGGCGGCGGCCGCGCGCTCCGCCGCCGCGACAGCGGATTCCAATTTAAGAATACGCGTGGCGTTTTGATGGAAGAGCTTGTCGATAATCGCGGGTTTGAAACCCTCCATCTGCCACTCATCGCAGCACTGACCGGGGCTCCAGCCCGGATAGTCAGATCCAAACAGCACCTTATCCTGAAGTCGCCGCTGCATATCGTGCTTGAGGGGTGCGGGGATATATTTGGGGCCCCAGCCTGAGATGTCGATGGAGACATTCTTTTTGTGCAGGGCGACGGCGATGAGCTCCTCGGTCCAGGGCCAACCGGGATGGGCGGCGATGATGTTCAACCGCGGAAAGTCGGCCGCCACATTGTCGATATTGGGGATCGGACGGGCATAATCGAGTTTGAAGCCCAGGCCGCCGGGCTCGCCCGCGCCTATGGCGGTGGTCCCGCAGTGGATTAGCACCGGAGCCCCAAGGGACTGCAGAAGGTCCCAGATCGGATAGAATTGCCGGTCAGCGGGCGAGAAGCCTTGGACGGGAGGCTGATATTTGACGCCGGTAAGGCCCAGAGTCTTGATGGCGTGCTCGATCTCTTCCAGCCCTTTGCGACCGCGCCAGGGATCGACCATGGCCCAGCCGGGCAAAAACACATCGGGATAGGCGTGGCACAGGTCGGCAAGCTGCTGGTTCGCATAGACGCCGCCCGCGGCGCCATGCTCGGCGTCCCAGGCGATGGGNNAACGGCAGGCTCGCCTCCACATAGGCCGCGTTCATGGGATGCACATGGACGTCAATGGCGCGCATTAAGCAAAGCTCCATGAGTGCGTGCGGCAGCCGACGCGGCCATGAGATCAGGCACCGCGCCGCGCCAGTCGCGGGCGATGATTTCGGGGTCGAGGCCCTGGGTGATCACGACAAGCCGGGTTGAATGGTCGGCGTCGGGCCAGTCCGCGCGCTCGGTGGGCGGGTGGAGGACATGGTGNNCGTCATGGGCATGCGGCGTGCTCGCGACTGGGGAGGGAGGAGCTGGCATCGCCCCGTCCGCCGCGCAGTCCACATCGATAAAGCGCGCGGGGAGGATGGCCCCCGCGTCCACCCTTCCATGATCCGCCCGCGTGATGGACGCCAGGGGGTTTAAGCGTCGCAGCGCCGCCTCCAGGTCGAAGAAGCGCTCAGCAGAGATGAGATCTGTCTTGGTGAGGATGAGTTGATCGGCCAGCATGACTTGCTTGCGGGTCTCGGGATGGCGCCGGAGCTGCTCTTCACCGAACACCCCATCGACGGTGGTCATGATCGCCTCAAGTCGGAAGGCGCGTGACATGACCGGATTGCGCAGGAGAGCTTGGGCGATGGGCGCCGGATCAGCGAGGCCCGAGGGCTCGATCATCAGCCGCTTGAAGCGCGGCAGATTGCCTGCGTCGCGCCGGCTGAAGAGACGCATCACGGCGTCATCGAGATCGCCGCTCACATTGCAACACAGGCACCCATTGGCCAGGAGCACCGTCCCATCATCACCGTTTTCGATCAGGTGATGGTCCAGGGGCGCGGGACCGTATTCATTCACCGCGACGGCGGTGTCGGCAAGGCTAGGGTCGGCGAGCAACCCATTGACCAGGGTCGTCTTGCCGCTGCCCAGAAACCCGCTGATCAGAACCACGGGAATCCGGGATATGTCCGCCTCGGTTTGAATGAACAGTGTCATGCGCGCGCGGCGTTTTGCCGACGTCCGGCCAGGAAGAAGATCAGGGTGGCGAGGATCGCCACGCCCGCATCAAGGCCTAGCCCAACGCGGAAGTCGCCCGTCACGTCATGCAGACGCCCGATGACGAGGGGCGCGATGAACCCGCCGGTGACCCCAAAGGCGCTGATGGCGGCGATGCCGCTGGCCGCCGCGCCGGCGGTGAGGAAGCCCCCCGGTATGGCCCAAAACGGCGCGGTGAAGGCGAGTGTGGCGGCGTAGGAGACGGCGATGGCCGAGATCTTGAGGACCGGATCGGGTATGAGCATCGCTGCCAGGAGACCCAGCCCCCCGATAAGATTGGCGAAAGCCGCATGGCCGTAGCGCTCGCCCCGCGCATCCGAACGTCGACCCCACCAGATCAGGACAACGAGAGCGAGAAGATTGGGGATGGCGACGATCAGCCCCGTTTGCATGGTCGAGGCGCCCAGAGCGTGGATGATCTGGGGCAGGAAGAAAGTAATGCCGTTGATCAGGCAGACATTGGAGAAATAGGTGAAGGCCAGGAGGAGAACGCGGGGATCGCTTATGGCGCGCAGAGGCGTGATATTCTTGACCTCGGTGACCTCGCGGGCTTCCTGATCGAGCCGGTCCTGCAACCAGCGCCGCTCCACGTCCGGCAGCCAAGGCGCCATGGCGGGCCGATCCTTGAGCCACAGCAGGACGAGGGGCGCCAGAATGACGGCGGGGGCGCCTTCAACAAGATACATCCACTGCCAGCCTTTCAGGCCCGCGACGCCGGACATGTTGGTGAGCAGCGCGACAGACAGCGGGCCGCCGAGAATTCCGGTGATGGCGATGGAGGCAAGAAAGAAGCCCAGCACGCGACCCCGATGCGCTTTTGGAAACCACAGAGTGAGGAAATACAGCACGCCCGGATAGAAGCCCGCCTCGGCCGCCCCAAGCAACAACCTCACCACATAGAAGCTTGTGGGTCCCCGCACGAAGGCGGAGGCCATGGCGATGACGCCCCAGCTCAGCATGATGCGCGCGATCCAGCGCCGCGCGCCCAGACGATGAAGCAGGAGATTTGAGGGAATCTCGCACAGGCAATAGGTGATGAAAAAGAGGCCGGCGCCGAGGCCATACATGGAGGCCGTGAGCCCCAGGTCGCGGTTCATCTGCAGCGCCGCGAAGCTGAGATTGATCCTGTTCAGCCAAGCGATGACATAACAGACCATCAGGAACGGGATGAGGCGGAGCGTCACGCGGCGAAGGGTGCGCGCCTCCAGATCGGCGTTCGGCTCGCCCTGCGACCGGGAAAGGGGCCCCGCGACGTTTTCGATTATTGCGCCCATCGCCTCACGCCTCCCATTCCCACCAGCGTCTCCCTTGTTCGTTGTCGTTTAAACTTCGACTTGGCGAATTTTTTATCGCTCTCTCGAATAATAACCTCCTAGCGTCGCGGCAAGACCTAATCCCCATCATGGCGCTGCCCTTAGGTAGCGCTGGAGCCTGTACGCATCTCAATCCGACGACACAGGTCGACCAGCATCTTGGCCGCCCAATCCAGCTTGGACTCCATCCTGGGGGAGGGCCCCGCCACGGTGATGATGTAAAGGGAATTGTTCCAGGTAAAGGTGGACGAGAGGGTCGTGACGCCTTCAAGGCTTTCGCCTTCATTGACGAACCAGCCACGCTCGCGACCTTGTTGAATCTGTTCAAGGATCCGGTCTTTGGCGAGAACCGTCTTGGGCGTGAGCGGCGCGATGACCGCCGATTTCATGTAGGCCTCGAGCGCCCGCTCATCGAGACTGGCGAGGATCGCCTTGCCCGCTGAGGTGGAGGGCAGGCTGCGCAGCCCATCCCCCACATTCACCATGATCCTTAAAGGATGCGACGGCTCGAAGGTAAGCAGATACCGCGCCTGGAGTCCGCTCACCTTCGCCAGATTGACGGACTCGTCAAGCACGTCGCGCAAAGAGCGCATGAGGATTTCAGCGCGCAGAAGGACCGGGTCGTGCTCGGCGATTGTCCGCGAGATCTCCATCATACGCAGGGTCGGATAGAAGCCGCCTCTCGGGGCGAGCTCATAAATGTAGCCGCGCTCCTGTAGCGCTTGCAGGACGTCGTGGCAGCTCGACGGGGGAATGCCGAGCAGGCGCGAAACCTCGGTCAGGGATAGAGGACGTTTCTGGTCCGCGAAGAGCTCGAAACAATCTAAAGTCCGCTCGACGATCTTTGACATTCACGCCTCGCTTCAAGCCCGTCTAAGGCGGTCAAGGCGACGGCGCCCCTTAAGACCTGGCGCGCCCTTTGCAATAGGCTTGGCAGGCTTGAAGAGCAGCGCGCTTGAATGTCTCGCGACTTAGAACTTCCCACGCAGGGTCACGTACCACTCCGAGGGCGCGTTGTAGCTGCCATATAACAGCCCGCTCGCGCTGTCCTCATTGCCCGTGACGAGGAAACGATCATTGGTGATGTTCGTGCCCCCGACCACGACTTCATAGCGGTCATGGGGAGACATGAAGGTCGCCGATATGCCCACGATGTCAGTATCGGGACGCCGCAGGATCGAGGTGTCGAAGGAGTCATTGTACATCGACGCGGTGTGCGTCCAGTCGAGCTGGAAGCGCAGCTTTGAGGGTCCCAGATCCATCACATATTGAGGGCTGAGACTCGTCTTCCACTTGGGCGTCTTGGGCAGCTTGCTGCCGAGCGTGATACAGGGAGACAGGGGTTGCACGCAGGTGTCGGTCCCGTTCACGCCGGGTTCGAGATAGGTGTATTTGGCGTCCATGTACCCAGCCGTGCCCTGGATCGAGAAGCCGTGGCCCAGCAACCAATTGCCCTCGGCTTCCGCGCCCATGATGCGGGCGTTGCCGGCGTTCTGAATGGTCGGTGACAGCCCCTGCTGGAAGTTCAGCTGGATGCCGTCATAGTCGGTGTAAAAGCCGGCCAGATCCAGTTGCAGGGTGCGGTCAAACCATTGCGACTTCAGGCCCACCTCATAGGTCCGGGACTTTTCCGGGCCAAAGGAGGGCAGGGTGGGAACCGCCGCGGTGAGACGCGTGGTCCAGCCCCCATCCTTATAGCCTTGCGAGTAGGTGAAGTAGGTCATCATGTTGGATGTGATTTGGTATTGCAGACCGGCCGTGGGCGTGAAGACCGAGAAGTCCTGCGAGTAGGGCGTGTTCGGGACAAAGAGCAGGGGATCGCTTGGCACCGGGAATCCGATGGCCGTGGCGCAGGCGGCGGTCACAGGATAGCAGCCGGAGAGCTTGTAGAAGAACGCGTTGGTGTCCGACTGAGTCACGGTGATGGACTTCTTGTCGTAGGAATATCGACCGCCCGCGATCAGTGTCAGCTTCTCTGTGATTTCATAGCTGGCGTGCACGAACGCGGCATAGGAATCGGTATTGATCCGATCATTGCCGTTGATTTCGAGTTCACCGCCGGCCAGCGTGACATAGTCGTCCTCGAAGCCTCCTTCATTGAAGTAGTAGAGGCCGCCGGTGTATTTCAGGCGACCGTCAAAGGCGTCACCATTGAGTTGGAACTCCTGGGAAATCTGATGCTGGGCTTCCTTTTGGGAGTCCTGGTTGATGTCGATGGGCGAGCCATCGGGGTCGATCGCCACGTCCCAATTCATCCGCCGATAACCGGTGATGGACTTCAGATCGAGGTGCGGCGCCAGTTCCCAATCAAGGGTCAGAGCGGCGCCATAGACATCCATGTGGTTGAAGTCAGGCCCGGTCGAATAGGTTGTGTCGATGTTCTGGGTGACGAACTGATTGCCATAGAAAAGGCGGTTCGTTCCGCCGATGGCGGGATTGGCTGTGGTGACGCCGGCCGCATTGATGCCGGGGCCGCGCGGAGAGCTGCAGACCAAGCCAATCGGCGCGCCGGCCACACAACCATTATAGAGCCCGCCGAGCCCGGTGCCTGGCGCCTCAAGAAGGCTTTCAGCCGTGGAAGACTCGTCGACATGAGTCCAGTCGGCCGTGAGCGTCGCGGTGAAGTTGGGCGCCGCCTTCCAAAGGATCTTGGCGCGCAGCGCCTGCTGCCCCTGGCCGCCCTCGGTGCTGTATGTGTCATAGCCCGATTGCGGGAAGGCGTTGATCGGGTCCGAGACGTATCCGGTCTGGGCGGTATAGGGGATGCGCTTTTCGTAGCCATCGCGGTTGAGTGAGGAGAAGGTGAAGCTGGTGAGCAGCTTCTCATCGATCGGAATATCCACCGTCGCCTGGAAATCGCGGCGGTTATAGCTGCCGAAGGTGGCCGAGATATCGGCCTTGTATTCGTCGCTGGGAGTACGGGTCACGACGCTGATGGCGCCGCCAATGGTGTTGCGTCCAAACAGCGTCCCCTGCGGGCCTTTGAGGATTTCCACGCGGTCCACGTCCGGCAGGTTGACGTTCGCGCCGACGGTGCGCGCGTAATAGACGCCGTCCACATAGACGCCGACGCCGGGGTCGAGATTGATGGCGAAGTCGTCCTGGCCGATCCCGCGGATCGAGGCCGAGAGAACCTCATTGGCGCCGCCGAAGGGCGAGGCGGTGTCGAGATTGACGTTGGGGGTCAGGCGCGAGAGGCCGCTGACATCGGTGATGGACTTTTCCTGGAGGGCGCCAGCGGTGAAAGCCGTGATGGCGATCGGAACCTTCTGAACATTTTCAGACCGCTTTTCAGCCGTGACGACAATCTCCTGAAGCGTCGCCGTGTCCGCTGCAGGCGCGGCCGGAGCCTCCGCCGCCGAGGCCGTGGACATAAGTCCGCCCAGTATCAGCGCCAAAGGCGCGGCGGTTCCGACAAGCGTCGATCGATAGACTCGTTTTGGAAACATGCTGTTTCCCTCCCTGATTTAATCCGCATGCTTGACGGCGGTTTGGCGCGTTCAGATGAATCGCACGTTCAAAATACATGTTCGCCGACACGCATCAAGTGTCGCTGTGGCGAATTTTTATCGCCGCCGACTCCGGCTGACCGTCGCCCTTGGGAGGGCCATCAGCTAGATTGTTCGATGTCCGCGATCACCTGCGCCGCCTCGGCGAAGGCCGTATTGGCAGCGGGAACCCCAGCGTAGATGGCCGCCTGCATGAGCACTTCCTTGAGCTCGCCTTCGGTAACTCCGCCCTGCGACAGGCCAGCGCGGACATGGAGGCGAAACTCCTCCCAACGCCCCAGTGCCGTGGTGATGGCAATAACGAGAAGGCGACGAGTGCGGTGGTCGAGGCCGGGCCTGCCCCAGATCTCATGCCAGGCATATCGGGTGATCATGGCCTGAAAATCGGTGTTGAAAGGGGTGCGATTCGCCAGGGCCTTATCAACCCAATCATCGCCAAGGACCTCGCGACGATTGAGCAGGCCCGCGTCGAAGAGGGCCGCCTCCGCCACCGCGACCGCAGGGCCCACAAGAAGGCCGGACAAGAAACGCGCTACGGCGTCGGCGAAGGCGCCTGGGTCCTCAAGACAGGCGAGGTGACCTGTCTTCAGCATATGGACGTTGGCTCCCGTCAAGGCCGTAGCGAGGATCGCGCCGTGCCCCTCAAAAGGCGTCGAGACGTCCTTGGCGCCGGAGATCACAAGGGCGGGGAGGCTGATCTCGCCGAGGCGGGGTAGAAGTTTCATATCGCGGATCGCCGCGCCACAGCCCGCATAGCCGTCGGGACTCATCGCGACCAGGCCGGCGCGCACCGTGGCGATCATTGCGGGGTGAGTTCGCGAAAAATCCTCAGCGAAGAAACGTCCGAGCGCGAGGTCCGCCACGCCCGCCATGCCCTCGGCGCGCACGGTCTCTATCCGAGCGCGCCAAGCCGCTGAATCCATCTGGCCCGAGGTGCAGGCGCAGACCAGGGCCCACAGGCGCCTCGGCGCCGTGAGCGCCATCGCCATGGCGACCATCCCGCCGAGCGAGAGGCCGCAGACCGCGGCAGTCTCGACGCCAGCCGCGTCCATGACCGCAAAGGCGTCCGCCGCCAGGTCCTCAAGGCTGTAGTCGCCGGGCGGTGCGTCGGAGGCGCCATGGCCTCGGGCGTCCATACGAAGAATCCGGAATCGGCCCGCGAGCTGGAGCGTGACACGGTCCCACAGGCTCATGTCCGTGCCGATAGAGTTCAGAAGAAAAAGAACCGGGCAATCAGGGGCGCCCTCTATGCGCCAATACAGCCGCGCGCCTTGTGAAGCGGCAAAGGGCATCAGACTCCCCTCCGGGTGAACTTAATCGCCGCCCGCATCAGGGCCACGGCGTGGCCGATATCCTCTCCGACCTCAGCCGTCGCGAGATTCCGCCGCATAGCCTGGTCGTCGATCTCAAGTCCGGCGATCACGGGCGCCATGGCGGCAAGGGACCCGTGGGTGAGTTCGAACAGGGTGGCGACTTGTGGCCCCTCGGCCTGCCATCCGCCGAGCCCGCGTTCATGCTCCTGGGGCAGACCTGAAAAGACCGCTGACGCTAGAGCGGGCGCGCGGAGCGCCGCGGAGAGCGCCACCTGGCAGCCCGTGGGATTGCGCTTGTGCGCCATCGCCGACGACCCCCCGCGGCCGGCGACCAGGGGCTCGCGGGCCTCCCCGACTTCTCCCTGAGCCAGGAGCGACACATCGCGGGCGATCTTGCCCACGGCTCCCGTGAGGATGGCCAATGCGGCGCATAGTCCCGCAACGCCATCGCGCCTAGCGTGCCACGATATGGGGGCGGCCGCCAGACCGAGATCCTCCGCCAGTCGCGCGCCGACCGCGGGGCTAAGCCCGGCGAGCGTGCCAACCGCGCCGCCGAGCTGCACGGCCAAGGCCTCGTCCGCCTCGCGCGCGAAGCGACGCAAGCCCGAGTCCACGCCGAGCAGCCAATTGGCCGCCTTAAGCCCGAGCGTCATCGGAAGCGCCCCTTGCAACAGTGTGCGGCCCAGCATGGGGGTCTCGGCGTGGGTTTCAGCCAAGCTCGCGAGAGCTTCGGCCAGCGCCGCGCCCTTGCGCCGAATGAGCTCGGCGCCGGCCTTGCCCTGCAACATGAGGGCCGTGTCAGCCAAATCCTGACTTGTGGCGCCGAAATGGACGAACGCGGCGGCGCCTGGGTCCCGGGCCGCCACAAGTTCTCGTAGCCGCCTGACCAGGGGAATGGCGAGGGTTCCGGAATGAGCGGCTTCCTCAGCGAGAACCGCGATATCGAACGTCGCCGCCGAACAGGTTTCGATGATCGTGGCGGCCGCGGCTGTGGGAATCAGCCCCTCCGCGGCGGAGGCCCGCGCCAGGGCGGCCTCGAAGCGCAGGGCCCCCGCGATCAGCGTCTCGTCGCCGAAAACCGCGATCATGTCCGCGGACGCGGCGGCGCGATCGCGGATCAGCGAGGCCATGATCGCGCCACGCTGATCAAGGCCCGCGCGCTTTCAGCAATCAAAGAACACGGTCTCATGTTCGCCCCCCAGGCGAATATCAAAGCGCCAGACCCCGGGCTCGGCGCGCGATTCTGTCGCCACGAGCGTATCGCGGCGAGAGGCGTCCACCAGCGCTAGTATGGGATCGAGATCATTGAGAGGCTGGCCGGCGAAATAGAGTCGGGTCACGAGACGCTTGAGCAGTCCGCGCCCCAGAACCCCCACTGCGATGTGCGGCGCCTGCTGGCTATTGCCGGGCCCAGGCGTGGGACCAGGGAGAACGGTCAGAAAGCGAAACGTCCCATCCTCGGCGGTGGCGGATCGGCCAAAACCGGTAAATGTCGGATCGAGCGGAAGGTCGGGCCTGTCATCGGCGGCGCAGTTGTAGCGGCCCGCCGCGTTTGCCTGCCAGATCTCGATCAAAGCGTCGGGCACGGGCGCGCCCTCGGCGTCAAAGACTTGCCCGACGACGGTTATGGCGTCCCCAGCGATGTGGCCGCGATGGGGAGGGTTCGCCAGGACATAGTGCGCGTCGGGCGCGAGCTCTGGTCGCGCGCCCAAGTCTGACTCGCCGATCAGGTCCGCGCCACCCTTCCACGGCAGGCCGTAGTGAAAGAACGGCCCCACGGTCTGCCACGGGGTCTGGCCGAACAACTCCGGGCTTTGGTTGTCGAACGCCACGTTCAGGCCTCCAACGGCGTGGCGTCCGGGCCCCGCAGCACAATGTCGAAAACGTAACCAAGAGCCCAGTTAGGCTCCGTCGTGGCCAGGTCAAACCGTGAGACCATGCGCTGGCGATAGGGCTCGGGAACGGAGCCGGCGATGGGGTCGATGGCCAAGAGAGGGTCGTCGGGAAAGTACATTTGGGTGACCAGCCGCGTGGCGAAGGCAGGCCCTAGAAGCGAGAGGTGGATATGCGAGGGTCNNGATGGATGTAACGCCCAGCGGCGTTGGCCTGCCAGATTTCCACGACCGTGTTGGCCACCGGCCGGTGGTCTTCGTCGAGCACCCGTCCGCTGACGATGATCCTCTGGCCTATCGGCGTTCCCGCGTGGCTGGCCGTAAGATCCGCGAGGTTCCCGCCCATAAGCAGGCTCCAATCGGCCGGCCCGGTCATCTCGGTCAGGGTCTGGGGAATAGGCACCAGGGGCTGGCGCGGGGCCCGCGCTAAGGTGGAGGCATAGGCGGGGGATAGAGACGGCGGCTGTCCGGCATCCTCACGATTATAGGCTAGCGCCTCGGACATCCGGCGTCCCTCTAGCTCACGCCGCCTTCAGCGCCGTCCGGAACGGCGCGGCCGTCTTGGCTTCGACTTCGGACAGGCTGACACCCGGGGCCAACTCTAGAAGCGTCATGCCACCACCGGCGCGATCCACATCGAAAACAGCCAGGTCGGTGATCACCAGGTCCACGCAGGCCGCGCCGGTAAGGGGCAGGCTGCAGCGCGGCAAAATCTTGGATTCGCCGGCCTTGTTGGCGTGCTCCATGACCACCACCACGCGCCGCACGCCCGCCACCAGGTCCATGGCGCCGCCCATGCCCTTCAGCATCTTTCCTGGGATCGTCCAATTGGCGATATCGCCATTCGCCGCCACTTCCATGGCGCCTAGGATGGTCAGGTCGATATGGCCGCCGCGGATCATGGCGAAGCTGTCGGCGGAGGAAAAGAAACTGGAGGTTGGAAGCTCCGTAATGGTCTGCTTTCCCGCGTTGATCAGATCAGGATCTTCCTCGCCTTCATAGGGAAAGGGGCCCATGCCCAGCATGCCGTTCTCGCTTTGCAGCGTGACGTTCATTCCAGCCGGAATATGATTGGCCACAAGGGTGGGGATGCCGATGCCTAGGTTTACATAATAGCCGTCGCGCAGCTCCCTGGCAGCCCGCGCGGCGATGTCATCCCGCGTCCAGGCCATCAGACAGTCTCCTTCTCACGCTTACGGGTGGTGAGGCGCTCGATCCGCTTCTCATAGACCTCGCCGCGAATGATCCGGTCCACGTAGATGCCGGGCGTGTGGATTGTATCCGGCTCCAGTGCGCCGGGGGGGACGATCTGCTCGACCTCAACCACTGTGACCTTGCCCGCGGTGGCCATGACGGGATTGAAATTGCGAGCTGTCTTTCGATAGACGAGGTTGCCCTCAGGGTCAGCTTTCCAGGCCTTGATGATCGCCACGTCAGCCCGGAGCCAGGTTTCGCGGACATAGGTCTCACCCTCGAAGTCCTCCAGCGGTTTTCCTTCCGCGACCACGGTCCCGACCCCGGTCTTCGTATAGAAGGCGGGAATTCCCGCGCCGCCAGCCCTGATACGCTCCGCCAGGGTGCCCTGGGGGTTCAGTTCCAGCTCAAGCTCGCCGGACAGGTAGAGCTGCTCGAAGAGTTTGTTCTCTCCGACATAAGAGCTGATCATCTTCTTGATCTGGCCATTGTCGAGCAGCATCCACAGCCCAAAACCATCGGCCCCGCAATTATTGGAGATGACAGTCAGATTCTTCACCCCGGACCGCTTTATGGCCGGGATGAGGTTCTCGGGGTTTCCCGATAGGCCAAAGCCGCCTGACATGATGGTCATCCCGTCGAACAAAAGGCCCTCAAGGGCGGCGTCGGCGGTCTTGAAGATTTTGTCGGTCATGGTTGGGTGCGCGGATTATCCAAAGGGAAGGCCGACATAGTTCTCGGCCATGGTGGTCTGAGCGGCTCTGGAGCCTCGGATGTAATCAAGCTCGGCGAGTTGCATCTTTCGGGCGAGGGGGTCCATGTCCGGGAACCTATGGGTCAGGCTGGTGAACCACCATGAAAAGCGCGAGGCCTTCCACACCCGCGCCAAAGCCTTCGCAGAATAGCCGTCGAGTCCCTCTGTGTCGCCCTTTTCATAGAAACCGATCATGGCGTCGGCCAGGACCCGGATATCGGCCGCCGCCAGGTTGAGCCCCTTGGCGCCCGTCGGCGGCACGATATGAGCTGAATCCCCGGCGAGGAAGAGCCGGCCGTGGCGCAGGGGCTCGGAGACAAAGCTCCTCAAGGGTGCGATGCTCTTTTCAATGGCGGGACCCGTTGTCATGCCCGCGGCGGCTTCGGGGCCTAAGCGCAGCGCCAACTCATCCCAAAGGCGCGTGTCTGGCCAGTCCTCGAGACGCTCGCCCATACCGCATTGGATATAATACCGGCTGCGGGTGTGGGAGCGCATACTCGCCAGGGCGAAACCCCGGGCATGGTTGGAATAGATCAGCTCGTCATCGCAGGGTGGCACATCGGCCAGAATGCCGAGCCAGCCGAACGGATATACCCGCTCGTAGGTCTCTCGCAGCGCCTCGGGAATGGCCGCTCGGCTCACGCCGTGAAAGCCGTCGCACCCCGCGATGAAGTCGCACCCCAGGCGTCTCGCCTCGCCGTCCTGGGTGAAGGAGACATAGGGCGCGTCACTATCCACATCATGCAAAGCCACATCCAGGGCTTCGAAAATCAGCGGTGTCTGGCGCGCGACGCAGGCCAGGATCAGATCCTTGGTCACCTCGGTTTGGCCATAGACCACGACCTGTGAACCACCGGTCAACGCCTTGATATCGATGCTGAAGGTTTCGCCGTCCAGGCCAAGCTTGAAGCCGTCATGCACAAGGCCCTCGCGGCGCAAGCGCTCGTCCACGCCCGCGCGCGTCAAAAGATCTACAGTGCCCGCTTCAAGGACCCCGGCGCGGATTCGCGCTTCCACATAGGCGCGATCACGTTGCTCCAGAAGTACGCAGCTCACCCCCGCCACATGCAGGAGTTGCGACAAAAGAAGCCCGGCCGGCCCGGCCCCAATGATGGCGACCTGCGTGCGCAAGCCTTGCTCCCCAATATCCGGCGTTCAATCGGCCAATTCTGAACTGAGGTTACCGTGACGACCCGAGAAGGCGATGGAGTTTCCATGCCATCTCTTGCACTTTTCAGGCGCTGTCGGCGCCGTTAAGAGCTCACTCTAAGCTTCCTTGGAACCCTCACCTTTGACTGCCAAACCTGCCGCGATCCCGAGTTTTTTTCTCTATGGCGAGGCCCCGCGCGCGGTCTCGGATCGGTTCCTGCATCTCGAGGCCTTAGATGATCGTAGCCGGCCCAATCATTGGAATATTCGCGCTCACGCTCATGTCGACCTCCATCACATTTTTCTGATCCGTGAGGGCGGCGGGATGATGAACGCCGACGCTCAGGCCCTGGATTTTGGCCCGGGCGCACTCCTGATCGTGCCGGCGGGTGTGGTCCATGGCTTTGTGTTCGCCCCCGAGACCACAGGCATGGTTCTCACCCTCGCCGAAAGCTATCTGCGCGATCTCGCCCTTCGCGAAAGTGGCTTTGGCGCGCTTTTCGCGCGGCCCGTCACGCTCATCCCCACACGCCCAGAGGCCGTGAGCGTCAGTTTTTCGTGTCTAAAGCGCGAACTGGCCTGGGCGGCGCCGGGCCACGCCGCGGCCGTCGAGTGTCACCTGTTGGCCGTCCTGGTGGAGTGTCTTCGCCTGAACCATCAGGCCGATGCGGTGGGTCCCGCCGCTGCCGTCTCCTCCGCGAGGCTCGTGGCGCGGTTTCGCGAGGCCGTGGAGGCGGGGTTCCTGTCGGGTCTCGACATGGGCGCCTACGCGCGGCGCCTAGGGGTTAGCGCCACACGGCTCAGACGCGCCTGTCGATCAGTCACCCGCCAACCGCCGATCCGCCTTCTGCAGGACCGTCTGATTCTCGAGGCCAAACGCCAGCTCATCTATTCGAACATGACCATCGCCGAGACCGCCTATTATCTGGGCTTTGAGGATCCCGCCTATTTTTCCCGTGTCTTCAAACAGATGGAGGGATGCTCGCCTAAGACTTTTCGGACCGCGGCAGGGAGGGCGCTGACGCCTTAACCCTTTGGCTACGCCTGGGCGCGCATAGATGCGCGTTGATCTGTCAGGAGTGCGCGTGGAGACCATGGGGTCTGTTTGGGCCAGGCTATGGGTGATGGCGTTTGCCGCGGCTCTCGCCCTGGGTGCGGCGTGCGGCGCCGTGGCGCAGGGCCTGGACGTCCAGATGCACACGTTGACGCCAGAGCGCCCTGCCGCCAGCGCCTTAGCGCCTCCCGTCGCCCGCGCGCCCACGCCCGTGGGCTTAAGGTTCGGCGGCGACATGACCAACACGCGCGTCGTGGTGGACCTGGCGTGTGCGCCGACGCGACGGATCACGGCGACACCTCTGGGCGATCATCTGCTGATCCTCGCCAATGACGTCACGCCCGATGGGGTGAAAGAGGGCGCGGGCCGGGGTCTCGTCAGCCATTGGCGGATCAGCCCTTCGGCGAGCGGCGCCAAAATCTCCCTTGATCTGGTGACCGGCGCGGTGATCACCCGCCGGTTCCTTATCCCGCCGTCCGGCGATGTGACGGTCTGGCGCTATGTTCTGGATCTGGGACCGGGCGATATCCTGGCCATCCTTGACGCGCCCGCCGACAGCACGGCGCCTGCGCCCTCGCCGCGCGTAGCTTTCGCGCCGCCGCGCGTCACCGCTGTCGCCGATAACCTTAAGGCCCCCGCTCCAACGACCACGGCCAAGGCCCGGTCTCCAGCGTCGCCACGTCTCGTCCCTGTCTCCAACACCGAGCCGGAACCGCGCCTCGTCCCCAGCGAGCGCAAGGTCATCGTCATCGACGCCGGCCACGGCGGCCACGACGTGGGCGCTCAGAGCCTTGTGCGCAATGAGAAGGACATCAACCTCGCCGCCGCGCTGGACCTGAAAGCGAGGCTGGAGCGCGCCGGTCGCTATCGTGTGGTCATGACCCGTGACACCGATGTTTTCATCCCCCTGGAGGAGCGCGTCCGGATCGCCCGCCGCGCCAAGGCGGACCTCTTCATCTCCCTCCACAGCGACTCGGCCGGCGCCGATCCGACGCCCCATGGAGCCAGCGTTTACACGGTGTCCGACCGCGGCGTGACGCGGGTTCATGATGTGATGGGCCCGCAGGATAGCCTCCTGCGCGGCGGCGATCAGAGGACCAATCCCGCGGTGAGCCAGATCCTTCTGGATCTGACCCAGCGCAGCACGCGGAACCGCTCGGGGGAGTTCGCCGGGATACTGCTCGACCATCTCAGCGGCAGTGTGGATCTCCTGCCGCGCAGCCAGCGGGACGCCAATTACTTCGTGCTTCTGGCGCCTGACGTTCCCGCCGTCCTGATGGAAATGGGTTTCATCACCAATCCGGCCGACGAGCTGCGCCTGACCGATCCTGAAAAACGCCGGCAGATGATGGACAAGGTCGGCGACGCCATCGAAGACTATTTCGCGCCGCGTGCTCAACTCGCTTCGCAGTGATCCCTGATATAGGCGACGTTGGCGTCTCCCCCGAAGGTTGGTAGGGAGTCGCCAGCGGCGGAGAGATTGGCCCGCGGAGGTCCGTCAGGTCTTGAATTCCCTGCCGCGTCGATTTTTCCAGATCGGATATGTGTTCGCAGGCGCCGCGGCGGTGGCCGCGCTCTGCGCCATGATCTACATGGCCGTGCTGTTCCACGGCATGCCCAGCGCCAGCGAGCTTGAGGATTATCACCCTCCCACGGCCACGCGGGTCTTTGCCTGGGATGGCACGCTTCTGGGTGAATATTCGAAGGTGCGGCGCATCTATGTGCCCTATGACGAGATCCCGCCGCGGCTCGTCTTCGCCTTCTTGGCCGCCGAGGATCATAACTTCTTCAAGCATGGCGGCGTGGATCTGGCGGGCATCTCGCGGGCCATGATCAAGGATGTTTTCAACGTTCTGCAGGGCAAGCGGCCAGAGGGCGGCTCGACCATCACCCAGCAGGTGGCCAAAAACGTTCTCTTGACGAACAAAGTTTCGGTGGGCCGCAAGCTGAAGGAGGCGCTCCTCGCTACCCGCCTGGAGCAGGTGCTCACCAAGAAGCAGATTCTGGAACTCTATCTGAATGAGATTTGGCTGGGCTATCGCTCCTATGGCGTCGGGGCTGCGGCCTACAACTATTTCGGCAAGTCGATCACCGATCTGACCCTCGCCCAGGACGCCTATCTCGCGGCCCTGCCCAAGGGGCCCGACAACTACCAGCCGATCCGCCAGAAGGCCGCGGCCATTCGGCGACGCAACATGATCCTCTCGGACATGGCCGATCTCGGATGGGTGAGCCGAGCCGAGGCCCAGGCGGCCATGAAAGAGGACCTTCAGGTGGAATCCGCGCCCCAGCGCGCGCGCTATCACGACGCCGACTATTTCGTGGATGAGGCCAGGCGGGAGGCGCTGCAGATCAAGGGCGTCGGCGCCGATCTCAACGAGGGCGGCTATTATATGCGCACCACCCTCGACCCGCGTCTTCAGACAGCCGCCCGGATCGCGCTGATGGACGGCCTCGAAACCTATGACCACCGCCACGGCTGGCGCGGGGCCTGGGGTCACGTCCAGAATGCGCCAGGCTGGCAACAGGCGACCCTCGCCGCCTCGCCGCCGTCGGAACGCAAGCTCTGGCTCGCCGCCCTGGTTACATCAGCCGGCGGCGGCAGGGTTCGGGTTCAGACGGCGGCCACCAATCAGGTGGGTGATATCGTCGGTAAGGACGTCGCCTGGGCCAATGCCAGCAAAGGGCTGGCCACTGGGGATCTGGTCTTTGTCGAGCCGACGGAGGGCGGCTTTCGACTGCGCCAGGTGCCGCAGGTCAATGGCGCCATCGTCGCCATGGAGCCCTATAGCGGGCGGGTGCTCGCCATGGTCGGCGGCTACAGCTTCTCGCTCTCCAATTTCAACCGCGCCACCCAGGCCTATCGCCAGCCCGGCTCCTCCTTCAAGCCGTTCGTCTACGCCACGGCGCTTGAGACCGGCCAGTTCACACCTGCCAGCATCGTGACCGATGCGCCGATCACCTTGCCGGGCTTCGGCGGCCAGTCCTGGAGCCCGGAGAATTACGAGCGCGACACCTTCTATGGGCCCCTGGTGTTTCGCCGGGGCCTGGAGCTTTCGCTCAACACCATGACGGTCCGCATCGCGCTTCAGGTGGGAATGCGCAGAATCATCGAGACCGCCAAGGCCTTCGGCGTTGTGGATCACATGGACCCTGTCCTTTCCATGGCGCTGGGGGCCGGCGAGACGACGCCCTACCGCATGACCGGCGCCTATGCGTCCTTCGTCAACGGCGGACGCAAGGTCTCACCGCACCTGATCGAGGAGGTGGAGGATCGCGACGGTCAGAACCTCTATCGCGCCGACATACGCGAATGCGCCCTGTGCGAGGCGGATTTCAGCGGCGGCGACGGGCCGGACATGGCGCCTACAGGGACCCAGCTTATTGATCCCATCACCGCCTATCAGATCGACACCATGCTGGAGGGTGTGGTTTTGCATGGCACGGCGGTTGCGGCCCAGGTTCTGGGCCGGCCCGTGGGCGGCAAGACCGGCACCACCAATGACTTTCGCAGCGCCTGGTTCATGGGCTTTACGCCCCAAATCGTGGTGGGAACCTTCATCGGCTTTGATGACAACAGGTCGCTCGGCAAGGGAGAGACCGGCGCCGTGGCCGCCCTTCCGATCTTCATCGAGTTCATGCAGGAGGCGCTCAAAGGCATGCCACGCATGGACTTCAAGGCCCCGCCCGACGCCAAGCTCGCCTATGTGGGTCCCAATCGTGAAGCTTTCCGCCCCGGCACGGAGCCCAAGATCATGCCGGTGGTCGGTCCGACAGGAGTCGATGCGGCCGCCGCCATCGCTCCGGTCACGCCGGACCAGCCCAAGCCCTCGCCGCCGGCTCCCCCCAAGCCCATTAAGCCGACCAAGCCAAGCGACCATCTCACCGGGCTCTACTGACGATTGTGTTCCGGCCCCGTCCGGGCTATCGGGCGCGCCCATTGCGGATGAAGTGACAAGATTATGAGAGCGGATATCGAGGCCATGTCGGCCGATATCGAGCAGTCCATCGGGCTGCTCAGGAGGCGTCTTTGACTGGGAGCCCGCGCTCGCCCGTCTCGATGAACTGAACGCCAAGGTCGAGGATCCAACCCTCTGGGACGACGCCGACGCCGCCCAGTCCCTGATGCGCGAGCGCACCCGTCTGGGTGATCAGATCGAGCGGGTCCGGAAGCTGGAACGTGAACTCTCCGATGCCCTGGAATTCGCCGCGATGGCTGACGCCGAGGGCGACGCCGAGGCCCTGGACGAGATCACCGCCCAACTCGCCGGCATGAAGGCCCTGGGCGCCAAGGCTGAGTTGGAGGCCCTGCTATCTGGCGACGCGGATGGCGCGGACGCCTATCTGGAGGTCAATTCCGGCGCCGGAGGCACCGAATCCACTGATTGGGCCAACATGCTGCTGCGCATGTACAGCCGTTGGGCCAATGCCCATGACATGGAGGTGGAGATCATTGAGGAAACCTCCGGCGAGCAGGTCGGGATAAAGTCCGCCACGGTGAAGATCAGCGGGCCGAACGCTTATGGCTGGCTCAAGAGTGAAGCCGGCGTTCATCGGCTGGTCCGCATCTCGCCCTTCGACTCCGCCGCCAAGCGTCACACTAGCTTCGCCTCCATCTGGGTCTTCCCCGTGGTCGACGATAAGATCGAGATCGACATCAATCCCGCCGACGTTCGCACCGACACCTATCGGGCCAGCGGATCAGGTGG
>PLFA01000156.1:26342-26469 GCA_003136615.1 Caulobacteraceae bacterium | reverse complement strand
GCCGGCGCCGGCACCGGCACCCTGCCCAACGCCGCCTGGACCTTCCGGCCGCTGCAGGGCTTGAGCGCCCGCGCCGGCGTCGCCGCCACCGAGGGCACGGCCGCCGGCGACGCCGAGTCCGAGCGGT
>PLFA01000156.1:7091-26326 GCA_003136615.1 Caulobacteraceae bacterium | reverse complement strand
TCAGCCACGACCTGCGCACGCCGCTGGCCGGCGTCCTGGGTTCGACCACCACCCTGATCGAGTACCGGAGCTCGCTGGACGAGGCGACCCAGGCGGACCTGCTGGACAGCATCCGCGACGAGGCCGAGCGGCTGAACCGCTATGTCGGCGACCTGCTCGACATGACCCGGCTGGAGGGCGGCGGTGTGGCCCCACGCACCGAGGCCACCGACCTGCGCGACGTGGTCTCCGCCGCCGCCGAGCGGGTCACCCGCCGGCTCGGCAAGCGCAAACTTAGCCGCGACTATCCGACCACCATCAGCACGGTCCCCGCCGACCCGGCGCTGCTGGAACAGGCGCTGGTCAACATCCTGGAGAACGCCATCGCCTACAGCCCTGATGGATCGCAGATCGAGGCGGCGGTCTATGAAGATCAGCGCAATGTGGTGATCAGCATCGAGGACGACGGCAAGGGCATTCCCACCGCCGAACTGGAGCGGGTGTTCGACAAGTTTCGCCGGGTGACGGCGCCCAGCGACCGGGGCCAGGGGATCGGGCTGGGTCTCTCCATCTCCAAAGGCTTCGTGGAGGCCATGGGCGGACGGATCGCCGCAGCCAGCCCCATTCACGGCGATCATGGGACGCGCGTCCTGATCAGCCTGCGCAAGGAAACGCCGGGGATCGGCCTTGCTGGAGCGCTGACCTGATGTCCGCCCAGAGCCCCCGTATTCTGATCATCGATGATGAGCCGCAGATTCACCGATTTCTACGTCCGGCCCTGGAGGCCAATGGGTTTGAGATGCTCTCCGCCATGACCGGAGCGGAGGGCCTGGCCGCCCTAACGCACCGCCCGCCGGACGCGGTGGTGCTGGATCTGGGCCTTCCCGACCAGGACGGTCAGGAGGTGCTGATCGCGGCGCGCAAGATCTATGAGGGCCCGATCCTGATCCTCTCGGCGCGGGAGAAGGAGGCGGAGAAGATCCGCGCCCTGGATAACAATGCCGACGACTATGTGGAAAAGCCCTTTGGCGTTGGCGAATTCATGGCCCGCCTGCGCGCGGCTCTGCGCGGCCGGGTGATCCGCGCCGGGGTGGCCCCGGTGGTGCGCAGCCACGACGTCGAGGTGGATCTGGTCCAGCGCATGGTGACGCGCGCCGGCGAGGCCGTGCGCCTTTCGCCCCGGGAATATGACCTCCTGACACAGCTGGTTCTGGGCGGCGGGAAGGTGATCACCCACCGTCAGCTCCTCACCGCCGTCTGGGGCGAGGCCCAGGCGGACGCGGTTCAGTATCTGCGCGTTTTCGTGGGCCATCTGCGCCAGAAACTGGAGGCCGACCCGGCGGCGCCTAAGATCATCGTGACCGAACCCGGGGTGGGGTATCGGTTTCTGCGGGAGGGGTGAGCAAGCTCGCCGCCAAGACCTATCACCCTCCCGGAATCATCGCTGTGGCAAAGGGCGAGCGCACGGTCCAGCCCAGGGTGGCGTAAAGGGCGCGGCCCTCTGGCGTGGCGACCAGAACGTGGCGCGCGCCGCTTGAGCGCCGCTGGGCGCCCAAGGCGGTCATGACGGTAAGGCCTAAACCCCGCCGCTGGTGGGCCGGCTCCGTGATGATGCGATCATAGACAAAGGCGCCGGGCGTTTCGGCGGCGAAGCCGCTGGCGGCGAGGTCGCCCTCGCGGTCGAGCACCCGCACGGCGATGCCGCGTTCATCCGTGGCGACCTCCAGGTCATAGCCCGGCGGTGGCGCGCGCGGCGCGCGAAGATCGCCATCGAACGTCATGAGGTGGTTACCGCCTTGGATCTCCCATCTGGCCGGAAGGATGGACCGGAGCAGGCTGTCAGGACCACACAGCTTGAGGGACACAAAGGGCGCCCGAATGCTTTCACCGAGATGCTTCAGGCCCGGGGTGACGTCCGCGAAGACATAGCGCGCCACTTCTGTGGGAAGGCCGACATCGACCCGCCAGCCCCCATGGTCGGGGACCGGCGCGGGGAGGCCCCGGGAGATGGAGCGACCGGTGAGCCAGGCTCGGAGGAGTTGGGGATCGACTGGATCGGACGCGGAGTCGGGCATGGGGCGTGGTGAAGGCTAGCGGGCTGATCCAATTTTGACAGCGTCCCTTTCGAATTGCGGGACAATTGTCGCGGCGAGGTCTGACAGGTCCGGCGGCAGGCGAGCGGCAAGGAACAGCAGGTCGGTATCCTCGTCTTGGAGGATCGCCACCCCAGAGATCGGATCAGCGCTCGGTTTCAACCGGCTTGCGGCCACGCCCAGTCCGTCTGAGTTGGGCGGCGTCACATATTCGATCACATCGGCGCCGCGCCGGGTCAACCAGTCATGGGGAAATGGGCCGACCTTGAATGAGCTTGCGGGTTCAAAGCCCTCGCTGATGACCTTGCGGGCAAAAGCCATATGGGCAGGAAAGACGCGCGCGATCACCTGGGCTACCTCGAACCGTCCGGAGGTCCCTCCCAAACTCACAGACGCCTGGATAACAGGGCCCGTGAACTCCGGCGCAAGCTCGGAGGCGCCCATGGGTTCCAGCGACACATAGAGCGTTGATCCATTCGATCCATAGGCGCCGAAGCAGCGCCAACCACGCGGGGCGAGGACGCCAATCCCCATGCCATCGCTGAAATAGGCGAGCCTCCGCGCCGTCGCCGGGTCCACGGCCAACAACCTCGGGCCGCCCTTGGGCGGGGGTTTTGGGCCGGTCTGACCGTCCCGCGCACAGCCGACGAACGGGACAGGTGTCAGGCCCAAGGGCGGCGCCGGCGAGCCGGCTGATTGGGCGCACGCGGACGTTGTCCCGAAGACTGCGCCCAAGGCAAAAATGAGCGCCAGTTTATTCAATCGCCCTTTAACTCCGCCTCACCGATAGCGCCACCACCGTGATCCCCGCAAGGACAACCAGCGCGTCCTCGATGAGGCCGCTGCGGGTCTGGCCAAATCGCGCCATGGCGCGCTTGCGGGCCGCGAGTGTCAGATAGGCCAAGGGCACGGCGGTGGCGACGGCGACCGCTGCGCCGGCCCGTTCACGGCCGCGGGGCGCCAGGGCGGCGCCGGCGATGGCGGCGCTTAAGGTGCGGGCGAGCAAGCCGAGGAACACCGTCCGATCAGGCGCGGACTCCAGCTTGTCGCCCAAGAGCTCGCCGGCCCCCATGACCACGGCGCCGAACTCGAACAGGGGATGGTCCAGCAGGACCAGCCGCCCTGGTGTGCGACGTCCCGCGAGCCGCGCCGTGGCCAGGGTCGCCATGGGCGTCATGGACCTAGCGCTCGCCACGGCGCCGATGAGAGCGGAGGATAGGAACCCGAGATTTTTCATATGGGCTGAACTCGGAAGACGGCCCGGGGTTCATACAAGGCGCCCGTCAGGCGGAGCTTGCATCGTCGTCGCGCGGATTATCTAAAAGGCTGACAAACACACACATATGGAGAGGACATGGCGACCGGCTGGGCGCGCGAAGGCGCGGTTCTGGACCAGATTGAAGACACCATCACCGATGGCATCCTGACCGCCCGCGCGCGCCTGCCCTCTGGCGAGGGCGCGGAGCACTGCGATGAATGTGGCGATGAGATCCCCGAGGCGCGCCGCAAGGCGCTGCCCGGCGCGCGAACCTGCGTCACGTGTCAGTCCGGCCGCGACAGCCGCATTGTGCTGGTCGGGATCAATCGGCGGGGCAGCAAGGATAGTCAGTTGCGATGACGCGCATCTGGCGCGTATGCCATGTCGCAGGTGCTGGTAGTCGGCGTTCCTGATGCGGAGGGCGAGGCGGTCCTGTTCGCGCCGGACGGGGGGGGGGCGAACGGGGCGAGACTGTTTTGAGGGGCTGGAGTTCACAACTTACCGCGGGTCATCCCGACGGCCGATGAAGCTGGGCCAAGCCGCGACACTGCTCAAAAGGGCGGCCGCGAGAAGGATATCCAAGACGAAGTGCATGCCGTCGGGCGGGATGTGGCCTTGAAAGGACGGCAGGAGCTTGGTCGTGGGGCCATGGGCGTAAGCGGTCTGCCAAGGCTTGGGGTGGCCGCTGATGTAGGGCGACCACCAGGAAGTATAGTGCAGGCTCGCGGTCATCTGGCCAAGCAGAGCGTCCACGCGGGCATCGCCGGTGACGGGCGGTGTCGGGGCGGCCTTCGCGGCGCGGCAGAGTGGGGCGAAAACAACAGCGAGGCAGGCGATCGCGACGCCGATCTTCCCCACCATCCTCATGAGCCCCCACAGACGCTCCCTATCTTCCGCTACCCCAGCGCCTGCCGCAACACCTCAAACACCGCCGGGTCGGCGCACTGGGCGACGTTGACGCGCATGAAGCGGCCTGCCGATTGAGACAGGCTGAAGACATCGCCAGGCGCCAGAACCACATTCCTTTCCAGGGCGGCGCGGGCGAGGGCGGCGGCGCTGACGCCGGGCGGGAGCTCGCACCAGAGGAACATGCCCGCCCGAGGCTCGATCCAGGGGGTGACCCCCATGTCGCGAAGGCGCGCGATCACCTCAGGCCTCGCCTTGGCCAGCCGCGCCCTGAGCGCCTCCAGGTGGCGGCGATAGGCGCCGTCCTGCACCACGCGGAGCACCAGCTCGCTGGCGAGCCGTCCGGCGCCGAAGCTGGTGGCGATGGAGAGATCGGTCAGCCGCTCAAGCCAGTCGCTCCGGATCGCCACATAGCCGCACCGCACCGAGGCCGAGAGGGTCTTGGAGAAGCTGCCGATGAGGATCACCCGATCAAGCCCGTCCAGGGCCGCGAGACGGGGCGCCGGCTCGATCTCAAAATCGGCGAAGATGTCGTCCTCAATGATGGTGAGATCATGGGCCTCGGCGAGGTTCAGGAGACGATGGGCCGTGGTCGGCGAGAGGGTTGCGCCGGTGGGATTATGGACGCCGGAATTGGTCACATAGAGCCGGGGGGCGTGCTGCTGAAGCGCCTGCGCGAAGGCGGCGATATCCGGACCTTCGGGCGAATAGGGGACGCTAACGATCTTTGCGCGATGGGCGCGCAGAATAGCGTGGAAGTTGAAGTAACAGGGATCATCCACCAGGACCGTATCGCCGGGCTGGATCAGCAGGCGGCAGACAAGATCGATGGCCTGGGTGCCGCTCTCTGTGAGCAGGATCTGATCCGGCGAGGCGACAACGCCGCGCTCGCCCATGCGCCGGGCCAGCCACCCCCGAAGGGCGGGCAGGCCAAGCGGCGCGCCATAGTCCGCAAGGGCTCCGTCCGTCGCGCGGGAGAGGCCCCGGAGGGCCCGACGAACCGCATCCTCGGGCAGCCAAGGCGACGGCAGCCAGCCGCAGCCGGGCTTGAGCACCCGGTCGCTGGTTTCCAATGATTGACGGGAGACCCAAAAGGGATCGATCTCCCGGTCCAGGCGCGGGCCAATGTCGGCGAGGGACATAGGCGCGGTCTGGGGCGAGGCCTGGCCAGCGACAAAGAAGCCAGAACCCCGCCGCGAGACGATAGCGCCCTCGGCCACCAGGCGATCATAGGCGTCGACCACGGTGGACTTGGAGACGCCGGTCGTCTCGGCGAGGCGGCGGATGGAGGGGAGGCGCGCGCCCGGCGCGACAGCGCGCGCGGTTATACGCTGGCGGACCTCGCGCATCACACTTTCGACGAGGGTCAGCGAGGGGTCAGGGATAGCGTCCAACCTTACGACCTTTTGATCCGATACAGTTCGGTCAAACCGTACTGTATTGTCCCTGTCGCAGCCAGCCTTCCGGGCGCAAGCAGGACCCTTGGAAAAGGGGCCCGCGATGGACCAGAAGACGAGCGGCTGGATGAACGGCTTGGCGGGCGTGCTGATCTTCAGCGGTTCGCTGCCGGCGACCCGCGCCGCCGTGTCGGACATCGACCCCGTTTTCCTGACCCTGGCCCGGGCGGCCATCGCGGGTTCCATATCCCTTACGTTGCTGGTCACCACGCGCCAGCGCATTCCCACCTGGGCGGAAGTCCGTAGCCTGGTCGGCGTGGCGCTGGGCGTGGTCGTGGGTTTCCCGCTCTTGACCGCCCTGGCGTTGCGCCACATGGCCGCCGGCCACGCCATCGTTTTCACGGGCCTTCTGCCCCTGTCGACCGCGGCCTTCGCGGTCCTGCGCGGCGGGGAGAGGCCAAGTCCGCCCTTCTGGTTGTTCGCCGTTCTGGGCGGCGGGTTCGTCGCGGCCTTCGCGCTGGCTGGCGGAGGCGCGTCAACGCCACAGGGGGACCTCTTGATGCTCGCGGCGATCGCGGTCTGCGGCTTCGGCTATGCGGAGGGCGCGGTGCTGTCGCGACGGCTGGGCGGCTGGCAGGTGATCTCCTGGGCTCTGACCCTGGCCCTGCCCGCCATGCTGGTCGCGCTCCTGTTCGTGACCCCGCCGGATTGGGCCACTGTCGGGGCGCCGGCCTATGCGGGCCTCGCCTATGTTTCGCTGTTCAGCATGCTTATCGGCTTTGTTTTCTGGTATCGAGGGCTGGCCCAAGGCGGCACGGCGGCGGTGGGCCAGATCCAGCTTCTGCAGCCAATGTTCGCCCTTGTCCTCGCCGCCGCGCTGCTGCGCGAGCCGGTGGGAGCCTCCATGATCCTGGTGAGCCTGGCGGTGGTCGCCTGCGTCGCCGGGGCCCGTCACTTTTCCATAAGGACCGCAGTCTAATGACCTATCCGTTTCAACTCGTCGATGTGTTTGGCGATGGCCCGTTC
This sequence comes from Caulobacteraceae bacterium, assembly GCA_003136615.1. Classification (GTDB taxonomy): domain Bacteria; phylum Pseudomonadota; class Alphaproteobacteria; order Caulobacterales; family Caulobacteraceae; genus Acaudatibacter. Next base: position 19,667 of record PLFA01000156.1, on the reverse strand, counting down.
ACCGGCAATCCGGTGGCCGTGGTGGCGGGCGCGGCTGATCTGGATACGGCGGTGATGCAACAGATCACACGCTGGCTGAACCTTTCCGAGACGACCTTCCTGGCGCCTCCCAAAGACCCCCGAGCCGACTACGCCGTCAGGATCTTCAGCCTGACCCGCGAACTGCCCTTCGCCGGCCATCCCACCTTGGGGACCACGCACGCCTGGCTGGTGGCGGGCGGCGAGCCGAAGCACCCCGAGATGATCATCCAGGAATGCGCGGCCGGCCTGGTGCGGGTCCGGCGGTCGGGGTCACGCCTGGCTTTCGCCGCGCCGTCGGTGGTCCGCTTCGGCGCCGTGGAGCCGGCGAAGCTGGCCGAGATCGTCGGCGTTTTGGGAATATCCAGGGAGGCGATCGTGGACGCCCAGTGGGTCGATAATGGGCCGGGGTGGGTGGCGGTGAAGCTGGGCTCCGCCGAGGCGGTGTTGGCCCTCGACCCTGCACGATCACATCCCCAGACCCTCGATCTCGGGGTGGTGGGCGCCTATCCGGCGGGACATGAAGCGGCCTTTGAGATCCGCGCCTTTTTCACCGATCCGCATGGCGCGCTGGTGGAGGATCCGGTCTGCGGCAGCCTGAACGCCTCGGTCGCCCAATGGCTGATCGCCAGCGGCGAGGCGCACGCGCCCTATGTGGTCTCGCAAGGGGCGCGGCTGGATCGCAAGGGTCGCATCCACATCGACCATGACGCGGCGGGCGATGTCTGGGTGGGCGGCGAAACCGCGAGCCTGTTCTCGGGCGTCTGCGCGGCCAGCTTGGGGGTCTGACACCCCTCCGCATCCCCCGGGCTATCGGCGTCCGGCCGAATGACCTAGCCTGCTCGCAGCACGGCTTGAGGCGACGCGGCGATGTTGACGGTTCATCACCTGGGGATTTCGCAATCGGAGCGGATCGTCTGGCTCTGTGAGGAGCTGGAGATCGACTATGAGCTGAAGCGCTACGACCGCCGCGCCGATAACCGCCTGGCGCCCGACGCCTATAAGGCTCTGCACCCCATGGGGATTGCGCCAGTCATCACCGATGGGGATCTGGTGCTGGGCGAGAGCGGGGCGATCTGTGACTATATCTGCGGGCGCTATGGCGACGGGCGGCTGACGCCGGGGCCAGATGATCCGGATTTCGCGGGCCACCTGTTCTGGTTTCATGGGTCGAACGCGACCTTCATGACCACCCTGATGATGCAGCTGGTGCTGATGGGCTCCGGCGAGGGCAATCCCGCCGCGCCTTTTGTCGCCGATCGCAGCCGGCGCGGTTGGGAAATGGTCGAGGCGGCTTGCCGAAGCGCCGTTCTTTGGCGGCGCGAATCTCACCACCGCGGACGTCATGATGGTCTATTGCCTGACCACCAGCCGGGCCTTTCGCGGCACGTCCATCGCGGACTATCCCAACGTGAAGGCCTATCTGAAGCGCATCGGCGCTCGGGCCCCCTATCAAAGGGCCATGGCCAAGGCGGAGCCTGGCATGGCGCCGATGTTGGACTAAGGTATCCCCATGGACGGTGATTTCGCTTCAAGTCCGACGCGCATGGAGCTCAGCTTCGAAGACCTGATCGCGCCCATGTCGCGGGAGGCGTTCTTCGCTGACTATTGGGAACGGCGCCCGCTGTATATTCGGCGGGCGGGGCCAAGTTTCTATGACAGCCTCCTGACCCGCGCGGATCTGGAAGCCACCATCGCCTCGGCGGGCCTGCGTTATCCGGCGATCCAGCTCACCCAAGGCGGGCGCTATATTCCCCCCGAAGCCTTCACGCAGAACGTCAAGGTCGGCCGTGACAGCCTGGCCGGCGTGCTCGATCCGGCGAGGGTGACAGCGCTCTATCGGGGCGGGGCGACCATCTCGGCGCCCTTCTTTCATCTCGCCTGGCGGCCCCTGGCTGATCTGGCGGCGCGGATCGAGGCGCAGTTCGACCATCCCGTGCACACCAATTTGTATCTGACCCCGGGGGGCTGCGCCGGATTCACGCCCCATTACGACACCCATGAGGTGTTCGTGCTGCAGATCGCCGGTCACAAGCACTGGAAGGTCAACGCCCCTCCGGCTCCCCTACCCCATCATACCCAGCCCCATTCAGCCCAGGCCCAGCAACCGACCCCGCGTGTGATGGAGGTGGAGCTTGGCCCCGGCGACATGCTCTATCTGCCGCGCGGGTTCGTGCATTCCACCGCCACGTCGAAAGCGTCGTCCCTACACATCACGCTCGGGATCACGGTCTTCACGTGGGTTGAGCTGCTGGCCGAGTGGTTCCAATCCAGCAAGATCTATCCCCGCTATCGACGAGCCCTGGAGCCGGGGTTCGCCCACGACCCCCACGCGCGTGAGGCGCTCAAGGCGGAACTTCCCAAGATCATCGCCGAGCTCCAGGGCCTGGCCGACTATGACGCTCTGGTTGAGACCTTCGCCGCGCGGGTGCGGTCGGGCGCCATGCGGCCCGTGGAAGGGTTCGCCAGCGACATAATGGCCGAGCCGGCCGCCCCGGCGGGCGGACGGCGGCATGTCTGAGGAGACCCTCATGCCGCTCCCGCTGAACCGGATTGTCATCTACGCCCGGGACGTCGAGACCACGGTGGCCTTTTACGAAAAACACTTTGGTTTTGACGTGCTTCGTCTACCGGGCGACCGGATTGTCGAACTTGTGGCGCGGGGCGGCGGCGCCAACATCATGGTTCATGCCGCGGCCAAGAGCGTCAAAACCGGCCAGGTGACGGTGAAGCTGACTTTTGACGTGGAAGATGTTTCGGAATTTCGCGCGGCGAGCGCCCAGAAGGGCCTTGTTTTCGGCCCGGAACATGTCGCCGACGGCTATTCCTACGCCAACGCCAAGGACCCGAACGGGAATAATATCTCGGTCTCGAGCCGCGCCTTTCGCAAAGACTGAATAGATGGGAGAAAGTTCATGAGCTTCACAGCGCGCTTGCTCGCGGTGGCGGCGGCGGGCGCCTTGGCGGCCGGCGCGGCTGAGGCTGAGACCATCTATCTCTCCGCGGCGCGGATGGTGGATCCCGCGAGCGGCCAAGCGATCGCCGATCCGGCCGTGGTGATCACGGACGACAAGGTGACGGCGGTGGGAACGGCGGGCGCGCTTGCGGTTCCAGCCGGGGCGCGGCGGATCGATCTGACGGGGCAGACGATCCTGCCTGGTCTTATCGACATGCACACCCACATCACCTCACGCGCGGACCTGCATGGCTATGCTTCGCTCAGCGTGACGGCGCCGGCCTCGGCGATCAGCGGCGTGGCCAACGCCTATCGCACCCTGCAGGCTGGTTTCACCACGCTGCGCAATGTGGGCGCGGGGGGATATGCCGATGTGGCCTTGCGGGACTCCATCAATCGGGGCGAGACGGTGGGCCCGCGCCTTTTCGTATCTGGTCCCCTGATCGGCGCCACGGGGGGCCATTGCGATGAAAACCTGCTGCCCGAAAGCTATCACGCCGTGGGCGAGGGGGTGGCGGATGGGCCGGAGGCCGTGGCTCACAAGGTGCGGGAAGTGCACAAATATGGCGCCGACCTGATCAAGCTCTGCGCCACCGGCGGCGTGCTCTCCAAGGGCGACAGCGTTGGCGCCCAGCAGATGACCTATGAGGAAATGAAGGCGGCCGTGGACGAGGCCCACCGCCTGGGCCTGAAGGTGGCCGCTCACGCCCATGGCACGAGCGGCATCAATGACGCCATCCGCGCCGGGGTCGACACAATCGAACATGCAAGCCTCGCCAATGACGAGAGCTTCGCCCTGGCCAAGGCCCGCGGCGCCGTTTTCGACATGGATATCTATAATGATGACTTCATCCTGGCCGAAGGCGCCAAGGTTGGCATGCTGCCGGAGAGCCTCGCCAAGGAGCGGACCATCGGGCGTTTGCAGCGGGAGACCTTCCGCCGGGCTGTAAAGGCGGGGGTGACCATGACCTTCGGCACCGACGCCGGGGTGTATCCCCACGGCGACAACGCCAAGCAGTTCGCCAAGATGGTGGAATGGGGCATGACGCCCATGCAGGCCATCCAGGCCGCCACCACCACCGCGTCCAAGACGCTGGGGCCGCTGGGCGATAATCTGGGCTCCATCGCGCCTGGCAAATACGCCGACATCATCGCGGTGGAGGGGGATCCCTTAAGCGACATTTCGCGCCTGGAGCACGTGGCCTTCGTGATGAAGGCGGGGGTGGTCTATCGGGAAGGCGGGCGGCCGGTGACACCGTAAGATGAATATTTGTTACCGCCTCCGGACGTAGGCGCGGGGAGCCCTGCACAGGGCGCCTTAAGCAGATTACAAGATTCTTCAGCTTAGCCTTGGCTCCGCGTCACGAGGGGATGATTGCGATGTTCAGGTTCATCACGCCAAGTCTGATCTTAGGCTGCATCGCTCTGGCGTTGGCCACATCGGCGAAGTCCCAGGACCAAGAGATCGCGCCGGCTCCGACCATGCGGGTCGGTGACAGTTGGGTGTTCGAGTCGACGACGCAAAAGGGCGCCAGCGAGTTTCACCAGCTTATCCTCGACGTCGCGGTGGACCGGGTCGATGAGACGACAATGCTTGTCGGGGTAAAGACCGACGGGGCCCCGACCGGATATGTGGACCATCTGGCGGGCCTCGACTGGAGTAAGCGACAGCTGGCGGGCGGCGAGGAGGAGATCACCGCCCGGCCCTTCTCATTCCCCATGAAGCCCGGCGACACCTGGAGCATAGACTATGTCGACTCCCTGCGTCGGGGCGCCCAAATCTCAGATCACGTCCGCGCGCGCTATAAGGTCATGGGCTGGCAGGACATCACCGTGCCCGCCGGAACCTTCCGCGCACTGAAGGTGGTGTCTGACGGAGTCAGTGAGGGCGCTTTTGAAGTGGCGGCCGCGGCCGTGGCGGGCGTGACGGCCTCCGGCCAAGGGGCGACAAGTCTCACCCAAACTCGGCGTGGCGGCAGCCAACTGATCACGCGGGCAACCCACGCTGAACTGTACTATGTGCCGAAGCTCAAGAACTATGTAAAAGTGCTTCAAGAACAATACAATAACGACAATGTGCGGCTGCTGAGTGAAACCCAGGTCCTGATGTCCTACAAGCTGGCCGACTAAGATCTAGGCGCCGCGATTGAAGCTACGTTTCAGAACAAACTCTTCCCCGTGGCGCTGGGCAGGCTGACACCCATGAGTCCCGCCAGGGTGGGGGCGATGTCGCGCATGTCAATTTCGCCGAGGGAGCCGTGGGCGGAGAGGCCGGGGCCGGTGATGATAAAGGTTGAGCGCATCTCGGGGTGGGAGGGGAAGTAGCCGTGCGTGCCCTTTTGGTGGCCCGGAACAATGAGGGGTGCGGTGAGGTTGGAGCCGAATTCATAGCCGATGTTGGCGTCGATGAAGAAGTCGGCCTCAGGCGCCCCGCCCATGGCGGCGATAGCGGGACGGTCGATCACCGCATTGATCCCTGAAGCGGGATCGGCTTTCAACTTGTCCAGCAAGGCGCCGACCTTGGCGCGCAGGGCCTCGTCCTGGGGGTCCGCAAGGACAACCGCGGCCGAACCGCCCGAGATCCAGGGGGCGGCTTTCCAGGAGACGGGCTTGCCGTCAGGACCCAGGGTGATCAGGCCCGCGTCAACAAAGGCCGTGTTGATGTCGATGTCATGCTCCACGGGGGCGAAGCCGTGGTCGGAGACGACGGCGACGACGAGATCCGGCTCCTCCCGCCGGGCCGCCGCCACCAGGTCTCCCACCGCCGCGTCGATGCGCGCGAGGGCCGCGTAGGCCTGCGGCGAGCCCGGGCCATATTCATGCTCCTCTTCATCAAGACTGGAGAGGTGAACGGTCATGAAGGCGGGATGCTTGAGGGCGATGATAGCCGCCGCCATCCGCGCCTTGGCCTCATCGGCCGCCGGCGTCAGATCGAAGACGTCGGCCAGGGTCACATGGGACTTGGCCTCCACCGCTTCGGGCAGGCCCCGGGTGGAGAGGGCGTGGAAGAGTTTGATGTCCTCAGGCGTCTTTGCCCGCCAGTATTCGGGGATATCGTCGTCGATGGACGGGTTATCCACGCTCACCGGCCAGCCCAGACTGGCGACCACGCCGCCGGACGCATGCACCGCGTCCCAGAGGGTCGGGACCTTGATGGCGGGGCTATACCAATACCAGCCGCCCATGTTCTTGCGCAGGGGATCAAAGGTCAGGTTGCTGGCGATATCGTGGAGAGACGGCCAGACTCCGGTCACCAGGGTGGTGTGGTCGGGATAGGTTACGGTGGGCAGGACATTGCGCACGGCCGTGGCGTAGGCGCCTTCCTTCACCATGGCCTGAAGGACGGGAACCTGCACGCCCCGGGCCTGGGCCTCCAGCACGTCGCCAGGGCGCAGGCCGTCGATGGAGATCATGAGGACGGGGGCCGCCTGGGCGACCACCGCGCAGAAGGTCAGACCGAGACCCAAGAGTAAGCCACTGAACCGCAACCTCGCCTCCCGATGCATCCGCCTGGCTGAACATCGCGTTTCGTGGACAGGACCGCGCGCCGCAATATAGTCTGGCTTATCGTGTTTAGATGACAGTTTGAACGTGGGTCGCTTGCGCGGCGGCCGCGCTGAATGGGATGACGGATCATGCTGAGCCTGGCTTTCGCCTGTTTCCTCGCCGCCCTGGCGATTGGGACCTGCGTGGAAGTCGTCGCCCGCTTCCTGAATCTGTGGACCTATCGATCCCCGCTTTATCCGCTGATTAATGTCGTCCTGATCTTCGGGCTCGTTCAGGGCTTTGGGGTCGGCTGGGTGATCGGCGGGCGCGAGGCCCTGCGCGGCGTTTTTCCGGTCCTGTTCATGGTAGGGGCCGTTCTGGGGCTTCTGACCGAGGGCCTCAATGAATATTGGCTGCACGCCTGGTCGTGGTCAGATCGCCCGATCCTTGGCATCCGACGGTCCATCGACAAGTCAGCCTTCATCGGCGTGGCGTGGGGGTTCGCGCCGCTGCTCACCGTCTTTCTCGCGCGACTGATCGCCGCCACGCCCGCGGCGGGAGCCTGACCGTGAATCCAGCCCTTTCGCGCACCGATAAAATCCACGCCGCCATTCTCGCCGCCGGGGGCGGGGGTTTGGTCTGCGCCTATTGGATCGCCTTCTTCCGCAGCGATCTCACCTTGCCGAAGTTCGTCCACGATATGACAAATCCCGCCCTTGTGCGGCTGACAACGGTCTATCTGGGCTTCGAATCCGCCTTCCCCCTGGCGGATCTGCTGATCGCCGTGACCGCGTCCCTGGCGGCGTTTTACCTGGTGGGGCGCGACGCCAAGGCGGTGCTGTTTGGCCTGATCGCCAGCGGCGCCCTGGGCTTCCTGGGCTTCATCGACATCTCCTTCAATCTCCTGCACGGCCTATATGCACCGGCCCTGCTCCTCAAGGACGGTGGCCTGCTCATGGAGGCCATGATCAATGTCACCTGCGTGTCCGGCGCGATCTGGTCGATCTGGCGTCTTTGGGGCCACCCCTTAAGGCGGGCGGAAGACCGGCCGAGCCGGCTGATGGGTCCGCGGGAAAACGACCCGCCGACGGCTTGAGGGTTTCCTAAGGCGTTCGTGACGCCCTACACCGCGCGCCATGACCCAGAGCCTAAGCCCCGATATCAATGCCGCCCTCGCCGAACTGACCGACGAATTCGAGATCTTGGGCGATTGGGAGGAGCGGTATCGCTATGTGATCGAGCTGGGGCGCGATCTTGCGCCGCTGTCGGACGCCGAGCGCTCCGAGGATCATAAGGTGAGGGGCTGTTCCAGCCAGGTCTGGCTCGTCAGAGACCCGGGCGACGGGGCGCGCTTGAGGTTCCGTGGCGATTCCGACGCCCATATTGTCCGTGGGCTGATCGCTATCCTGCTGCGGCTCTATTCAGATCGCCCGGCGGCGGAGATCCTCGCCTTTGACGCGCCAGCGGCCTTCGCGAAACTTGGCCTCACAGGCGCCCTGTCGCAACAGCGCGCCAACGGTCTCGCCTCCATGGTAGAGCGCATCCGGCGGCAGGCTGCCGCGGCCGGATAAGAGCGAGTAGGGCCTCAAGGAGCGCGGGCGGTTACGCCCGCGCTCCCAGACAGATCGTGACCTACTTCCCCTTGCGAGCGACAGCGCGACCGCCTTGGCCCAGACCCATTTGCTTAGCAAGGTCCGAGCGGGCCTTGGCATAATTGGGCGCCACCATGGGGTAGTCCTTGGGCAGGCCCCACTTGGATCGATAATCCTCAGGGCTCAGATTATAGCGCGTGCGAAGGTGACGCTTTAGCGACTTAAACTTGCGGCCATCCTCCAGGCACACAAGAAAATCTGGTGTAATCGAGCGGCGAAGTGGCACGGCCGGTTCTTTTACAGGCGCTTCAACAACCTCCACCGCAGTATTGACTCCGGTAAGTGCGCGATAAACACTTTGGATGAGCGTCGGCAATTCGCCTGGGGAAATCGTGTTTTTTTCGACATAAGAGGCGACAATTTCCGACGTCATCTCAATTATTTCGGGCTTGATATCCATGATATTTATTCAGTTCTCCGGGGATGTAACACTTGTTCACACAAGATCACAAAATGACTATGCCTATTTATGGACTTTCCCTCGGAAAAACAAGAGAAACTCAAAAGAATGGACTTTAGACGGGAGAAGTTAGGGGCCGAATTCCCTCTTACGTGCAAGATTCAGCCAGCCAGAGCTCTAAAGCTTCCTAACTAAAGTCGGGCGTGGTCCAGTCAGGCCAGACATTTGGCATGTCGAGTGACACCCGATTCGGGTAATCGGCGGGGCGCTTTTCAAGAAAGGCGCTGACCCCTTCCTTGGCGTCGGCCGCCGCGCCGCGGGCCTGTATCGCGCGACTGTCGGCCTGGTGGGCGCGCATGGGATGATCCGCCCCCGCCATGCGCCAGATAAGCTGACGGGTCAGGGCGACGGACACCGGGGCGGTGTTGTCGATGATCTCCCGCGCCAGGGCGCGTGCCGCCGGCAGCAGATCCTCCGGCTCATGCAGCGAGCGCACGAGGCCCCTATCCAGCGCCTCCTGGGCGGGAAAAACCCGGCCCGTATAGCACCATTCCAGGGCTGTCTGGACACCCACCAGGCGGGGCAGGAACCAGGATGAGGCCGCCTCGGGCGTGATGCCGCGCCGGGCGAAGACAAAGCCGAAGCGCGCGGCCGTGGACGCCAGGCGCATATCCATGGCCAGCTGCATGGTGACGCCGATGCCCACGGCCGGGCCGTTCACCGCCGCGATTACGGGCTTCAAGCTGTCGAAGATGCGTAAGGTGACACGCCCGCCGCCATCGCGCTGAACGCCGCCCACCCCCGCCTCCAGGCGCAGGGGATCAGCGCTGGCGGCAAAGTCGAAGGTGGACCCGCCCGAGGCCAGATCCGCCCCGGCGCAGAAGGCCCGGCCCGCCCCGGTAACGATAACGGCTTTGACCGCATCGTCGGCGTCGGTCTCGTCAAAGGCGGCGATGAGGTCCGCCATCATGCGGCTGGTGAAGGCGTTCAGCCGATCCGGCCGATTGAGCGTGATGGTGGCGATCCCATCCTCCACGCCATAGAGCAGGGTCTCGAAGCTAGGATGGGTCATGCGGGGTTTCCTCTTGGGTTTCGGAGCGCCCCCGAACCCGACGCGCGCGGGCTTTACGAGGACGCGACCCAGGGCATAAGACGTCGTTTAAGATAAAAAAAGACGAGGAGACGTGCATGCCAGAGGAATTGCGCGCGGACTATGTGGTGGTGGGCGCGGGCTCGGCTGGATGCGTGGTGGCAGCCCGGCTCTCGGCGGATCCGCGAAACCGGGTCGTTTTGCTGGAAGCCGGCGGCGATGACCGGCCGACCAAGAACCTTCCGCAATTCATGTCCAATCTGATGATCCACGTCCCCGTGGGATATGCGCGGAATCTGAAGAACCCCCAGGTCAATTGGAACTATGAGACAGACCCCGACCCCTCCTGCGCCGGCCGCGTCTATAGCTGGCCCCGGGGCAAGGTGCTGGGCGGCTCCTCCTCCCTCAACGCCATGCTCTATGTGCGCGGCCAGCACGCCGATTATGACGGTTGGCGCCAGCTTGGCTGCGCCGGCTGGGGCTGGGATGACGTGAAGCCCTATTTTCTGCGCGCCGAGCATCAGGAGCGTGGGGCCAGCGACAATCATGCGGTGGGCGGCCCGCTGAATGTCTCCGACATCACCGAACCGCACGCGGTTTCCGACGCCGTAGTGGCGGCCTGCGAGTCAGCGGGCATTCCGCGCAACGCGGATATCAATGGCGCGGACCAGGAGGGCGCGGGCTATTATCAGCTCACGGTGAAGAACGGGCAGCGCTGCTCCACCGCCGTGGCCTATCTGCATCCGGCCATGAGCCGGCCCAATCTGAAAGTGGAAACCGACGCCCTCGCGCAGCGGGTGGTCTTCGACGGCTCACGGGCTGTCGGCGTGGAATATATCCAAGGTGGCGAGCGGCGGATCGTGCGCGCCGACCGGGAAGTGATCCTGTGTGGTGGAGCGGTCAATTCGCCCCAGCTGCTGCAGCTTTCCGGCGTGGGGCCGGGCGCCCTGCTGGCCGAGCATGGCATAGCGGTGGTGAAGGACCTGCCGGGCGTGGGCGAGAACCTGCAGGATCATTATCTGATCCCCATGACCTGGCGGCTGAAGGCCGGGGTGATCTCGGTCAATGAGCTGACCAAGGGCGCGCGGTTCCTGGGCGAGGCTCTGAAATATGTCTTCCAGCGCAAGGGCCTCCTGACCCTTTCGGCCGCCCATATCGCGGCCTTCTGCAAGTCGCGGCCAGACCTGGCGGCGCCGGATATCCAGTTCCACATCCTGCCGGCCACCACCGACACCTCGGGCGTTGGCGAAGGCGGGGCGATGGAGCTGGAGGACAAGCCCGGCCTCACCATCGCCCCCTGTCAGGTGCGGCCAGAGAGCCGAGGCCATATCCGCATCAAGTCGCCCGACCCCGCGGTCCATCCGAGCATCCTGGCCAACTACCTGTCCGACCCCCTGGATCAGGAAGTGGCCCTGGCCGGGATCCGATGGGGTCGCAAGATTGCCGCCCAGCCGGCCCTGGCGCCCTATATCGACCACGAGATGCTCCCCGGACCCGCCCTTGCCACCGACCCGGCCCTTCTCATGTTTTCGCGCATGGCCGGCCAGACCCTCTATCACCCGGTGGGAAGCTGCCAGATGGGCTCGGGGCCGAACGCCGTGGTGGACGCGGAGTTGCGGGTGCATGGCGTCAGTGGTCTGCGCGTCGTGGACGCCTCGATCATGCCGCGCCTGGTCTCGGGCAACACCAATGCCCCCACGATCATGATCGCCGAGAAGGCCAGCGACATGATCCTGGGCAAGGCCCGCGCCGCCGCCCTCGCCGCCTGATGAGCCATCCCAGCCACCACGCCCGGACCCATCCGGACAAGGCGGCCTATGTGATGGCCGGCACGGGGGAGAGCGTGACCTATGGCGAGCTGGAAGCACGCTCGAACCAGGGCGCGCACCTGTTTCGCCGCCACGGGATCGCGGCGGGCGAGGCCATCGCCATCTTCATGGATAACAGTCCGCGGTATTATGAGATCCTGTGGGCGGCCCAGCGGGCGGGGTTGCGCTTCACCTGCGTCTCCTCCAAGCTCACGGTCGGGGAGTTGGACTATATCCTCAAGGACAGCGGGGCGAAGGCGCTCATCGCCTCAGGGTCGCTGGCGGACGCCGCCAAGGACGCCGCCGCGGCGCTTCCGGGCCTGATCCTCTGGATGACGGAGGAGGCCAGCGGGCCGTTCAAGAGTTTCGAAGACGCCCGCGCGACCATGCCCGTGACCCCCATCGCCGATGAGAGCGGCGGATCGGCCATGCTCTATTCGTCAGGGACGACGGGACGGCCCAAGGGGGTCAAACGGCCGGAGACCGGGCCACAGCCTGTCGATGCGCCCAACCCCCTGGCGGGGATTGGTCAGGCCCTGCTCGGATTCGCGGGCGACATGATCTATCTCTCCCCCGCCCCGCTCTATCACGCCGCGCCGCTCGGCTGGTCCATGGCCGTGCAGACCCTGGGCGGCACGGTGGTGGTGATGGAGCGGTTCGACGCGGAGGCCGCCCTGGGGGCGATCGAACGGTTCGGCGTCACCTGCGCTCAATGGGTGCCGACCCATTTCGTCCGTATGCTGAAGCTCCCGGTTGAGATCCGCACGAAATATGACGTCTCTTCGCTGAAAAGCGTCTTCCACGCCGCCGCCCCCTGCCCCGTCCCGGTCAAGGAAGCGATGATCGATTGGTGGGGCCCAATCATCCACGAATATTATGCGGGCACCGAGGCCAACGGCTTCTGCTTCATCAGCGCGCCAGATTGGCTCGCCCATAAGGGGTCAGTCGGCCGGGCCCTGAACTGCGCGGTCAAGATCTGCGATGAAAATGGGGAGGAGTTGCCGCCCCGGGCCGAGGGCGGGGTCTTCTTCGCCGGCGGGGCGAGCTTTGAATATCATAATGATCCGACCAAGACGGCCGAGAGCCGCAACCAGCATGGCTGGACGACCCTGGGCGATGTCGGCTGGCTGGACGAGGAGGGCTATCTCTATCTCACCGACCGCAAG
>PLFA01000156.1:1571-6991 GCA_003136615.1 Caulobacteraceae bacterium | reverse complement strand
CTGATCCGCGACGCCTATTGGGGCAAGGCGGAGGCCGATATCTTCAAGACACATCAGAGGGAAGCTTAAAGACCATGTCAGCGGTGGAAATGAAGGACCTGCCAGGTCTGGTGGGGACCGAAGTAGGGGTGTCCGATTGGCTGGAGGTCACCCAGGACCGCGTGAACCAGTTCGCAGAGGCCACCGGCGATCACCAGTGGATCCATGTGGATGTTGAGCGCGCCACCAAGGAGATGGGCGGGCCCATCGCCCACGGCTATCTGACCCTCTCGCTCATTCCCTTCCTTTCGCAGGGCCTGATGCCAGTGAAGGGCGTCACGCGGGGGATCAATTACGGCTCCGACAAGGTGCGCTTCACCAACATGGTGCGCATCGGCAAGCGCGTGCGCCTTCGCCAGAAGCTGCTGAGCGTGGAGGAGCGCTCGGGCGGGCTTCAGCTCAAGAACCAGTGCACCATCGAGATCGAGGGCGAGGACCGCCCCGCCTGCGTCGCCGAGACGATCTCGATGATTTATGGGTGAGGCGGCGGGGGCCGAATAGGCGCCGCTACCTAAGCTTCCCCAAAGCAAGATCCGCCCCAAACCCCAGGAACACCAGTCCCGTCACCCGGTCGATGGTCTTCACCGCGCCGGGGCGGTCGAGAATCCCGCGCACGCCGTGGGTCGCGCCGATCAAGACCGCGAACCAGGCGAGACCCAGGGCCACATGGATCGTGGCCAGCAGAAAGCACCAGGGGCCGAAGCTGATGCCGTGGGGCACGAATTGGGGCAGGAAGCTGACATAGAAGACCCCCACCTTGGGATTGAGCAGATTGGTGAGAAGTCCCCTGCGGAAGGGGTGGCCTCTAGGGGTGGGCGCGGCGGGACCGGCATAACCCTCGCGGCGCGAGAGGATCAGGCGCAGCCCCATCCAGATCAGATAAGCCGCGCCGGCGAAGCGGATCAGGGCGAAGAGGCGGCTTGAGGCGGCGAGGACCGCGCCCAGGCCCAGGGCCACGGCCGCGCCCCAGACAAGACACCCCGCGCCAACGCCAAGGGCCGCCCACCACCCCGCGCGCCGGCCCTCGGACGTCGTGGCGCGCAGCACCAGGGCGGTGTCGAGCCCCGGCGTCACGGTGATGAGGCCGGCGGCCAGGAAAAAGGCGATCAGCGAGGCCAGGACGGTCATGAGGGCAGGTTTGGACCTGAATGAGCGGACGGCCAAGGCCGCGGCTTGACCAGGGGCATGGGTATCGAGACGGTGGGCGTGTGATCAGTTGAGACTATGGCGAGGAACCCCCCGGTGACAAAACAACGCCTGCTACCGTTTTTGGCCCTCGCCGCCGCCCTTGTCGGCCACGGCGCCGCCCGCGCCGAGACCTATACCCTTCAGGCGACGCCCCAGACCGTGGAATGGGGCCACTATGATCCGGCCGCGAAGCCGGTCCTGACCGTCAAGTCAGGCGATACGGTCATCATTCACACCCTGATCACCAACAGCCCCCAGGGCCTCGAAAAAGCGGGCGTGCCGGCGAGCCAAGTGGAGGATTCCCTCAAGGCCATCTTCGATCACGTCACCGACAAGGGGCCCGGCGGCCATATCCTCACCGGTCCAGTTTATATCGACGGCGCGGAACCCGGCGACACCCTGGAGGTGAAGATCGTGGGGATCGATCTTGCGATCCCTTATGCCTACAACGCCTTCCGCTTCGGCTCGGGCGCCCTGCCAGACGACTTCCGCTATGGGCGGATGAAGATCATCCCCTTGGACGCGGCGGCCATGACCGCCCGCTTTGCGCCGGACATCACCATCCCCTTACATCCCTTTTTCGGCAGCATGGGCGACGCTCCGCCGCCGGAGATCGGACGTTATGACAGCACGCCGCCCAATATCATTGGCGGCAATATGGATGACCGGGCGCTGGTGGCGGGAACCTCACTCTTTCTACCGGTCTGGGTTCCGGGCGCCCTTTTCGAGGTGGGCGACGGCCATGCGGGACAGGGTAATGGCGAATCCGATATCACCGCCCTGGAAACTTCTCTGGTGGGGACCTTCCAGTTCATTGTCCATAAGCATACGGGCCTGGACTATCCCATGGCCGAGACCCCCACGGCCTATATCGCCATGGGCTTTGACGATGAGCTCTCGGGCGCCACGCGTAAGGCCCTTCACCACATGCTCGACTTTCTGGTGGCCCAGAAACACATGACGCGGGACGACGCCTACATGCTGATCAGCGTAGCGGGCGATGTGGAGGTGACCGAGCTGGTGGACCGCAACAAGGGCGTCCATGTGGTCATGCCCAAGGCCATCTTCACCGGACCATAATAACCATGGAGGCCTGGATCGCTCCCGGCGCGGCGAAGTTCGTAGCGGCCAAGACATTGAAGGTGCTGAGCGTGCGTTCGGACGCGAAGGGCGCGGCGCAGACGGGAAGCTTCCTCATCGCCATCGGCGTCACGACGACCACGATCATCATGATCCCCGCGTCGGCGATCCTCGCGCTTGTCCCGGTTCTGCTGATCCACGGCGTGCTGCTCAACTGCCTCTATGCCGGCCAGCATGAGATGAGCCACTGGACCGCCTTTCGCACCCGGCGCCTGAATGACGTCTTCGGCCATCTGTTCGGCTTGGTGACACTCAATCCCTTCCTCACCGACCGCTGGATGCACTTCGCCCATCACCGGGCGACCCAGGACCCGCGCCGCGACCCCGAGCTGATGGGCATCAAGGCCTATTCGCGGGCGAGCTATTTGATGGATCTGATCGGGATCGACTTCTGGCGTCGGCGGGTAGGTGCGATCATCGCGACGGCGGCGGGTCGGGGCCTTGAAAGCGCCTGGTGGCTGGGGCCGCGCGAGCGACGCCTCGTGATCTGGGAAGCACGGGCGCATGTGGCGATCTGGGGAGTCATCGCCGTGGCGTCCGTCGCCTACGGATCAGCCGATGCCGTGCTGTTCTGGATAGGACCCCTATTTGCGACCAAGGGTTTGCACCAGCTCCAGAACACCGGCGAACACACAGGGATGCCCCAGACGCCGGATGTCTTCGTCAATACCCGCACACTTAAGGGGCCCGCGCCCCTACGCTGGCTGATGTGGAACATGTCTTACCACACCGCCCATCACGCCTATCCGGCGACGCCCTTCCACGCCCTGCCCAGGCTGCACGCCGAGATTGCCCGCAATCTGCCACACCCCATCCCCACCTTGAGCTATATCGCAGCCCAGAAAGCGATCTTCGAGTCGCTACGAAAGTGAGGTCGCGGCATGGCGCGGGATGGACAAACGATCAGCGACTTCGCGACGGCCGCGGGGCCACCCCTGGCCCGGGCGGCGGCGCGGGATCTGGCCGTCTCACAGGTGCGGGAAGTGGCCAATGCGGGCTTTGGCGCGCCGGATCTTGCGAAGTTCTGGTTCGGCGAAGGCGACCAGCCCACCCCCGCCTTCATCCGCGAGGCGGCCGCACAGGCGCTGGCCGAGGGGCGGACTTTCTACACCCACAACCGTGGCGCGGCGGACTTGCGCGAGGCGCTGGGCGACTATCTGCAAGGCTTGCACGGCCGCGCCTTTCACCCAGACGGCGTCTCAATCACGAGCGGGGGCGTTTCAGCCCTGATGATCGCCATGCAGGCGGTGCTGGACCCTGGCGATCATGTGGTGGCCGTCACCCCCGTGTGGCCCAACCTGGTGGAGATTCCCCGCATCCTGAGCGCCCGGCTGACGCGGGTGGGCTTGCGGGTCGACGACGGGGTTTGGCGGCTCGACCTGCATGAACTCCTCAGCGCCATCACGCCGGGGACGCGCCTTGTCCTCCTGAACTCGCCCAACAACCCCACCGGATGGGTTTTGCCGCCGGAGGATCGCGCGCCCCTCCTGGATCACTGCCGGCGCCTCGGCGTTTGGCTCCTCACCGACGACGTCTATGAGAGGCTGGATTTCACATCCCCTGGAGCCCCGGGCTCCTTCCTGACCCTTGGCGACCCCGACGATCGGCTGATCAGCGCCAACAGCTTTTCCAAAGGCTGGCGGATGACCGGCTGGCGCCTGGGCTGGCTTGTCGCCCCGCCCTCTCTGGAGCCGGAGATCGGCAAGCTGCTGGAATTCAACACCTCCTGTCCGCCGGACTTCCTCCAGGCCGGGGGCGTGGCGGCCCTGAGGGGAGCCGGACCCTATATCGACGACCTGCGCCATGAGCTGGCGGCCCGGCGGGATCGGCTTTGGACAGGCCTCGCCGCCATCCCTGGGATCGAGGCCGCCCGTCCCGATGGCGGGATGTATGTGCTTTTCCGCGTGGTCGGAGAGACCCGGTCAGTGGCCCTGGCCAAGCGCCTGATCGCCGAGGCGGGACTGGGCCTCGCGCCTGGCGCCGCCTTCGGGTCCGAGAGCGAGGGTTGGCTGCGCTGGTGCTTCGCCACCGAGGAGGCGGCCATGGATAAGGGGCTGAGCCGTCTCGCCCGATGGATGCAGCGCGGGGGATAAGCGCGGCGCCACCGTTCAGTTGATGTTCAGACGGTCTTCTGTAGGTTCGCGCCGTGTCTGGCAAATTGATCCTTTTGATCGCGCTGATCTTTGGCGTCCTGGCTCCCGCCGTTGGCGCCTTGGCGCAGCAGAACCGGCGTGGCGGCGCGCCAGCCGAAGCGCCACGCACCATGGCGCCGCGCGGTATGTCTCAGCGACAGGGCGCGCCGTATCCCGCCCCCCGCGCCTATGGCGGCTATCCGCCCCCGCCCGCCTATGGCGCCCCAGGCTATGGCGTCCCTGTCTATGCAGCGCCGTATGGTTATCCGGCTGGCGCGCGCCCGGGCGTTCCGGGGTCACCCCCCGGACCCGATTGGCGCCAGCAACAGGAGGAAGCCCGCTCCGGCGTCCGGCGCGGTGAGTTCGCGCCGCTCGGCCAGGTAATCGCCCGTATCCACGAGCGCACGCCCGGGCGCCAGCTCGACACCGGTCTGGAATATCAGGGCGGACGCGCGGTCTATCGCGTGCGCTGGATGACGGCGCGGGGCCGGCGCGTCGATTTCCTGGTGGATGCGGCCAGCGGCGCCATATTGGGCGAGAGGTAAGAGGCCGGTTATGAGAATTCTGCTGGTGGAGGACGATCCGGACCTGTCGCGGCAGCTGAAGCGCGCCCTGGCCGACGCCGATTACGCGGTGGACCATGCCGCCGATGGAGAAGAGGCGGCGTTCCTCGGCGAGACCGAACCCTATGACGCGATCATCCTGGATCTCGGCCTGCCCAAGATCGACGGGACGGCTGTCCTGGAGGGCTGGCGGCGCGCCAAGATCGCCATCCCCGTCCTGATCCTGACCGCGCGCGGGGCTTGGAGCGAGAAGGTGGCCGGGTTCGACGCCGGCGCCGACGACTACCTCACCAAGCCCTTCCATACCGAGGAGCTGCTGGCCCGCCTGCGCGCCCTGCTGCGCCGCTCCGCCGGCCAT
>PLFA01000156.1:0-1544 GCA_003136615.1 Caulobacteraceae bacterium | reverse complement strand
TCCAACACCATCGAAGTGTTTGTCGGACGCCTGCGCAAGAAGATCGGCCAGGGCCGGGTGGAGACCGTCAGGGGCCTTGGCTACCGACTGGTGGACGTGGAAGGCGAGGCGCGCGAGGCGTGAAGGCGCCCTGGGCGCGAGGAGTGGCCCCGTTTGGCCGTCCGTCCCTCGTCCGCCGCCTCGTTCTCCTGGCCGCCGCCTGGAGCCTGGCGGTCGTGGTTCTGGCGGGTTTGGCGATGTCCGCCTTCTTCAGCCATGCCGCCATGCAGCGGTTTGACGCCTCGCTCTCGGAAAGCCTGGACACTCTGGTCGCCGGCGCCGGCGTGCAGAACGGGCAGGTCGTTCCGCCTGAGCTCACCGAGCCGCGCACGTTAAGGGCCTATAGCGGCGCCTATTGGGAGATCCTGGCGGTGAATGGCGCAGTCACCAGCGCCGACGCTCGCTCGCGATCGCTGTGGGACCGGACCCTCATTCCGCCGCCACCGATCATGGCGCGGGCCGCGCAAAGTCCGGGCGAGGCGGTCTTTTACGATAGTCAGGGCCCCCTCAATCAACCGTTGCGCGTCGCGGTGATGCAGGGCCGTCTGCCGGAGCTTACCGCCCCCATCTATTTCCTCACCGCCGAGGATCGGTCACCCGTGGAGAAGGCGGTCAGGGCCTTCGCGACCGCCATCGCCATATCGCTCGCCCTCCTGGGTGCGGGGCTGATTGCTGCGGTCATCGTGCAGGTGCGGGTGGGCCTCTCGCCGCTCTTCGCCCTGCGCCGGGAGGTGGCGGCCGTCCGCACCGGGGAGAGTGAACGCATCGCCGGCGCCTATCCCAGCGAGTTGGCGCCCCTCGCCGCCGAGCTCAACGCTCTGATGTCTCACACCCAGGAGGTGGTGGAGCGCCAGAGAACCCATGTAGGCAATCTGGCCCATGCCCTGAAGACACCCCTGTCGGTGATCCTGACCGAATCCCGCGAGCATCCAGGCGCCCTATCCGAAGTGATCGTGCGGCAGGCCGAGACGATGGGCCAGCAGATCGACCACCATCTGCGTCGGGCCCGAGCGGCGGCCAGGTCTCAGGGACCGGGCGAGCGCACCGCCGTCGCCCCCGTGATTGAGGAACTGGCCCGTACGTTGGAAAAGATCTTCTCCGCCACGGTGAGCGAGGTGGACTGGCGCTGCCCGCCGGACCTGGCGTTCTTGGGGGAGCGGCAGGATCTGATGGAGATCGTCGGAAACGTGATGGAGAACGCCTGTAAATGGGCCGCATCCTATGTCCAGGTCGCCGCCGAAGCCTCTTCGCCGCGCCAGTTCGCCCTGACCGTTGAGGACGACGGCCCAGGCCTCCACGCCGACAAGCGGGACGAGGTTCTTCGGCGCGGCGCGCGACTGGACGAGCATATCCCCGGCTCGGGCCTTGGGCTTTCAATCGTCGATGAGCTGGTGCGCGCCTATGGCGGGGCGCTGGAACTTTCCGACTCCTCGCTGGGCGGGCTGAAGCTGGCGATCACGCTGCCCCGGGCGGAGGGATAGCTCCAGAGCTTCCCGGCCCGCCAA
>PLFA01000205.1 GCA_003136615.1 Caulobacteraceae bacterium | reverse complement strand
GTCCTGGGCGTGTTCGAACAGGCGCGGACCGACCTGACGAGCCTGGACCCACGATCAGCGCGCTGCTGGGTCGGGCTGGAAGCTGTCCGCGACCCAGGCAATCTCGGCGCCATCGTTCGCACGGCGGACGCGGCGGGTTGCGGCGGAGTGATACTTATCGGCGAGTGCTGCGATCCCTATCTCGGTGGAGGCGGTGCGCGCCACCATGGGCTCGATCTTCGCCGTGCCCATCATCACCACGGACCTGGCGGGCTTTCTTGAGTGGCGTTCGGCGTGGCCAGGGACGATCGCGGGCACACTTCTTGGCGCGACGACCGATTTCCGCGATGCGCCCTATGGCAACCCCACCCTCATCCTCATGGGCAACGAACAGGCGGGCCTCACCCCAGACCTGACGGATGCCTGCGATGTCACAGTCAAGATCCCCATGCTGGGCCGCGCCGACAGCCTGAACCTCGCGGTGGCCACAGGCGTGATGATCTATGCCGTCACCGCGCCATCGAGAGACCAGTCGACTGCGGCCCTCGCGTGAATCTCCGTCGTGTCGAAGAGCCGCGCTTCGGCATCCTCCGGCTCCATCAGCAGCATCAGTTCCGTGCAGCCCAGGATCACGCCTTGNNCGATGAACCTCGGCGCGGTCCTCGGCCGGGGGCGTCAACACGTCCAGGCCGAACCGCGAACGCAGACGGGTCCGATAAAATTCTCGCTCCATGGTGAAGGCCGTGCCCAGAAGCCCCACCCGTTCAAGCCCCTGGCCCCTGATCAGCTCGCCCGTGGGATCAGCGATATGAATGAGCGGAACGGTGATCGCCGCCGCCACCTGGTCGGCAACCACATGCATGGTGTTGGTGCAGATCAGACAGATCTCCGCGCCACCCCGCTCCAATCGCCGCGCCGCATTGGCGATGAGGCGCCCCGCCTCCTCCCAACGCTCGTCAACCTGTAGAGTTTCGATCTCCGCAAAATCAAACGACCACATCAAGCACCGCGCCGAGCTCAGGCCCCCCAATCGACTCTGCGTCGCCTGGTTGATGATCCGATAATAGACAGCGGAGCTTTCCCAACTCATGCCGCCGATCAACCCAATCATCCGCTGCATGGGTACGCCCTAGGCTCCTTCGCGGAGGATGCCGTCTGCCACATCCGTTAATTCTATCCCGCTCGTCCTGGCGAAAGCCAGGACCCAGTCCTGTCCAGCGAGGTGCGGCGCCGGGTTGTGGATCGCGCCTCTAATTCGGCTTGTCCAGGATGAGCGGGTCTTAAACATTGCATTTTCGTAATTTGCATATTGACAATTCCATGACTCTGGGCCACCATATGTGTAATGACCTTCGACGCTGGCATTCTCGAACATCCCGCTCGGGCTCAGCCCGCCGCCGCCGATCCGCGCATCGCCGTGGCCTGGATGTGGCTTTGCATGGTGGATGGCCTGAGCCAGATCGCCACGCGGGTCATCAGCTTCATCGCATATGAAATCGAGCCATGCCCCGACGGGCCCAAGGGGCCGATCTTGGCCCTTCGTTTGTTTCGCGGTCCCAGGGCCGCCTTCGTGCGCGTGTCGCGCGCCCTGCACCTCGCCGTGGCGCTGGCGTCCAGGATCGAGGGGGAGCTCGCGGCCTTAAAGGCCGGCCTGCCCCTCGGCCCGGACAACTTGTTCTCCCCCGCGCCCCCTGCGAGCAAGCCTTGCAAGAATGACCGGGAGACGTCGGACCGTCATCAGGAGGGCGCGCGCGAGCGCCCCAAGTCCTCCCGTCGGGCGTGGAGCTTTCGGCACGACCCCAGATTCAACGCGCTCCTGAAGGGCCCGCTGAAGGACGCCATCGCGGCGATCTGCAAGGATCTTGGTCTTAAACCTGAATGGAGCCTTTGGACCGACAATGGCTTTCCTCCGCCCCCCGGCGGCGGGGTTGAAGACTGGGTCGCCTTCTTTGTCCCAGAACCCCCGCCGCCGCCATGCGCTGAAGATGACGCCGCGGCCAAAGCCTGGCGACGAAAGTGGTTACCACAGGATTGTCGCGAACAGGGGCCGCCCCTTTACGAAGCCGCGACACGGCCGCCGACCCCCGGCGGATCGCCCTAAGCGCCCCAGCCCCATGGCTTTGCGCCATGACCATCGTATGGTGGTCTGGCAACCATGACCTATGGAGAGCCGCGTGCGCGAGGGTAGCCAGGAAAAACAGTGGCGTGATCGGGCCGCCGCCGTGATCCCCGGGGGGATGTATGGCCATCAATCCACCCGGCTTCTCCCCGAGGACTATCCGCAGTTTTTCTCCCGCGCCAAGGGAGCGCGCCTTTGGGACGCCGACGGCCGCGAGCTGATCGACTTGATGTGCGCCTATGGGCCCAATCTGATGGGTTATGGCGATGCGGCGATCGATGGCGCCTTCATGGCGCAGCTCGCCGTGGGCGACACCATGACCGGCCCCTCCCCGCTCATCGTGGAACTTGCGGAGCGCCTGGTGGGCCTCGTCACCCATGCCGACTGGGCGCTCTTCTGCAAGAACGGCGGCGACGCCACGCAAATGGCCCTGATGATCGCCAGGGCTCATACCCGGCGCAGCACGGTGATCTTTGCCAAGGGCGCCTATCATGGCGCCCACCCCTGGTGCCCCACCCGCTCGGCCGGCGTCACGCCCGGCGACAAGGCCCATCAGATCTTCTGCGATTACAATGATGTGGCGAGCCTTGAGGCGGCCGTGGCGAAGGCAGGGGATGATCTCGCGGCCATCTTCGCCACGCCCCTCAAGCACGACGCCTTTGTGGATCAAGCCTCGGCGGAGCTGAACTACGCCCGAAGAGCGCGTGAGCTGTGCGACGCCACGGGCGCGCTGCTGGTGGTGGACGACGTCCGAGCCGGATTGCGCATTGCGCGGGACTGCAGTTGGTCGAAACTAGGCGTCCAGCCGGACTTGTCGAGCTGGGGCAAATGCCTGGCCAATGGTCACCCCATCTCCGCTTTGCTGGGCTCCGACAAGGCGCGCCGCGCGGCGAGCGCCATTTACGCCACGGGATCCTTCTGGTTCCAGGCCGCGCCCATGGCCGCCGCTCTCGAAACCCTGAACCGCGTCACCGGCACCGACTATCTTGAGCATATGGAGCGGCTGGGGCTTGCCTTACGCACGGGGCTGGCGACGCGGGCGAGCGCGGCGGGGCTCGGCTTTCGCCAGACCGGCCCCGTGACCATGCCGCTCTTCCTCTTCGAGGACGACCCTGATCTTCGCCTGGGTTTCGCCTGGTGTTCCCAGATGCTCGCGCGGGGGGTCTACACCCACCCCTGGCACAACATGTTCCTCTGCGCCGCCATGACGCCGGATGACATCGAGATGACCCTAGACGCCGCCGAGGACTCGTTCACGGCGATCAAGACCGGGCGCCGCGTTCTGGAGCCCAACGCCAAGATGAGCTTCCTCCTCGCCTGACCGGCGGGCTATAGCCTCGCCGCATGAGCAAGGTCCTTGTCACCGGCGGCGCCGGCTATATTGGCGGCCACGCCGTCCTCGCCCTTCTGGACGCCGGCCGCGATGTCGTCGTCCTCGATGATCTGTCCACGGGCTTTCGCGAGGCGGTGCCGGCCGGCGTGTCCCTTCATCAGGGCGACGTTGCCGATAGCACTTTGGTGACGCGCCTGATCGCCGCCGAAAACATCGATGCGGTCATGCATTTCGCCGGTAGCATCTCGGTGCCGGAATCCATGGCCGAACCTGGGAAATATTATCGCAACAATACCTGCGCGACGCTGAGCCTCGCCAATGCGTGCGTCGAGGGCGGCGTCAGGGGTTTCATCTTTTCCTCCACCGCCTCGGTCTACGGCGAAACCGAGATTTGCCCCTGCGCGGAAGATGCGCCGCCCGCCCCGGTGAGCCCCTATGCCGCCTCCAAACTCATGAGCGAGCGCATGCTGGCCGACCTGGAGAGCGCCCACCCCGCATTTCGCGTGGCGCGCCTGCGATATTTCAACGTGGCCGGCGCCGATCCCGCGGGCCGTACAGGTCAAAGGAACCCCAATGCCGCGGGTCTCGTGAAACTCGCGGTGGAGACCGCCGTCGGTAAACGCGACACCCTGGAGATCTTCGGCGACGACTATCCCACGCGAGATGGCACCTGCGAGCGGGATTACATCCATGTGTCCGATCTGGCCGCGGCGCATGTCGCGGCCTTGGACTACCTGGAGAAGGGCGGCGCGGGCACGACGCTCAACCTCGGCTATGGCCGGGGCTACACGGTGCTGGAACTTGTCGCGGCCTTGGAAAAGGTCCTCGGCCGGACGCTGAACAAGCGTAGGGCGCCCCGGCGCCCTGGGGATCCACCACGGTATTTCTCGGACGTGACCCGGCTGAACGCCACCCTCGATTGGCGCCCCGCCCACGATGATCTGGACGAAATCCTGCGCTCGGCCCTCAAATGGGCGGGGGCTCTCGCCTAATTAACTCCGCGGTTTGGCTCTAAGGGTCGGCGGCGCGGCGGCGGGATCCTCCGGCCAGGGGTGCTTCGGATACCGACCACGCATCTCCTTGCGCACCTCGCGCCAGGACCCTGACCAAAAGCCAGGGAGATCGCGGGTCAGCTGGATCGGGCGCCCGGCCGGCGACAGCAGGCTCAGCACCAGCCGAAGATCGCCGCCGACGATCGGATGAGACCGAAGTCCGAACAGCGCCTGCACCCGCACATCCACGCGCGCGCCCCCTTCCGCGGCATAGTCGATCTCGTGAACGGAGCCTGCCGGCGAGGTCCATGACACGGGCGCCTCGGCGTTAAGTCGCCCGATGTGCGAGCTGGGTATGAGCCCCCTCAGCGCGTTCGCGATGTCGCTATCGGTGATTTCTCCAAGACGCATCCGACCGGCCAAGAGCGGCGCCAACCAGGCCTCCCGCTGTGCGAGAAGCCCGTCATCGGAAACATCGGGCCAGGCGGGATCAGACTGGCGTAGAAATGCTAGACGCGCCCTGAGGCCCTGGGCAAGCGGCCCCCAGGGCAAAACGGTCAACCCGGCCTGAACAATGTCCTCCATCAGGGCGGCGGAGATCAATTCCGGGCTCGGGGTCTCAAGATCCAGCGCCTCAACGGTCAGGGCGCCAAGCCGCAAAAGCCTCCGCGCGCGCTTCCCGCCGCCGCCGGTGGTCTCCAGTGTGTCCTCGCTTACGAACCGTGCCGGAAACGCCGCGCGGAGGGCGCCGATGTCCAGTTCGGCGGCCAGCAGGATACGATCCCGGCTCGCCCCACCGCCAAGCTCGGCGACCGCCAGCCAGGGCGACTTGGCCAAGGGATCGGTGGGATCCAGGAACGCGCCACGGCCACTGGCCAACTGGAACTCTCCCGCCGCCCCCCGGGCCTTGCCCACGCGCTCGGGAAAGGCGGCGGCGATCAACAGACCGTCGGAGAGAGGCGCGTTCTGGCCAGGGGCGCCGGCCGCTTCAGCCCATCTTTCCGCGACAGCCAGCGCCGCCCGGGCGCGGCCTCCTCCCGTTCTTCCAAACGCCTGCGCGCGACGGCTGATATCGGTGTCCGCGCCGCCGAGCCCGCGTTCCGACAACACCATCGCCAGACGCGCGGCCTGCCGCGCTTGGCCAGAGCCGGCGCCGAGCTGGACCATATGCGCCAGCCGGGGCGGAAGCGGCAGGCGTGAGAGCGCCTCGCCATGGGAGGTGAGGACTCCGTGAGCGTCCAGCGCGTCCAGGTTGCGAAGCAGGTCGTGCGCTTCAGCCAGGGCCGCGGCCGGCGGCGGGTCCAGGAACACAAGTCCCACCGCGTCGGCGGCGCCCCATCTGGCCAGATCCAGAGCCAGGCGCGAGAGATCAGCTTCCAGAATTTCAGGCGGGTCGAAAGGCGTGAGAGCCCGCGTCTCCGCCTCATCCCAGAGCCGCCAGCAGACGCCCGGCGCCGTGCGCCCCGCGCGGCCGCGGCGCTGATCGGCGCTGGCGCGCGAGACACGGGTTGTGGTGAGCCGGGTCAGGCCCGTCCCAGGATCCCAGCGCGCCCGGCGCGCCAGGCCGCTATCAATCACGATCCGCACCCCCGCGAGGGTGAGGCTGGTTTCGGCGATCGCGCTGGCCAGCACCACCTTGCGGCGTCCCGGGCTTGCGGGCGCCACGGCGCGGTCCTGCTCGGCCACATCCAGGGCGCCATAGAGCGCAAACACATCCACGCTTGGGGAGGGCGGCCCATCCAGCAACTCCGCCTGGGTCCGCAGGATTTCCGCCTGGCCGGGCAGAAAAGCGAGAATGTCTCCGGCTTCGGACAAGAGGGCGCCGCGAATCGCCTTCGCCATCTGTATCTCAAGGCGCAGGCGCGGATCGCGACCGAGATATCGGGTCTCCACGGGAAAGGCGCGGCCGACGCTTTCAATGACCGGCGCCTCATCCAGAAGCCTGGCGATCCGCGCGCCATCCAGGGTCGCGGACATGATCAGAAGGCGCAAATCGGGGCGCAACAACGCCTGACTATTTCGCGCCAGAGCCAGGCCAAGGTCGGCGTCGAGGCTACGCTCATGAAACTCATCGAAAAGAACCGCCGCCACCCCGTCGAGGCCGGGATCCTCCAGGATCATGCGGGTGAACACCCCTTCGGTGATCACTTCCACCCGCGTCGCCGTTGTGACCCGTGACTCCAGGCGCACGCGATAGCCGACGCGTTGCCCGACCGTTTCGCCGAGAGTCTCCGCCATCCGCCCGGCGGCCGCCCGCGCCGCGAGCCGCCGGGGTTCCAGCACGAGGATCTTGCCATCGCCTCGCCAAGGCGCGTCCAGGAGCGCCAGCGGAACCCAGGTCGTCTTGCCCGCGCCGGGCGGCGCCACCAGCACGGCGGTGTTATGCGCCGCAAGGGCCGCGCGAAGCTCCGGCAGCACCTCGACGATCGGGAGTTCACGGGCGTCCGGAGATGCGTCTCCGCTCATGAATGTCAGGCCGCCATTGCCCTACTCGGTGTGCGGCAGCTCCATCGGCGTGGGCCCGCCGCCCGTCACGATGATTCCCTTGCCCAGTTTCGAGTTCCAGATCCCGTAAACGAAATAGAGGAGGATCCCGACCGCCAGATAGATCAGGAAGAAGTTCCGCGTCGCCGGGGTCGTCATCAGGCTCAGCAACAACACGAGACACATCACCGCGCCCAATATCGGCACAATCGGGAACAGCGGGGTCCGGAAGGGCCGTTCAAGCTTCGGATCAGACACCCGAAGATAAATCACTGTGATGCAGACGAGGGCGAAGGCGGTCAGAGAGCCCACATTGGAAAGATCCGAGAGCGCGTCGAGCGAGATGAAACCCGCCGCGCCCATGGCCAGAATTCCCACGATTGTCGTATTGATCCAGGGGGTGCGGAACGTCTTGTGGACCGCCGCGAGGGCGGTCGGCAGCAAACCATCCCGAGACATGGTGTAGAAGATCCGGGTCTGGCCGTAGAGCAGAACCAGCATGACGCTGGTGAGACCGGCAATGGCCCCGACCTTCACAAGAACCGCGAACCAAGGAAGGCCGATCGCATTGACGGCGATGGCGATGGGCGCGGCGTTATCCAAGGATTGATAGGGCACGATCCCCACCAGAACAGCCGAGGTCAGGATATAGAGGACGGTGCAAACGACCAGCGCACCCAGAATGCCGACGGGCATGTCCCGCCCCGGATTGCGCGCTTCAGCGCCAGCCGTGGATACGGCCTCAAAGCCGAGATAGGCGAAGAAGATGATGGCGGCGCCGTGAATGACTCCGCCTATTCCGTACTTTGTTGAATTGTCGCCAGTGACCACAGCCAAGAGCGCGCGGCCGATCTGATGCCAGATATCCATATTGGTTCCCGGCGGCCGGACGGGAATCTCCGCCGGCACGAAGGGGCTCCAATTGGCGGGGTGCACATAGTGCGAGCCGATAAGGATAAAGGCCAGGACGACCGTGAGTTTGATGAACACGATGACGTTATTGACCGTCGCCGATTCCGACACGCCCCTGACTAAGAGCAGGGTGACGAGGCCGATGATGACAATCGCCGGCAGGTTCATCACCCCGTGAGCAATCACCACGCCAGCGGCGTCTTTTACAGCGACGCCCGGGGCGGCCGTCAGAGCGGGCGGAATGACCAGATGAGCGTCCGCCAGGAGGCTGACGAAATAGCCCGACCAACTCACCGCGACGGTGGAGGCGGCGAGCCCATATTCCAGCACCAGCAATAACCCCATCACCCAGGCCGCCCCCTCGCCCAGGGATGCGTAGGTATAGGAATAGGCTGAGCCGGAGACAGGGAGCGCGGAGGCCAGCTCCGCGTAACACAGCCCCACGAGGGCGCAGAGCGTGCCGGTAATGATAAACGAAAGCATGATGGCGGGGCCGGCGAACTCCGCCGCGGCGCGGCCGGTCAGCACGAAAATGCCCGCGCCGATGATGCACCCGATGCCCAGCAGGACAAGATTGAGAGCCCCGAGGGTTCGTTTAAGTTCGCCCTGCTGATACTCCGCTTGGA
Source organism: Caulobacteraceae bacterium (assembly GCA_003136615.1). Lineage (GTDB taxonomy): Bacteria > Pseudomonadota > Alphaproteobacteria > Caulobacterales > Caulobacteraceae > Acaudatibacter. The sequence goes on along the minus strand of PLFA01000205.1, from coordinate 4,237 downwards.
TCTGGCCAACCGTCTTTCTCTGAAAGATCCGACCGATCCCCAGGCCCTTTTGCGGAACACTCACCATCTAGGAAAACCTCACCCCGTCTGAGGGCCATTCTGGCCCGCTGGGCGGGACGCTAGCGGCTCTGTCACGGCCCGGCAATCTTTGGGCGGCGCCCGCCATCAAATGAGCCGCCCGCCGCTTGCGGAGGCTCGCGCCGCTGGTATTTCAGTCTTTCTGGTGGCTGTTTATCGCGCGCCAAGCGTCTTTATCCCCAAGGATGTCCATGCCCTCACACGTTCTTGCCCCCTATCCCGCCCTGCGGCCCCGTCGGCTGCGCCAGGCGGACTGGACGCGGCGGCTCGTGCGCGAGAACACACTCAGCCCGGCGGATTTGATCTGGGCGATGGTGGTGCATGAGGGGGACGGCCGCGTGCCGGTATCCTCCATGCCGGGCGTGGACCGGCTTTCGGTCAAGGAGGCCGCGCTTGCCGCGAAGGAGGCCCGCGCTCTGGGGATTCCGTGCATCGCGGTCTTTCCGCACATTGACGGCGGTCGCAAGGACGCGTCAGGCAGTCTCGCGGCGGATCCAAACGGGGTGATCGCCCGGGCGGTTAAGGCCATGAAGGACGCGGCCCCCGAGGTTGGCGTCATGTGCGATGTGGCGCTCGATCCTTATACGGATCATGGGCATGACGGCCTGATCTCGGGCGGAAAGGTCGTGAATGACCCCACCATTGAGCGGCTGGTGGAGCAGGGCCTGATGCAAGCCCAGGCCGGCTGCGACATCCTCGCGCCCTCGGATATGATGGACGGCCGGATCGGCGTGCTGCGTCAGGCCCTGGAGGCCGAGGGCCATCACGACACCATGATCATGTCCTACGCGGCCAAGTACGCCTCCGCCTTCTACGGCCCCTATCGCGAGGCCATCGGCTCGGGGAAGCTCGGCACGGGATCGGTGGGAAACCCCATCGACAAGGCGACCTATCAGATGGACCCCTTCAATGGAGACGAGTCCCTGCGTGAGGTCGCCCTCGATCTGACGGAAGGGGCTGATATGGTCATGGTCAAGCCAGGCCTTCCGTATCTGGATATCGTGCGACGCGTGGTGGAAGCCTTCTCCGCGCCAACCTTCGCGTTCCAGGTCAGCGGCGAATACGCCATGATCACCGCGGCCGGCGCCAATGGCTGGATTGATGAGGAACGCGCCATGATGGAGAGCCTGACCGCCTTCAAACGCGCCGGCTGCGCGGGCGTGATCACCTATTTCGCCCCGAGAGCCGCGCGCAAGCTTGGGGCCTGAGCCCCCCACGCGCCTCAACGCGCCAGGCGCGCCGCCAAGCTCGAGGTATCCCAGCGTCGGCCGCCCATGGCCTGAACCTCGGCATAGAACTGGTCCACAAGCGCGGTCACCTCAACCCGGGCGCCATTGGCGCGGGCCTCGTCGAGCACCAGCCCCAGATCCTTGCGCATCCAATCCACGGCAAACCCGAATTCGAATTCACCGCGCGCCATGGTGGCCCAGCGATTGTCCATCTGCCACGATTGGGCAGCGCCCTTGGAAATCGCCTCCAGCACAAGACCCGCATCGAGCCCGGCGGCGCGGGCGAAGGCGACGGCCTCCGCCAAACCCTGGACCACCCCGGCGATACAGATCTGATTGACCATCTTGGTGAGCTGACCCGAGCCGGGGCCGCCCATATGCTTGATGGCTTTGGCGTAGGACGTGATGACGGGCGTGGCCCGTTCCAGGGCGCCTGCGTCGCCGCCCACCATGATTGAGAGCTGCCCGGCCCGCGCGCCCGCCTCACCGCCCGATACAGGGGCGTCCAGAAAGTAACGCCCGCTCCGCGCGGCCAGATCAGCCAACTCCCGCGCCACCTTGGCTGAGGTCGTCGTGTGGTCAACGATCACCGCGCCGGGCGCCAAAGCCCCCAGCGCGTCATGAACCACCGCGCGCACGTCATCATCGGCGCCCACGCAAATGGCCAGAACCTCGCGGTCCGCGGCAGTCTCGGCGATGCTCGCGCCCGCCCGGCCGCCGTGCATGGCGACCCAAGCCTCCGATTTGGCGTGGGAGCGATTGAACACGCTCATCTCATGGCCAGCGGCGGCGAGGTGCCCGGCCATAGGGCCGCCCATGACCCCCAACCCGATAAAACTCACCTTCATGCGCTTAATCTTCCTTCCCACAGCCGGCGACGCCATACCCCTTGCGCTCGCTTAAGCCTTGGCTCCTAATCATGTCTCGAAGAACATGGCCTCGCGGACAGAGATGGTCGATTCGTGACTCAGCATATCCCGACACGGCAGCTCCGGTTCTTCCTGACCGCGCCCTCCCCGTGCCCCTATCTGCCAGGGCGGGAGGAACGCAAGGTCTTCGCCCATCTGCCAATGCTTGAGGGGCCGGCGGTGCATGACGCCCTCACGCAAGGGGGTTTTCGCCGCTCTCAGAACATCGCCTACAGGCCCGCCTGCGAAGGGTGCGTATCATGTCTCTCCGCCCGCCTTCCCGTGCGCGACTATCAACTGTCTCGCTCCGAACGCCGGATTCTCGCGCGCCATGAGGACCTGACACGCCATATCGTCGAGGCGGAGGCGACCCGCGAACAGTTCGACCTCCTGCGGCGCTATCTGCATTCTCGTCATTCCGGGGGCGGCATGGCGGATATGACCTGGTCGGACTTCGTCGCCATGGTCGAGGACACGGCCGTGCGCACCTATCTGGTGGAGTATCGAACGCCTTCCCATGACGGAGGCCCGGGCCTGCTCGTCGCCTGCGCTCTGGTGGATAGGCTCAGTGATGGCCTGTCTCTCGTTTACAGCTTCTTCGAGCCCTCGGCGGCGCGATTGAGCCCGGGATCGTTCATGATCCTGGATCACCTGATCCAGGCCAAGGCCTTGGGACTGCCGCACGTCTATCTCGGCTATTGGGTCCGGGGCAGCCGGAAGATGGATTACAAGGCCCGCTTTTCCCCCCTTGAGGTCCTTGATCCCAATGGTTGGCGGCTGCTCTCGGCCCGGGACCGCGCCCCCCTGACCGACCAGGCGCCATGAGCGCGGAGGTTGCCGACGACGCCCCCGGGACGGCGGCGTCTCTTCTGGGGCTCTTGGAAATCATGGCCCGGTTGCGCGACCCTCGGTCGGGTTGCCCGTGGGACCTGGAACAGACTTTCGCGACCATAGCGCCCTACACGGTGGAAGAGGCCTATGAGGTTGCGGACGCCATCGCCAACGGAACGATGGACGATCTCGCCGATGAACTGGGCGACTTGCTCTTCCAGGTCGTGTTCCACGCCCAAATGGCGAAGGAGGCCGGGGCCTTCGACTTCAAGGATGTGGCCGACGCCATCACCGCCAAGATGATCCGGCGCCATCCTCATGTCTTCGGCGATGCCGCCGCGCGCGACGCCGCCGCCCAGACCGCCGCCTGGGAACAGCAGAAATCCGCCGAACGCGCCGCCCGGGCGCAATCCGACGCGCTCGCCGGCGTCCCGGTCGGCCTGCCCGCCCTGACCCGCGCCGTCAAGCTGACCAACCGAGCGGCGCGGGTCGGCTTCGACTGGAGCGATGCGGAACAGGTGCTGGCGAAACTCGACGAGGAAGTCCACGAATTGCGCGCCGAACTCCCCGCCGCCGACCCGGCCCGCCTGACCGATGAGGTCGGCGACATTCTGTTCGTGCTCGCCAACCTCGCCCGCAAACTCGGNNAGGCGGCCGAACGCCGCCAGGCCGAGGACTGAAGACAATATCCACCTTTATTTGGTTTTACTTGTCTCCCGATTCCCCATCCCGAACAATTGCATTATCAGCGCGCTGCGGGAGGACATCGGCACGCGCTTCAGGAGCCTGCCATGGCAGCCTGGGCCGGTGTACCATCGTCCTGCTCCGCGGCCATCAACCTGTCGCGCTGGTCGACTGCGGCCCCTTGCGCCTTTTCCAGCGGTTCATATTTCGCCGTCACCGGAACTGCACAGCCGCCCCCCGCAATCATTTTGAAATAAATTAATCTTTTGGTAAGATTGTAGGTGCTTCTTCGCCATCCGGACCTTTAGGAGACGGCTATGGCGAGATTTTTGGCGCGCTGCCGCATTGGCTGCCAGATCGCGGTGCTGGGTGTCGTCGGATTGCTGGGGGTGTTCCTTCAGTCCGGCATCAACTGGGACAGCAGTCGCCAGGTGGACCGCAGTGACGCCGCCGTGTCAGCGGCCCGCGATGCCCGCGACCTCGACGGCCAGTTGCAGACCCTGCTGC
>PLFA01000192.1:2931-4517 GCA_003136615.1 Caulobacteraceae bacterium | reverse complement strand
CCGGCTCGACAATGTGGGCGTCGCTGGACATCACCCATATCGTTGCACAGCGTAAAAACTCTTGTCAATATGAAACTTGTGAAAATGCAATTGTCAGATTTGCGACCCTTTGGTCGAAGGGAGAGTTGGAGGCCATAATTGGCCTTTTAACTTGGCGTTTCGCACTTAATAGGCCATATTTGGCCCATGCTAAGGACAGCGGAAGAGTGTCTTCGAGAGCTTGGGCGCGCCGTTCGCGACCGGCGGATCGCCCAAGGCTTGTCGCAGATGGAGATTGCGGAGCGTTCGGGCGTGCCGCTGCGAACCTGGAAGCGCCTGGAGGGCCAAGGCCAAGGCTCGCTCCGCCATCTCATCATGGCCGCGATCGCGCTGCGCTGCGAGAACAATCTCGCCTTGCTGTTCCCGGCCCCCGTGGCCGCGTCGATGGACGAACTTCTGGCGCGTCAGGCCGCGGGGGCGGTGCGGAAACGGCCCGTGCGGGCGCCGCGTCGCAAGGCCCGGCCCACGTCGTGAGACTGCCCCCGGGAACGCCCCTCAGCCTCGCCCTGGCCTTCGATCCGGCCACGCCGCCGGTCCCCGCGGGCCGCGTGGCGATGGACGGCGGCGTCGCTCAGCTCGAATGGTCGGCGGACATCATCGCGAGGAAGCTCCCGCTCGCGGCGTTGTACTATCCGCCGGAGCCGGGCCTGCAGGCGGCGCGCGGCCGCGCCTTCGAGGGTCTGCATGGCTTTCTCGCCGACAGTCTTCCGGACGCTTGGGGGCGCCGCCTCATGCGCCGCCGCCTGGAAAAGCTCGGCGTCGATATGGCCACTCTCAGTCCCCTCGACCAGCTGGCCCTGGTCGGTCGCCACGGCCGGGGCGCGCTCGTCTATGAGCCGCGAACCACCCCCGTCAGCGCGGTGGAGACACTTGATCTCGACGCCCTGGCGGCCGAGGCCACCGCGATTCTGGTGGGCGAAGCGGGGCGGTTGGCCGACACCCTGGCGGAGCTCGCCGGCGGCTCGGGCGGCGCGCGGCCCAAAGCGCTCCTCGGTTTCAACGCGGAGGGCCAGGTGGCGGTCGGCGAAGGCGAGGCGCCAGACGGCTTCATCCCCTGGCTGGTCAAGTTCCGCGCGCCGAACGACCCGGAAGATATCGGCCCCATCGAGGAGGCCTATGCGAACATGGCCGGGGCGGCGGGGCTGGTGATGAGCGAGCACCGCCTCATCCCCGCGCGCCGGGGCCCCGGATATTTCGCGACCCGGCGGTTTGATCGCCGCGAGGGCGGCGGGCGCGTGCACATGGTTTCCCTGGCCGGGGCGGTCGAGGCGCCGACCGAGCCTGGCGTCGTCTCCTATGACACCTTCCTGCGCGCCACCTTGGCGATCACCCGTCGAACGCCCGATGTGGAGGCCGCCTTTCGCCGCATGGTCTTCAATATCCTCAGCTGCAACCGTGACGATCACACCCGCCAGCACGCCTATCTCATGGACAGCTCCGGCGGATGGCGGCTGGCGCCGGCCTATGACCTCACCTATGCGGCGGGGCCCGGGGGCGAACATTATCTCGACATCGAGGGCGAAGGTCGCCATCCGACGCGCGCTCAT
>PLFA01000192.1:0-2921 GCA_003136615.1 Caulobacteraceae bacterium | reverse complement strand
AGGCTTCAGCCCGGGAAATCGCCGCCGCGCACGCGCGGGTGTGGACGGCGTTCGATGTTTAGGGGGCATTGGACGCGCGAGGACCGTTCAGCATGCCGTTGAATTCGGACGCCTAAGCGGCGGCGCGGGACAGGCGCGCGAGATGGGCTGAAAATTCCGCGCAAACCTCGGCGCGCTCGGCCTCGGGCAGCCAGTTGGCCATTTGCGGGGTCACGACCTCCCAATAGGCCAGNNTCCACGGAGGGAATGGCGGAGACGGTCTGGGCCGGCTGGGGAAACAGGTCGAGTTGCGACATCGTTAGCAATATGCGAAAGATTCGCCATTTTCTCCAAGCCCCCCGCGAGGAAGGCGGGCCGATTGCCTTCAGGTCGTTTAGGCACGCTTCTTAAATAATATAAAAGCGCAGAATGCTCGACGGTCCTTGGTAGACTCCTTCTCGAAATTTGATATTGCCAATTCGATCGTAGCTATGTCCTGAATTACCTCCGATCTTGTAAAAGACACGAACGGNNGGATCATAATCGGCGGAATGACGTTTTTCTTGCATGGCTATAAAAAGATTGGCGAAATCGGTTATTGAATCCGGGAATTTATTTATGATGTTATCTTTACAGGCGTTTGAAGCGGCTTTGTGCTCCAAGGCGCGATAGACTTGACGCCATGCGGGTTTACTTTTTCCTGACGCGCCTACGCCCACCAAAAGGTCTGCTGACTGTCGCGCCAAGCAATGAAACATCGCATAGTACGCCGTGCTTATTGAGCGCCTCAAATTGACTTGGGACGGCTTTCCCTTCTCCGCCTTCAGCAAGACCTTCGCTGATTTTATTAAGTCATGCGGCTTCATGTTTTAGGTGGGCCGCGTCTTTCTTAGATATGTATCGGAAAATCGGAAATCTGTTGATTTCTTCATCCGCAAACTTGGCTTTCAGATGTCGCGCGAGGCCTAAAACCTTCTCCGTATCAAGAAGGTTGTTTTTTGTATCGAAAACTACTGTGATATACACAACAGGATCACCGTCATCATCCACGCCAGACGAGGCCTTTACGGATTGGATGGCGGTTTCACTAAGGCGCTCACGAACGACCTCCGCAACGAGTGATTGAATAGCTTCGACCCTAACTTTTTGCGTTTCCTGACGAGCGGCCCGCTTCATGTCAGAGTCGTCCAGTTCCATGACGAACATCTTCCGATGGCTACCTTAACGATTCGTTCGAGGACTCCGATCCATTAAATAGTCAAGTGGGGGCCGAGAACCATATACAATCTGTGATTTAGGCCGCCGGCCTCCGCCGATACCCCTTCCAAACCCGCGCTCACAGGCTGGACCATCGCGGCGCCTGTAGGGGCCAGGAGTCGCTTTGCATCGAGACCCGGCGGTGAAGCCTCCCAGCGCTTTTCCGCCCCCGAATTCCTTTCCAGCCTGTCATCCATGCAGGATGGTCGGAACGGTCGTCGCCACCTGATCAAAGACGACGAGGGCGGCCTTAAAGTCAAATAGGGTTGAGACGCTGGGTGCGGGCGGAGGCGCGGTTCCGCTGAAGCTGGCTGTGAGGCGGTCGAGCAGCGCGCGCTTGTATTCTGTGTCGGCGTTGCCCGCGAGGTGAACGCCCTTGGTCTCCAGAACGATTACCCGCTCGCGTGCCTCCGCGTCGCGGACCGCCGCTAGAAGAAAGTCAGGGTAAATGTGGCCTNNGCCAGCCTCGGAGCGCATAGCTTCCGCGCGAGGTCCCATTCCTGTGCCACCACCGCACGGCAGATTCGCGGTCAAGGTAGATCGCTACCTCCCGCTCCTCATCGTTGAATTCCGCGCGATAGACTGGAAAGAAGAGGCTCCTTTCTGTCAGCGCACCGTCAGACCGCGTCAGGGGCGCGGCATCGGCCGGGAGCGAGGTGGGCCACTCGAAGGGCGCAATCCAATCGTGCTCATCCACACGCAAGGCGAACTGGATCGTTCCGGCATCGAGTCCCTCGGCGAATAGCTCAGCCGACTGACGCTCGAGTTCGCCCGCGAGCTCCTTGCGTAGCTCGTCGATGATGAAGCTCGCGAGGCGACCGACCTCCGCAACGCTCCATCCGTTGCTGTGAAGACGACTTGTTAGGTCGACCACCAGACTCCATGCGGTGAAAGCATTAGGCACGAGATCAGCGACCATCCTCACCGCGTAGGCCGCGTCGAGGGGCATTTCCTGAGGAAACGCGACATCGCCGGCCGCGACCGCTTCCACGGCTCTCTCCCCTGCCGCGATCCGAATGAGGCGATGGTCCTCTCCGAGTCGCTCGCGTGGCAGGCGCGACGCGAGATCGCGAAGACAGAGCTTCTTCCAATCCACGCGCGCGTGCAGATCAGTCTCGACGTCAAACGCGCGCGCGGCGCCGTCGGGTTCGATGGCCTGCTGATCAGCGACGATCTGTCTATGAAGGCGCTCGCCGGGGACTTCTCGGCGCGCGCGCGCGACGCGCTGGAGGCCGGCTGCGACGTCGTCCTGCACTGCAACGGCGATCCGGCCGAAATGGCGGCGGTGGCGCAAGGCGCGCGGACGCTGGAGGGCAGGGCGCTGGCGCGGGCCGACGCCGCCCTGGCGCGCTTGCCGGCCGCGCCCGAACCCTTCGACGCCGTCGCCGGCCGCACCCGGTTCGATGCGGCGTTCGGCGAAAGGTTCGCGGCATGAGCTTGGCCTTCCAGCCTCAGATCGATTTCGACGCCGCCACCGAGGCGACGCTGGATGGCGAGGCCCTGATCGTCGATCTCGACGGTTACGAGGGCCCGCTGGACGTATTGCTGGCCCTGGCCCGCAGCCAGAAGGTCGACCTGCTGAAGCTGTCGGTGACCAAGCTGGTCGACCAGTATCTGGCGTTCGTACGCGAAGCCCGCCGCCGGCGATTCGCCCTGGCGGCGGACTATCTGGTGATGGCCGCCTG
>PLFA01000145.1 GCA_003136615.1 Caulobacteraceae bacterium | reverse complement strand
GGCATCAGCAACGCTCAGATCGCTTTCGCAGCGCTGTCCACCTCAACGGCGACTGGCCTCAGCACGAATGCGAGCAACGTGGCGGCCCTCTCCACGGGCCTTGCCGTTGTCAGTGGCGATGTCAGCACGCTCGAGGCCAAGGGGACGACCTCGGGCGCGGGCTCGACAGCCACGGGTACCGGTTCGTCAGCCGCGGGCACGGGTTCGATGGCCATGGGCGCCGGATCGACGGCCATCGGCACACCCGCCGGGGCGGCGTTCTCGATCGGCGCGGGCAATACCGCCATTGGCGCGGGCTCCGTGTCGCTGGGCGATCCGAACGTGGCCGTAGGAGGGGGCACGGTGGCCATCGGCCGCAACAATTCCGCCACTGGCACGGACGCCAACGCGGCGGTCGCCATGGGTTCGAACAATACCGCCTCTGGCGCCGGCGCTGTGGCCCTGGGCGATCCGAACGTCGCGGTGGGCATCGGCGCGATCGCGATCGGCGCTGATAATACCGCGATCGGCAATGGCTCGGTGGCGCTCGGCAATATTTCCTCGGCCCAAGGGGCCGGCTCGATCGCGATCGGCAATAACGCCATCGCCACCAATGCAGGCGACGTGGCCCTGGGCACCGGCGCGGTCACGGCCGCGGCGACCCCCACGGCGGGTACGAGCCTTCTGGGGACCAATTACGCCTACGCCGGCGCGAACCCCACCAGCGTGGTCAGCGTCGGGGCGCCCGGCGCCGAGCGTCAGATCACCAATGTGGCCGCCGGTCAGATCACGGCCACCAGCACCGACGCGGTGAACGGCTCCGAGCTTTACGCCACCAATCAAGCGGTCACGGTCCTGAATACCGCGGTCTCCAACCTTGGGACCGGCGCCGGGACCGGATCGGGCGCCGTGGCCGTTCAGGCGGCGGCCGCCGCCGCCGCGGTGGCCTCCCTTTCCACCAGCGTGGCCTCGGGAACAACGGGCCTTGTCCAGCAACAGGGCGGCGCGGGCGCTGGCGCGATCACCGTCGGCGCCCAGACCGGCGGGACCTCGGTCAATATCGCCGGAACCTCCGGCGCCCGGGTGCTCAGCGGAGTCGCCGCGGGCGTCGCCGCCANNGACACCGCCGCCCACAACAGCCTGACCCTGGGCGGCGTGGGCGCCACGGCTCCGGTGGCCCTGAATAACGTCGCCGCCGGCGCGGTCACGGCCAGCTCCACCCAGGCGGTGAATGGTGGCCAGCTCTATGCCACCAACACCAACGTCACCAATCTGCAGAACGGCGCGTCCGGGGCCTTCCAGGTCTATCAATCAGGAAGCGTGACCGCCCCCGTCGCCAGCGGCCTCAATTCCACCGCGGGCGGCGACGGGGCTGTCGCCTCGGGCGGGGCTTCCACAGCCATCGGCTATCGCGCCACCGCCAGCGGCGTGAACTCCGTCGCCCTGGGCGCCAATTCCAACGACGGCGGCCTCTCCAATGTGGTCTCCGTGGGCAGCGCGACCAACCAGCGCCGTATCACCAATGTCGCACCCGGCGTCGCCGGCACCGACGCGGCCAACATGAATCAGCTCACTGGTGTCGCCAACTACGCCACAGCCCTCAACAGCGCCCTTGCTGTGAGGGTCGATAGTGAAGCGGCCGCCACCAACGCCCTGTCCGGCCTGGCCTTCGCCACGGCGCCAGGCAAAGGAATGATATCGGCGGGCTTCGGCTTTGAACAGAACCAGGGCGCCTTCGCCGTCGGCTTCTCCCACCAGTTCAATGATAGATACAACACCATCATCCGCGCCGGAGCCACGTTCGGAACCGGCAACTCCAATGCCGGCGGCAACGCCTCCATCAACTTCCAGTTCTAGAGCGACGGCGCATTTCGACGGACACTGAGCCAAGATCTCACGGCCGATTCGAAACCATTTCGTAATCCCTCAAGATATGGGGATGGCATTTCGCGCTCTTGCTGGCATTTTGCCGCGAAGGGTGTGTTGAATGAGGGAGACATGGCCTCGTCGCGCCTTGTCGCCGTATCTTGCCAATGGATGCTTGCCTCTTTCACGACGGGTGACTGGCCCTGACGTCACAGACTCAAGATCACGCCCATGAACGCCCCGGCGAGCCGCGCAACGCGGTCCCCGACATCGACCGGGGCATTGCCCTGGCCCAAGCGGGGGATTTCGCGGCGGCGACGGTCATCTGCGAAGAGATTCTGGTGATCGCGCCCGGCGATGTCGGGGCTCTGAACCTGCTGGGCGCCATCGCCCATCGGCAGGGACGAACGGAGACGGCCCTGGCGCTATTTGTCGAGGTTGCCGAGATCGACCCGACCCTCGCCCACCACCATGCCAATCTGGGGACGGTCCTGGCGGAGCTGGGGCGCCTGGAGGAAGGGCTGGCAAGTCTCGAACGCGCCATGGCTCTGGATCCCAGTCAGCCCGACGCCCTTAACAGTTATGCTTTTGCGCTGGGACTTCGCGGGCGGCATGAAGAGGCTCTTGCCTATCTGGAGCGGGCGGTCCGGCTGCGGCCGGACCATGCCAACGCGCTCTATAATCGCGGCAACGCCCTGTTGGCCCTGGGGCGCAATGCCGAGGCTGTCGAGGCTTATGACCGGGCGCTGGCTCTAGCGCCCAGGAACCGCGACGCCCATCTCAATCGCGGCTTTGCCTTGAGCGGGCTGAAGCGCCACGAGGAAGCTCTAGCCAGTTACGACGCCGCCCTCGGCGAAGACGCCGACAATGCCGAGATTTATCATAACAGGAGCACGGTTCTTTACGCCCTGGGGCGTCTGGAGGCGGCCCTCGCCAGTTGCGAGGCGGCGATCCGGCTCAATCCCTCGCATGTGGAGGCCCTGATCACCCGCGGCGCGATCTTGAGCTTTCTCGAGCGCTTCGAGGACTCCCTGGCGAGCTATGATCAAGCGATCGCTCACGATCCCCACCATGCCGTTGCTTACGTCAACAGAGCGGCGTTGCGACTGCTCACTGGCGATTTCCCCGGCGGATGGGCCGATTGGGAATGGCGCAAGACGCTCAAGACACCCCTCGGTCGGCGCGAGGACCCGAGGCCCGAATGGTCAGGCGCGGAAGATATCCAGGGAAAGGCCGTGCTTCTTCATTGGGAACAGGGCTTTGGCGATACGCTGCAGTTCGCTCGCTACGCTCCCTTGGTGCGGGCGCGCGGCGCGCGGGTCATTATGTCGGTCCCGGACTGTCTTGTCGCGCTTATCAGCTCCTTGGACCCCGGCGTTACGGTCATCGCCGACGATGTGACGCCGCCCCCCTTCGACCTGCATGCGCCCTTGATGAGTCTGCCCCTGATCTTCGGGACGGATCTTGGCACAATCCCTGGTCCCGTTCCCTATCTGAGGCCAGACGCTCTTTTGACGGAGCGCTGGCGCGCGAAACTCGGGGAGAGGCGCGGGCCCCGGGTCGGTCTGGCCTGGAATGGGGGCTTCCGTCCTGATCAACCCCACCTCTGGGACGCCAATGAAAAGCGCAACATGGATTTCGCCCACATGGCGAAGCTCGATCTGCCAGAGCTGGACTTTCTCAGCCTGCAGAAGGGGGAGCCGGCCGAAACCCAATTGCCGGGCCTTCTCGCCGCGCATTGGCCGGGGCGAAATTTCATCAACCTCGCCGCCGACCTGACGGATTTTTCGGCGACGGCGGCACTGATCGCGAACCTGGATCTGGTGATCACCGTCGACACCGCCATCGCTCATCTTGCCGGCGCCCTGGGCGCGCAAGTCTGGCTACTCCTGCCCCATGTCCCGGACTGGCGCTGGCTTCTGGGCCGCGACGACAGCCCCTGGTACCCCAGCATGAGGCTGTTTCGCCAACCCCGCCGGGGCGACTGGCCTTCCGTGATCGCCCGCGTCCGCGACGAGCTGGCGTTAAGGTTTGGGATTGCCAGGCCGCACCCCATAAATCCGTAAGAAAGCATCCACGGCCAGCGGGACGGCGTCCTCGATCTTCAGCCGCGGCGCGACGCCGTGGAGGCTGGGCTCGACGAGGCCCGCGTCCAGGAGGCCCTGAAGCTGGTAGGTGGCGATGCGGGGATCGGCGGCGCGCAGATCGCCCCGCGCCATGAGGGTCTCCAGATAAGCCGCCACCGGCGTCCAGGCGCAGCGCTCGATATGTTCATAGAGCTGAGGGCCCAGAACCGAGGCGCCGCCTTGTCCCATCATGGTGCGCTTACTGGCCATGACGAACGGCGTGATCACGGCCTTCAGATAGCCCATGGCGAAGTCTTCAAGCACAGCGCGAACATCGGCGCGGGCGGGATCCAGAATGCGACCAATCTCCCCGGCCTGTGTCGTGATCGCCTCCCGCATGGCGGCCACGTATAGCTCTTCCTTCGAAGCGAAATAGCCATAGAGCGTGGCCTTGGAGCCGCCGACGCGCGCCGCGATCTCCGACATGCTGGCGCGCTCGAAGCCCACTTCGCTGAACACTTCCATGGCCGCCTGGATGATCGCGTCGCGNNAAATAACTGAACCGTACGGTCTAGATACGGAGCGCGCATGTTTGGTCATTCCCGGCGCCAGGACGCCATCGTTTTGGCATGCCGCCATAACGCCACCATCCTCCTCTGCGCCCTCGTCGCCTTGGCCCTGAGCGCCTGCGCCAGCCTGCCGCCGCCCGGCGCGCGACCTCATCTGGCCCGTCCCGACGCCTTTTCCACGGATAAGAGCTTCGCGGCGCCAACCGCCGCCTGGCCCTCGGATCAATGGTGGAAG
>PLFA01000142.1 GCA_003136615.1 Caulobacteraceae bacterium | reverse complement strand
AGCTGCAACCGTGACGATCACACCCGCCAGCACGCCTATCTCATGGACAGCTCCGGCGACTGGCGGCTGGCGCCGGCCTATGACCTCACCTATGCGGCGGGGCCCGGGGGCGAACACTATCTCGACATCGAGGGGGAAGGTCGCCATCCGACGCGCGCTCATATCCTGCGGCTCGGCGCCCGCCACGGCCAGGACGCCAAGGCGGTCACGGCGATGGTCGAGGACGTCCGCGCCGCCGTGGCGCGCTGGCCGGACTTGAGCGAGGCGGCGGGCGTGACGAAGGCTTCAGCCCGGGAAATCGCCNNGTCACGACCTCCCAATAGGCCAGCTCGCGGAGGGTGAAGAGCAGGTCTGATCGCGCCGCGCGGAGACGGCCTAGCATCGCGTCAAGTCGCGCGCGAACGGCGTCCACGGAGGGAATGGCGGAGACCGTCTGGGTCGGCTGTGGAAACAGATCGAGTTGGGCCATGATTCGGGATATGCGCGGCATTATGTAGCAAACGGGACACGGCCGAAAACGGGCCTTGCGTTCCGATGAGCGGGGGCGGCCACCACACAGAAAACCATGGGGGTCACTACGCGGGAGACTCGGGTTTCTCCCATCGCGGCGGCCATTATGTGAGCCGAACCGGAAACACCCATTACGGCCACCACAAATAGCTTTGTCGGATTTCGAGCCGTTGAATTTGTCGGTTGAAATTGGTGCGGCGTAATTTGGCAGCGCAACTTGACGCCGTTTATGGGCTGCGGATAAAGAAGTTTAGTTTTTTTGAACTTGTTAAAAATGATTAGGTGGACAGGCCGAGCCCAAAAGCCCGACCTGTCCGGGTGTCGACACCTTTGACGACTGTGAACTATGCCGACGGGCGAACGTCGGCATAACCCTCCAAGATTCGAACGAATCTTCGTAAAATGACAGATACGGCGCCAATTTGGGGTGAGTCCATCCGGCTGTGGAAAAAACCTGTGTTAGGGCACCCGTCTAAGCCAGCCTCCACCTCTTAAACGCGTCGACCCCGACGCCCTCATTAACCCGCGTCTCCGCCGCTAGCAGCGATATCAGCGCCGCGCCGATGCGCTTGGGGATCACCACGCGGCTTTGATCGTCGCAACGCAGGAACCGGGCCTCAATCCATAGATCGGTGATTTGCAGGGCCGGGGTTGTCTTGGACGCGGAAGGCGTGGCGCGTGGGCGCGCGATTTCCGAGGCCACGTCGTGGTATGAGGTGGCGGGTGATCTCACCGCCGCCGTGGCCAGCCTCGCGCCGCCGGTCTGTGTGGTGGGCTATTGTTGGGGCGGGACATCTCCCTTCACTTTGCTCATCCTCTGGCCGAAGCTGACCAGGATGAAACGACTTCAAGAGGGGGGCCTCTCGCCCATGAATGCGCCAAACCCAGATGTAGCTATCGCGTCAGCGATGAAGATGACGAACCGGGCAAGCCTGTTAGAGTTCCGAGAAAAGATGGCGGTCTTCGACATGCCGCAGGTCATTCAAGCCATCGACCAGCGCCTGAATGAACTGGCGGCTCTGGAACTTCACCGGGCCATAGGCTCTCCACGGACAAACCTGAACGTCGTCCAGCGCGTGAACGAGGCGGTGCGCGTTCTTGAGGAGGTCAGGGCCTATAATAGCGGCGGCAGACGGCATGCCGCCTCCCGCACCCGACAGATGATCAAGGCCCGCGGCGAAATCGATGCCGTAAGGCGAACCGTGATGAACAATCACACATCCACGGGCCTTGAGGACCTGGCTGCGCATGGACGTCTCGACTGCGCGTTCGAGCAGATCATCCTGGACTTCCCAGAGGTATTCGGCCCGGAGGTTGTGGCCAAGGCGCAGGCGAATCTGGATCGCCGCAAGACCGATTCATGAGTGACCACAGCCGGCAGGCGCCGCAGTGATCAGTGGCGCAAATCAGCACGTTCGGGAAAGACGCCTGTCCCGTCATCATCCGCTGACCTAAGATACATCGCGCGAGTCGGGGCGTGGGCGGGGAGCGGTCGTGAACGCGGTCGAGATCGAGGAAGCCGTATCGGACCTCGCCGGCGCGCCCTTCGACGGCGCCGAGTTCCCGTTCGCTTTCCTGACCGCCTTCGGGAACAAGCAGGTGACCGTCCAGCGATTACGGGCGGGCTCGGCGAATGCCTCCGACGTCGCCGGCGGGGTTCTGCAGCGCAATCAAATCCACATGGCCGTGTGCGCAGAGGGCCAGGTCAGCGAGACGCTCACCACGCTCCGCGCCAGCCCCAAGACGGCGGCCAATAAGGTCAAGTTCATCCTGGCGACCGATGGCTTCATGCTGGAGGCCGAGGAGGTGGCCACAGGCGAGGCGCTGGCCTGCGCCTATCCGGGGTTCGCGGACCACTTCGCCTTCTTCCTGCCCCTGGCCGGCATCTCGACGGTCAAGCAGATCAAGGACAACCCCGTCGACATCAAGGCCACGGGCCGGCTGAACAAGCTCTATCTGGAGCTTCTGAAAGATAATCCGGACTGGGCCACGGCCGAACGCCGCCATGACCTCAACCACTTCATGGCCCGGCTGATTTTCTGCCTTTTCGCCGAGGATACGGGCATCTTCCATGGCGAGGGCCTGTTCTCGGCCACCATCGAGCAGATGAGTGACAGCCTCTCCATGAACACCCACGAGGTGATCGGCGAGATGTTCCGGGCCATGAACACCAAGATCGCCGACCGCGCGGCGGGGAATTTCCGGCCCTGGGCGGACGCCATGCCCTATGTGAATGGCGGCCTCTTTTCCGGCAGCGTGGACGTGCCGCGCTTCAGTAAGA
>PLFA01000040.1 GCA_003136615.1 Caulobacteraceae bacterium | reverse complement strand
ATAAGGCGGTGGTGGAGCGGGGCTTTTTCGATGACGAGACGGCGCCCCAGGAACTGACCCAAATCCGCATGGGCAAGATCGTCACGGACCGTTTCCCGGAACTTACCGCCGACGACCAGGAAGCGGTGCGTCAACACGCCATCGCCGCCCTCACCCTGACCCAAAAGGCCAAGACGACCGGCGGCGGCGCGGATGATGGGGAGGTCAAGGGAAGCACGGCTTTCGTGGATGGCGTGCGGCGGTTCGCGTTGAGCGTTCGGGAGTTGGACATCGACCTGATCGACGGGATCAACCCTTTCGAGGCCGCTTACGCGGTTCTGGCCAAATCGATGAACGAGCAGGTGCTCAAGCAGGTCGAGGCGTCCATCGCCGGCAAGCGAGCGGGAATCTCGTTGGAGGAGGCGCGCGATCTGGCCTTGCGCGCGCGGAAGTTCAAACAGGAACGGGGGCGGCTGCCGGCTCTGAATTCACAGGACCCGTGGGAGCGACGGATGGCCGAAGGGCTTGCGGTCCTGGCGCGCCATGTGGCGCAAACCGCTCATGGCTGAGCTCAGCGACAGAGAGCTGTTGGAGGAACTGGGAGTCGTCATCGACACCCGGAAGGCGGCGACGCGGACGCCGCGCGAGGAACGCGTAATCGCGGGCTTTGAGGACATTCTGAAGTTCGTGGCGGAGCACGGAAGAGCGCCCCAACATGGGGAAGATCGCGATATCTTTGAGAGACTCTATGCGGTGCGTCTGGATCGCATTCGCGCGCAGGCGGACCTGCGCGATCTGGTCGCCGACATGGACATCCACGGTCTGCTGTCGGCCGGCGACGGCGTAAGCGCCGAGACCATGCCCTATGTGAATGACGGAAGCCTTCTGGCCGAGCTCGGCATTCCACCTGGCGGCGAAAGCGACATCACCAAGCTGAAGTTCGTCAAGTCGCGTGAGGAAATCCGCGCCGCCGAGGAGATCGCCAATCGCGCGCCGTGCGAGGACTTCGATCGCTTCAAGCCCCTGTTCGCGGCGATGCAGGCCGAACTTTCCGAGGGCATTCGGGAGACGCGGGAATTCGGCCGTGACCCCAGCATCGCAGCTGGGGATTTCTTCATCTTAAGCGGAATTGCCGTTTACGTGGCCGAAGTGGGCGAGCCCATCAAGGCGCCCAACGGTGAGTCCGACGCGCGGCTGCGGGCCATCTTCGCCAACGGAACCGAAAGCAACCTCCTGCGCCGCTCCTTGCAAAGGGCGCTCTACAAGGATGAAACCGGACGCCGCGTCACAGCCCCGTCGGCTGGGCCCCTGTTTGGCCATGCGCGCCAGGACGAGGACCAGGAGAGCGGAACGATCTATGTGCAGCGCAGCCGGTCGGATCATCCCGACGTGG
This sequence comes from Caulobacteraceae bacterium, assembly GCA_003136615.1. Taxonomy (GTDB): domain Bacteria; phylum Pseudomonadota; class Alphaproteobacteria; order Caulobacterales; family Caulobacteraceae; genus Acaudatibacter. Next base: position 7,658 of record PLFA01000040.1, on the reverse strand, counting down.
CGGCGCACCGCGACCTCATTCACAAGATCGGCGTCACCGGCGGCGCGGTGGAGACGCGGATCGCTCAGGCGGCGACGGATGCGACCTACCTGTTGGCGGAGGTGGACATCGTCGCGACCTACAAGCTCTTCAATATCAACCGCGTGAAGCTGGAAAACCTGCTCCATCGCGTATTGGCCCCAGCGCGGTTGGACCTGACGATAGACGATCGATTCGGCAGGCCGGTTCAGCCGCGCGAGTGGTATCTCGTACCGCTCTCGGTGATCGACGAAGTGGTGGAAAAGGTGCGCGAGGGTTCCATTACTGAGTTTGAGTATGATCCGACGACCGCGTCGCTGCGGAGGTTGACAGGCGCCAAGCCCAAGCCGGCCATGCAGGGACACGAGCACCCGTCACCCTAAAGGCTTCTATCTATCTGCTTGCGCGCGGGCTTAGCCGCCGACTTCTTCGCGGCCCTGATCGCGACCCCACTCAAAAGCCTCGCTCATCGCCTTTGGCGTCATCCCAACGAGCATGTCCTCAAGCGTCCACCGCCCCGGCGCGGCGCGGACGATCAGCCGGTCACCCTCACCCGTGACGCTGACAGTTTGGCCAGCCACGACCCCGATTTGCTGGGCGAGGGATTTCGGCAACCGAAGGCCGAGAGAATTCCCCCATTTTGAAAGTCGGACCAGCATGTGTGGAACTCCAAGACTTGGGCCGAGCCTGGTATATAACGATTATCACAAACCCAGAATGACGGGACGGGCGACCGGATGACCGACCTGATCCGGATCGAAAGCGCGGCGCCGGACCGGTTCATCTTCGACGCTTGGCGCACCGCCGCGGCGGACGCCCGGCGTGGGGGGCTCGTGGTCATCCAGGAGATCTTCGGGGTTACGGATCACATCCGGGATCTCGCGGCGGGGTTCGCCGCGCAGGGTTATGAAACGCTCTGCCCCTCCCTGTTCGACCGCCGGGCGCCGGGTTTCGTGGCGGGCTATGACGCGGAAGGCGTGGCGCGGGGGCGCGCGCTTTCCGAGGCCACGCCGTGGGATGAGGTTGCCGGTGATCTTACGGCCGCCGTGGCGGCCCTCGCGCCGCCCGTCTTTGTGGTGGGCTATTGCTGGGGCGGGACGGCGGCGTGGCTGGCCGCCTGCCGCGTGCCCGGCGTCGCGGCCGCGAGCGCCTATTATGGCCGGCGAATCCCCGAACTTTTGGACGAGACGCCGCGATGCCCGATCATTCTTCACTTCGGTCGGCTCGATCCTTCGATCCCGCCGGAAACGGTGGCGGCGATCGGCGACGCCCGCCCGGATATCCCCATCCATCTCTATGACGCCGGACATGGGTTCGCTTCCGACCGCGGGGTTGATTATAGCCCGGGCGCCGCAGACCTCGCCCGTCTGCGAACGGTTCAACTGTTCGCGCTCAACGGCGTGGGGCGTGGGGAATTCTAGGCCTCAAGCTGCTGGCGCATTCGGGGGTCGGCCTCAATGCGGCGGACGAGTATGGCCTCGGCGAGGAGAACGCCGATCCCCGCGCCATAGGCCGAGAAGGCGCCGCCGAAACGCGGATCTATGGGGCCGCCGTGGAGGATGGGCCAGATGCTGAAGACGGCCAGGGCGATAAACACGCTCACCCCCGCCAGAACAGAGATCACGCTCTGGCCAAAGCCGGTGCGGTAACTGATCCACAGGTGACGCAGGAGCGCGCCGCGCAGGATGGGCGTCAACAGAGCGGCGATCAGGGCGAGGGCGAGCAGGCCGCCGGGATAGAGCGCCAGGCGCGTTAGCTTGACGCCCACGGCGCCCGGCAAGGCGCGCCAGGCCTCCATGGCCGCGCCGCCATAGGCCAAGCCCGCCACGGCGACGACCGTATCCTGCATGCGGCGAAAGATTCGCCAGTTTCGCGTGAGAGGCATGCGTCAAGAGATTGGGATCGAAGGGCCCCGCGGAAAGACCTGGCGCCGCGCGCCGCCCGCTTAATGCCCGGAAAAACTGACCAGGGCGGAGACCGCGACCCCGGCGGCCCGAAGCCGATCCGCGCCGCCCAGTTCGGGAAGATCGATGATGAATTCGGCGCAGACCAGATGGGCCCCAGATTGCCCGAGCAGGTCCACCGCGGCCAGGGCCGTTCCGCCGGTGGCGATCAGGTCATCGATCAGGACCACCCGCTCGCCGGGGCTTACGGCGTCCAGATGAATCTCCATCTCATCCACGCCATATTCCAGATCATAGGTCACCGACCGCGTCTTGTGGGGCAGCTTGCCCTTCTTGCGCAGGGGCACGAAGCCCGCGCTGAGCTGGTGAGCGATGGCGCCGCCCAGGATGAAACCCCGCGCCTCGATCCCCGCGATCTTATCGATCTTGAGGCCGGCCAGGGGCTGGACGAGCTCGTCGATGGCGCGCCGGAACGCCCGCGCGTCACCCAGCAGCGTGGTGATATCGCGGAACATGATCCCGGCCTTGGGATAATCGGGAATGGTTCGGATGGCGGCGGCGAGATCCATGGGCATCGTTATGGGGGGGCTTTCTGGTCAGACGTTGAGAACGCGGCCGGCGACGGCCGAAAGTTTGGCCATGAGAGCCGGGTCCCTGGCGGCGGGCGCTGTAATCAGGGCGCCGTCCAGGCAGGTATCGATGGGAGAGGCGCTGCGTTCCGGCGGCAGACTGAGGGCGAGGCGCCGCACGAGATCCCGCGCCAGGGCGGCGTTGCGCGCCAGAACCTCCTGGATATGGGCGACCTCCACGGGCGCCACGGCCTCGCGCCAGCAGTCATAGTCGGTGACCATGGCGATGGAGGCGTAGGGCAGCTCCGCCTCCCGCGCCAGCTTGGCNNTCGGGCATGTTGGTCATGCCGATGACGTCACAGCCCCACGACCGATAGAGGGCGCTTTCGGCCCGGGTGGAGAACTGCGGACCCTCCATGGCGAGATAACAGCCGCCCTCCACCACCCGCGCCCCGGCCGCGCGGCCCGCGGCGGCCGCCAGGCCCGACAGCCTGGGGCAGACAGGCTCGGCCATGGAGACGTGGGCGGCGAGACCTGGGCCAAAAAAGCTCTTCACCCGGGCGAAGGTGCGGTCGATGAACTGGTCCACCACCACGAAGTCGCCGGGACTCAAGGCCTCGCGCAGGGATCCCACAGCCGAGAGGGACAGAACGTCCGTGCAGCCGGCGCGCTTGAGCACATCGATATTGGCGAGGGCGTTCAGGGAGGTCGGCGGCAAGGGGTGACCCCGACCATGGCGCGGCAGAAAGACAAGGCCCACGGGCCCAAGATTTCCGGTGAGGACGGCGTCGGAGGCTTCGCCAAAGGAGCTTTCGATGCGCCGCCAATGAGCGTTTTCGAGGCCCTCGATATCATAGACGCCGGACCCGCCGATCACGCCCAAGACCCACCCCGCCATGCCGCTCCCCGCTTCCCATCCGCGTCCGTGCGCGCCTTATCGCCGAGAGGGCGGCGGTTGGCTATGGTGAGGCCTTGAGCATGAGGGGGAGCGAGGCCTTGAGGGGCGGGACCCGGCGCTTTCGCGCGCTGATCAGCGCTGGGGCGATGACCCTGGCGGCCTGTGGCGCGCGCGCGGGGGAGACCCGTTGCTGGCTGGACAAGGGCGCCGTGGTGGTTCCCGCGGCCTTTGGCGATATCGCCGGCGACTTCGTGCTGGATCTGACGCGACCGGTTAGCGCCCTGCATGACACGCGGGCCAATATGAATGGCCTGACCGGGGAAAGCGCCACGGCCATTTTAAGCGTCGCGGGGGTCTCCTTTGGACGGACCACCCTGCCGATCATCGATCTGGACGCGCAGACCGCACGCTTCGACACGACCATCAACGGCGTTCTCGGGGCGGACATCGCACGCGGGAAAGTTCTGACCCTGGACTTCCGGGGCGGTGGTTGCCGCTTCGTCTTGGGCGCGCGCCGGCCAGCGAGTCGGCGTCGAACGGTAAGTCTCCCGCTCACCTGGATTGCCGGCATTCCCGTGGCGCCCGCGATCATATCGGACGGCGTGAAGGCCAGATCTGGCCTTTTCGCCCTGGGCACGGCGCGGGCCGCGAGCGTCATCAGCGCGGCGCGGTTATCGCGGCCGGCCAAAGCGGGAGATCCAATCCGGCTTCGGGCGCTTGAGCTTGGCGGTCAGCTTTTCGAACAGACGCCCGCCGAGACGCCCTCGGAAATCAGCGCCGGCCCCGCGGCCCGCATTGCCGGCGACATCGGCACGTTCGTCCTGGCGCGAGGGCAACTCATCCTCGACGCCCGTAACGGCGTGCTGAAAATCGAGGCCGCGCCCTGACGACTAGTGGCCGACGTTCCGCCAGATCGTCCGGTAGCTCGCATAGAGGAGGCCCGTGAAGATCAGGAGGAAGATCAGAACCTCGACGCCGAGCTGCTTGCGCTCGTCCATCTTCGGGTCCGAGGCCCATTTGAGGAAGGCGGCCACGTCCCAGGCCTCCTGGTTGAGCGTCGCCTTGGTGCCGTCGTCGAAGGTCACCCGGTCATCGATCAGCGGCGGGGGCATGGCGATGAAGCCGCCCAAGGGCACCTTCTTGGGATCGCCCGTCCAGAAGGAGGACAGGTCGCCCGGGATATAGGGGTCGTAATATTTGCCGTCGGGCACGGTCAGGCCCGGTGGCGGGGTCGTGCCATCGCCCGTGACGATGGAATAGATGTAGTGGGCGCCGCCTTCGCGGGCCGCCGCCAGAAGCGACATGTCCGGCGGCAGGGCGCCGTTATTGGCGGCCCGGGCGGCGGTGGTGTTGGGGAAGGGGCTGGGGAAGTAGTCCGCCGTGGTGCCGGGCCGCTTTATGGGGGCGCCGGTCTCGGAATCGATGGCGTCGTACTGCGCGTCCTTGGCCAGGGCCTTGACCACGGGATTGTCATTGGAATTGGGATAGGAGGCGTTGAAGAACGGCCCGCCTTTATCCGCCAGGTTGCGGAAGGCCACCATGCCCATGGAGTGACAGGCCGAGCAGACCTCATGATAGACCTTATAGCCCCGTTGAAGCTGGGCCTGATCATACATGCCGAGCGGATAGTCGAAGGCCCAATGGACGTCCTTCAAGGGCGCCTGGGTCGTCTCGGCCAGGGCCGCGCCGGGGAGCGACGCGCCAGCCATGGCAAACATGGCCGCGATCGCCGCCGCGGCCAGGGAAAAGCGGTGCATGAGGTACCTCAACCCTTGGTTTCAGGTGCGGCCGCGGCGCCCACGGGCATGGCGACCCCGTGGGACAGGACCGGCGTGTAGAGAGAATCGGGAACCGGCAGGGTTTTTTCCGTTCGCGACAGGATGGGCGTGATCACCAGGAAATAGGCGAAATAATAGAGGGTCGCGATCCGGCTGAGCCACGTCACGGAATTGGGGCCGTAATCGATGATCGTGGGCCCAACCGGAAGACCTGGTATAACCGTACCCTGAGGCTCCTGAGAGCCGCACCAGCCCAGGACCAGCGAGAAGAAGATCCACACGAAAAAGAAGATCCGCGCCGCGGGCCGGTAGCGCATCGACCTGACCTTATTGGTGTCAAGCCAGGGAAGCGCGAAGAGGACGCCCAGGGCGCCGGCCAAGCCCAAGACGCCGGTCAGCTTGTCGGGAATGGCGCGCAGGATGGCGTAGAAGGGCAGCAGATACCATTCCGGCACGATATGGGCGGGCGTGACGAGGGGATTGGCCTCGATATTGTTGTCCACCTTCTCGAAGGCGTCGGGGATATAGAAAACGATCACGGCGAAGAGGATCACGAAGACCAAAATCGCGAAGAGATCCTTGATCGTGTAGTACGGATGGAAGGGCAGGGTGTCGGTCTTGCTCTTCACATTGACGCCGGTGGGATTGTTATTGCCCGGCACGTGCAAGGCCCAGACGTGGAGCGCGACGACGGCCGCGATCACAAAGGGCAACAGATAGTGCAGTGAAAAGAAGCGATTGAGGGTCGGGCTATCCACCGAGAAGCCGCCCCACAGCAGCTGGGTCAGCGGGCCACCGATGATCGGGAAAGCGCCGAAGAGGCTTGTGATCACCTTGGCGCCCCAGAAGCTCATCTGCCCCCAGGGAAGCACATAGCCCATGAAGGCCGTGGCCATCATCAGCACATAGATGACGCAGCCCAGGAGCCAGAGCACCTCGCGCGGGGCCTTGTAGGAGCCGTAATACATGCCCCTCAGAATGTGCAGATAGACCGCCAGGAAGAACATGGAGGCGCCATTGGCGTGAAGGCCGCGGATCAGCCAGCCATAGTTCACATCGCGCATGATGCCGCGCTCAACGGAGAGGAAAGCCCCCGTCCCACTGGCGTCATAGTGCATGGCCAGAATGATGCCGGTGACGATCTGAACGCCCAGGCAAAAGGCCAGGATGCCGCCGAAGGTGTACCAGTAGTTGAGGTTCCGGGGCGTCGGGAATGACATCAAGTCCGCGCCGAAGCGGACGATGGGCAGGCGGGTGTCGAGCCAGCGGGTGAAACCCGTCTTCGGCTCGTAGGTGCTGACATGCTCACTCATCGCGCGCGCCTCTAACCGAGCTTCACTTTGGTGTTGTCTAGGAAGGTATAGGGGAAGAGATAGAGGTTCTTCGGCGCAGGGCCTTTGCGGATGCGCGCCGAGGTGTCGTAGACCGAGCCGTGGCAGGGGCAGGCCCAGCCGCCATATTCGCCGCCCTTGAAGGTCGGCACACAGCCCAAGTGGGTGCAGCTGGCCAGAACAATCAGCCACTCCTCATGCCCGGCCTTGACCCGCGAGGCGTCCGTGGCCGGATCCTTCATGGGGGCGTGATCGTCGGCTCTGGCGCGAGCGATCTCGTCGGGGGTGCGATGGCGAATGAACACCGGCTGTTTGCGCCAGGCGATGGTGACCTCCGAACCCAGCGCAACCTTGCTCAGGTCATATTCGATGGAGGCCAGGGCGAGGGTGTCGGCCGCGGGGTTGAGCTGGTCGATCAGGGGCCAGGCCACCGCCGCGACGCCCGCCACGCCGACGGCGCCGGTGGCAAGAAAAAGAAAGTCGCGACGGCCAGGTTCAATCGATTCATCCGCGCCGGGACCGGCATGGGCTAGGCTGTCTGCCAAGTTAAGTGATCCTTGCTTAACATAAATTGAGAACAGGGGCGTCCGATGTCGCTTAAGACCGCCCCCGGACTTCACGACTTGGAATTAGGATGAGGCTCGCTTTTTTTCAACCAGACATTCCACAAAACCTCGGCGCCGCCATCAGGTTAACCGCCTGTCTGGCCACGCCATTGGACATTATAGAGCCCTGCGCGTTTCCCTTGGATGATCGCGCCATATCGCGGGTCGCCCTCGACTACGGGCGCGCGCATGTGCAACGTCATTCCTCCTTCGACGCCTTCCTGGCGGCCAAGACGCCGCGGCAGCGTTTGATCCTTCTTACCACCAAGGCGTCGCAGTCACATTTCAAATTTGTGTTCCTGCCGCACGACATTCTGCTCATGGGCTCGGAAAGCGGGGGCGCGAGCCAAGAGGCCCATGAGGCGGCGTATGCGCGAGTCCGCATCCCCATGGCGCCGGCGGTGCGATCACTCAATGTCGTGACGGCCGCGGCTCTGGCACTGGGTGAAGCTTTGAGGCAGACAGAGCTCTGGCCAGACACAGGACCTCGGCCCGAGACGTAATGAGCGCGCCCATGACCCTAGAGACCGCGATCCAGGAGCCGCCGGCGGCGCA
>PLFA01000191.1 GCA_003136615.1 Caulobacteraceae bacterium | reverse complement strand
CGCCCTCTATTGGACGCTCGCCGATTGGCGCGGCGATCTGATCGAGAGCCGCCGGCGCACGCGCCTCTTCACCCTCGTCGTGGGCGGTCTCCTCACCCTGGTCTCCAGCCTTTTGACCCGCGTGCTCATCGCGCCTGACAGCCCGGCCAATTACGCCGCCCATGTGGGCGTGACCGTGGCCGATCTGGCGATCCTGGCCTTTGTGCTGTTCCAGCTCACCGACGGCGAGATCGGCCGCCGCCTCGCCTTCGAGCCGGCGTTAGGTCCGCGCCCAAAGACCGGGTCGGACCCCGGCCCCGCCCTCGCCCGGCTTCGCGCCCTGTTGGACGAGGAAAAGATCTGGGGCGAGGAANNGCGTGCCGCCAGCTCAGCGACCCGAACCTGAAGCGCACCCCGATCCTCACCATTGCCCTCTCCGTGGGCTATGCCTCGGTGAACACCTTCAACCGGGGCTTTCGCGAGGTGATGGGCGTGACGCCCTCGGCGTGGCGGGCGGAGGCGCGGGACGGCGATGGGGGGCGGGAATGAGATCGGGACCGCACGCGCCCCAAAACGTCATCCCGCACGCAGCGCAGCGGAGATGCGGGACCCAGAAGACGGGTTGCCGCGCCAAGGTTCACGAACCTAAGCGTTGCAACTGATCTCCTGGGTCCCGGCTCGCGCTGCGCTTGGCCGGGATGACGGGTTAGATAATCGCACCAAAATTTGAAATCCGAGGGCCCCTGGAGAATCTGGGGCGCTTGGAGAGCCCGCGCCCTGCCAGGGAGCGGCGGCCGCGATGCGCGGTCGTCGCGAACGGGGCGCCTCATGCAAGGCCGGAAGTATTTCCTCGATNNTCCGGCCCTTGAGCCCTGGATGTCGGCGCTCAGCGCCTGGCGTCTGGCCCTCTTGTTTCTGATCTCCGGCGTCGCCAGCCGCTTTCTGATCGACAAGCTGGGCCCCGGCGCCTTCGCGCGGGATCGCCTGCGCCGGCTCCTGCCCGTTATCCTGATCGGCGTGAATGTGGTGATCCCGCCCCAGACCTATGTGGCCCTGGTCAGCCGCGCGGGCCTGCGCATGGATTACCTGACCTTCTGGTTCACGCAGTATCTGCCGGCGAAACAGGCCCTGGTCCGGCAGCTGGGCATGACCATGCCCACCTGGGATCATCTCTGGTTCCTGGTCTATCTGCTGATCTATGCCCTGGCGGCGGCGGGGGTGATCTGGGCCGCGCGTCGTCTGGGCGCGCGGGAGGGGCGGCCGGTCTCGACCTGGGTGTTGATCCTTGGCGCTCCGCTGTGGCTCGCGGCGACCAATCTCGTGATCCGCTACCTGAGCCCCATGACGGACGCCCTGGTGAATGACTGGGGCGCCCATCTGAAATGGGCTGGCCTTTTCGTTACCGGCCTCCTGGCCGCGCGACAGGATCGGTTCTGGGTCCTGTTGGAGGCCCACCGCGGCAAGGCCCTGGGCGTCGCGGCGGTACTCCTGGCCATCCAATGCAGTGTGAACGACCCGGCATGGAGCGTCGTCTCCGGCCTCTATGCCTGGGCCGCCATCTGCGCCCTCTGCGGCTTTGCCCGCGCTTGGCTGAACCGACCCTCGCCTGTGCTGGCGCATCTGAACGCGGCGGTGTTGCCGGTCTATGTGCTGCACCAGCCGATCATGTTGGTTGCGGCGTTTTGGCTGTTCCCGCTGCGGCTGCCGCTGGGGGTCGAGGTCGGGGTGTTGGTCGCCGTGACAGGGCTTGGGTCGTTTGGGATTTATGAGGTTCTCATCCGGCCGTTCGGAGTCATGCGGTTCCTCTTCGGCCTGAAGCCGCGGCCAAACTCCACCGGCCCCCGCTCCCATCACCGTCAGCCCGGGGCGCGGAGCGAGCCCGGGACCCAGGCGACGGGACAGAATTTTGCGGTTCGCGAACCATAGCGCATTAACCGGTCTCCTGGACCCCGGGTCTCCGCGACGCTTCGCCCGGGATGACGGGCGCGTGGGCGCTGGACGGACAGATTGCATACAGATATCTCTGACGAGGACTATTTTTGAATAGTGGCTTGACGAATCAATAACACTCTGCAATTATCTGCGTCATGAGCTTGGACACCACCCTTTGCGAGCCTCCCGCGCCCGATACCGCCTGCGCCGCTGATCCGCGCATCGCTCGCGCGGAGAGGTGGCTTTGCATGTTGAGTGGGTTTCTAGGTTTGGGCTTGTGGCTCGTCCGAGCGCTCAGCCGCCAGGCGGCGCCCGGCGCGCACGACCCGGAGTGGACGGGGCCGAGGGTGGCGTTTCCCGCCCGCTGCAATCCGATCACCATCTTTGTTCGCATCGCGCGCGCCGTACACCTCGCCGTCGCGCTGCGGCTGAAGATCGAGCAGGAGATCGCGGATCTCTTGGCCGGCAAATCCCCCAGCCCGATCATGCCCGCCCCCCACGTGATGCCCCACGACGCGACACGCGCCGCGCTTCCAGAAGACCGCGATGAGGCGACAGACCTTCGCGACCGCGACGGGGCGAAGACCCCCACTGCCGGTGACGCGGATGTCGAGCCACTCGAGGACCTTCCGGACCCCGGGCATCCCGAGGTCCTGGCCCGCGAAATCAAGGAACCGCTCCGCGAGAGCGATCGGTTTCAGCGGCTCCTGAACGGGCCCTTAAAAGACGCGGTCGCGGCGATCTGCGCGGATCTCGGTCTTGGGCCTGACTGGAGCCAATGGACCGAGGATGGCTTTCCGCCACCGCCAGGCGGCGATGTCAGAGCCTGGGAAATCTTTCGAAGTTCCGAAATCGAAACGCCGCCGCCCGAAGAGGTGGATGTCGAGGTCGATGGCGCCGCGCACATCATCTGGCGACCCAGATGGCGCCGGCCACCTGGTCCGAGTTCAACGACGTCCATGACGGCGACGCCAATATGAAGGGGGGAAAGCCATGAGCTTTGACCTGACCTCTCCGGCTGCCCGGGAGGCCGCTCTTATGACGCTCCAAACCAAAATCACCGAGCTATCCGCCGCCCCAGCGCCCTTACAGGCGCCCTTGGGCCCCGACCCGCGCGTCATCCGCACCGAGAATGGGCTCTCCGTTCTGCATGAGCTGACGCAGCAGGGGATGATGCTCGTCCGCTCGCTGGTTCGTCAGACCACCCCGGTGATGGACGATCTGAAATGGCCCGCGCCGAGGATCGAGTTCGCCTATGATTTCGACGCTGTCGGCGGCTATGCGCAATTGGCCCGCAGCCTGAGCCAGACCATCCTGCTGCGGCTACGGCTCGAAAACGAGATCAGCGTCCTCATCGCCGACAATACCCCATCGCGCCCGCTCCCTGAGTTCCCGCCCCCGCCCGTGGGCCACTTGCCCCAACCGGAAAAGGATCTGGCCGCCTTCCGTGAGACGGTTCGCCAAAACGTTCTTGAAGCAATCAAGCCGGGATACGCGGAGGACCGCAACGAAGAGGACGCCGAACGCATGCGGGCCTGCCTTCATGAGAACCTGGCTGAGGGTCGGCGTTTCGACGCCTATCTCAGCCTCACTCTGAACGAGGCGATCACGGCCATCTGTAAGGATCTGCGCTTCAGACCCGACTGGGACCGCTGGGACGGCGAGACCTGGAAGCCGCCGCGCGGGCCGCCGGCGCCGCTCAGCCCCGGCGATCAGTTCATCGAAGACCAGCTCGTCGCCGCCGGACTTCCGCCGAAACAACTGCCCTACTCATATGAGCGGTAANNCCCCGCACCTGGTTGACGATGCGCGTGGCGGCGCGGGTCAGAACCTCCCAGGGGAATTCAAAAACATCCGCGGTCATGCCGTCGGTGGAGGTCACCGCGCGCAGGGCCAGCACATTCTCATAGGTGCGCGCATCGCCCATCACCCCCACGGTCTTGACCGGCAGAAGCACGGCGAAGGCCTGCCAGATCTGGTCATAGAGGCC
>PLFA01000151.1 GCA_003136615.1 Caulobacteraceae bacterium | reverse complement strand
CGGATGAAATCCCGGCAGGTGTCGAAGACCACAAGCATGGGGCCCTCCTGCGTGCCCAGGATCCGCTGGCGCATCTCGTTCCAGCCGCTGATGGCGCCCAGTTTGCCCACGCGGGTGTTGTCGGCCGGCCGGAAGGTGATCCCTTCCGTGCGCATCACCTCAGCGATGGTCGGGCCGGTGGCCTGGGCTTGCGCGAAAATGGAGGGGTCGGCGACACCANNAGGCGCAGGCCCTTTCCATCGGCGCCCACGCCATACCATTCGCGGTAACGCACCAGGGCGCCGCGGGGCAGCCGGCCCGACGGTAAATTGACCGCCTCTGACACCACCGCCCACCAGCCGACGGAGAAGGGCGCGGCCGTTCCAAAGTCGAAGGCTATAAACCGCGTCCAGTCCTCCGGGATTGTGAAGGGCCTGACGATATTGCGCGGGCTAAAGCCGTCGAAGAAGGCGCCCATGATCACACTCCAGTCGCCGTCCAGCCAGGCGCGGACCAGCAGTTCCGATCCCGATGTCGCCAGACGCGCGGCATAGGCAGGGTCCTGGGCGATCAGGGCGGGATTGTCCTTAAGCTTGGCGGGGATGAACAGGCGGTCGGTTTGGAGATCCGCCCCGCCGATCGGGTTCTTGATCGCCTCCCTGATCCGCGCGTCGCCGGCGTCGACATAGCGCTGTTTGACCCAGGTATGGCCGGCGCCGCCGGGATTGCAGGTGGCGCGGAACGCGCAGGGCGCGCCGCGGGCGCTGCGCAGCGTCGCCTTCAGCTTATCCACAGGGGCGGCGTGCGGGAAGTGGGTCAACTCCTCCACATAGACGCGGCTATAGCCGTGGCCCTGGTAGAGCGCGGCGTCGTTGTCGTTGGAGAGATGGCGCATGGCGAGCCGCGCGCCGTTCGGCCATTCGAAAGAGGCGCGGCTCTGGACCCATTTGGCGCCTTGAGGGGCAAAGATTTCCCGCGCCCGCACGATGGTCGGCTCCAGCGACGCGCGGGTGCGCCGCACCATCAGGCCCTGGGCCGCCCGCGCCCATTTTTGGGCGTGCAAGGCAAAGTCGCCCAAGGCCCCATCCGTCTTCCCCCCACCCCGCGCCCCGCCATAGATCACCTCGAATTCCTTGGCCGCGACAAAGCGCGCTTGAGGACCTGGTTGGGGGGTCCAGAGGGGCGTGGGGATGGGCGATGAGAAACGCATATTTATAGTATGCAATTTTTTATCGCAAAATGCAAGTCGGCAGAAGCAGACGTTGCGGGCCGACGATCTCCTCACCCGCCACGGCGGGGGAGGAAAGGCTTAAACCGTCGCGCCGCCGTCGACGACGATGGCCTGGCCGGTCATCCAGGAGCCGGCTTTGGAGGCGAGGAAGACGGCGGCGCCGGCGATGTCGTCGGGCTCGCCCAGGCGGCGCAGGGGCGTGGCGGCGCTGGAGCGTTTTTCGGCTTCGGGGGTGTCCCACAGGGCCTTGGCGAAGTCGGTTTTGACGAGGCCCGGGGCGATGCAATTGACGCGGATATTATGGGGTGACAGCTCGTGGGCGAGGTTGCGAGCCAGCTGAAAGTCGGCGGCCTTGGAGATGTTATAGGCGCCGATCACGGCGTTGCCGCGCAGGCCGCCGATGGAGGAGACGATGATGATCGCCCCATCGCGCCGTTCGATCATTTCCGGGGCCACCATCTGAATGAGCCAGTGGTTGGAGATGATGTTGTTATCCAGGATCTTGCGGAAGGCGTCGTCGCCGATGCCGGACATGGGCCCGTAATAGGGATTGGAGGCCGCGTTACAGACCAGAATATCGATCCGGCCAAAGGCGGCGCGGGTCTCATCGATCAGGCGCTTTAGATCCTCTTTCGACGAGATATTGGCAGGGATAGCGATGGCGGCGCCTGGATGTTTGGCGTTGATCTCGGCCGCCACGGCCTCGCAGGGGCCGGCCTTGCGCGAGGAGATGACGACCTTGGCGCCATGCTCGGCCATACGCTGGGCCATCGCCTTGCCGATGCCGCGGGATGAGCCGGTGATCACCGCCACCTTGCCCGCCAGATCAAACAGCTCCATCGCTTGCGTCTCCTCCTTGGAAAGTCTTTTTTTAGCGTTGGCGCGCACCTTTGGCGCCGGGCGGCGTCAGGTCAAGGCGCGGAAGATCGCCACGGCTTCTAGGCGGTTCGACCCCCGCCAACTATGCTTGCCCCCATGGCGCGCGGCGAACCTATCGGGAGCGGTTTTGGAAAGGGTTTCCTCACCGACATCTGGTATTTCGCGGCCCTGGCGCGGGACCTGAAGCCCGGCCGCCTGGCCCGCCATGAGATCCTGGGGGAGCCGATCCTGCTCGGACGGGCGCCGGACGGGGAGCTGTTTGGCCTGCGGGATATATGCCCCCACCGCGCCGCGCCGCTTTCGGCGGGGCGGTTTACCCGGGAGCCGGATGGACGGGCGAGCGTCGAGTGCCCCTACCATGGCTGGCGTTTTGGCGCCGATGGCCGGTGCGCGGCCATTCCCTCCCTGGTGAGCGACCAGGCTTTCGAGGCCTCCCGCATCGGCGTGCGGCGATACCCCCTGGCCGAGAGCCAGGGCCTGGTGTTCATCTGGATGGGCGCGGAGGGCCGAGACGCCAGCGCGCCCCGGCCCCCGCCGCCTCTGTTTCCCGGCATGGTGGGCGGCGCCCCGAAACTGGTGGAGCGCCAGGTCTTCGCGGCCCATATCGATCATGCGGTGGTGGGGCTGATGGACCCCGCCCATGGGCCTTTCGTGCATCGCCAATGGTGGTGGCGCGCCGCGGGCTCGGCCCACGAAAAAGCCAAGGCGTTCGCGCCCAGCGAGGCGGGTTTCGTGATGCGGCGCCATGCGCCCTCCAGCAATTCCCGCGCCTATGCGTTCCTGGGCGGCGCGCCGGCCACGGAGATCACGTTCCGCCTGCCCGGCCTGCGCTGGGAGCATGTGCAGGTGGGCGCACGCCAGGTTCTCAGCCTCACCTGCCTGACGCCGCTGAACGAAAACGCCACCCAGATCACCCAGATTCTGTGGTCGGATCATCCCATTTTCACCCTGGCGGGGCCCTTCATCCGCCTAGCCGCCCGGCGTTTCCTCAAGCAGGATGGCGATATGGTGAACCTTCAGAACCAGGGCCTGAAATATGATCCGGGATTGATCTGGGTGGACGACGCCGATCGCCAGGCGCGCTGGTATCAGGCCCTGAAACGGGAATGGGCCGCGAGTGCGAAAGAGGGTCGGGGCTTCGTCAATCCGGTGGAGGCGGCGACCTTAAGATGGACCAGCTGATGGCGCGGCGCCNNTGCCGAGCACGGCCCTGGACCAATATATCGCCGAGGGGATCGGCGATCCCTCCACCTGCGTCCTCCTGGCCGATCCGGCCACGGGCAAGGTGCTCTATCGCTATGGCGAGGTGTTCAATTGCGTGCGGGGCCTTCCCGCTTGCGACCGGCCGGGCGACCTGACGGCCACCGTCGCCCTGAAACTGGCGACGCCCGCGGGCAGGGCGGCGAGCTGCGCCTCCGTGCCCGACGGCTCGCGCACCGTGGGCTGGACCGAAGGTGTGGCGGCGGGGACCAAGCGGCCCCTGATCTATTCGGCGGTCATGGAAGGCCAACGCGCCCTCCCCGGCCGGGAGATGGCCGCGCGGCTGGGGGACGCGTTCTCCAGCGCGGGGCTGTGAGTGATCCGTTACTGCCACATGCCGAGGAGGCGATTGCCAAGCGGAGCCTGCAACGCGAATGGGTGGAGCGGACAGTCGCCGATCCCGACTGGACCGATAGCGACCCGCGTTGGCCAGACCGCCGAAGGGCGTTCAAGGCGATAGCGGAATTTGCCGGGCGCATCCTGCGTGTGGTTTCTTGGCCTGAGGGCCCCGATATTGTGGTCCTGACGATTTTTCCCGACCGTAACGCCGTCAACCCCGGAGGCCGCGATGATCAAGACAAGCTATGATCCGCAAGCTGACGCCATGTTCATCTGGCTAGGCCCCGAGGACGCCACATCCGTGGAAACACGCGAGGTGTCGCCCGGCGTGATGCTGGACTATGACGCGGCGGGCCGATTGATCGGCATTGAGGTCCTCGATCTTCGGGCGCGCACCACCGACAGCCCGACGGGTTTGCTCGCGGCCTAACGGGGTTGTGACAGGCTTCTTCCCCTCGCCTCGCCTCGCGTGATAACCGACCCCCTCGCCTCGGCTTCAAGGGGCCCGTAGCTCAATGGTTAGAGCCGGCCGCTCATAACGGTCTGGTTGTAGGTTCGAGTCCTACCGGGCCTACCAGCCTTCGCGTGAGGGCGCTTCGGGCGACATAGCGCGGCGTTCCGTGAGGGAGATTTCCCAGATGATTATCGCCGCCCCCGCTGGAACGCGCCGGGCTTTGCTGCTGGGCCTTACCGCCGCCGCTGTCCCCCTCAGCGTCCGGGCCGGGGCCTTCGTGTCGCCCGCGGAGAAACTCGCGCGGATCGAAGCGGGCCTTGGCGGGCGCCTGGGCGTGGCGGCGCGGAGGCTGGGCGGCGGGCCGATGCTCAGCCACCGCGCGGATGAGCGGTTCAAGATGTGCAGCACGTTCAAGCTGCTCCTGGCGGCCGCCGTCTTAAGAAAAGTGGATGAAGGGCGTGAGAGGCTGGATCGCGCCATCCCTTACGGGCCGGCGGATATTCTGAGCTACGCCCCCGCCGCCAAGGCGCATCTGGCGCAGGGGTCCATGAGCGTGGAGGATCTCTGCGTCGCCGCGGTGACCTTGAGCGATAACACCGCCGCCAATCTGTTGCTGGCCAGCCTCGGCGGCCCGGGGGCCGTGACGGCCTTCGCGCGAAGCCTGGGGGATCAGGTGACCCGGCTGGACCGCAATGAGCCCGCGCTGAACACCAGCGGCCCCGGCGATCCCCGGGACACCACCAGCCCCGCCGCCGCCATGGACGATCTGCGGCGCCTGGCCTTTGGCGACGCCCTTTACCCCGCGTCGCGCGCGCGTCTGGTGGACTGGATGACGCGGACCCAGACCGGCGCCCATCGCCTGAGGGCGGGCGTGCCGGCCTCGGCGCGGATGGGCGACAAGACCGGAAGCTATGACGAGGACGGTACGGCCAATGATATCGCGATCATCTGGCCGGCGCGGGGGGACCCGATCCTGGTCGCCGTCTACGCCACCGGCAGCGGCGCACCGACGGCCAGGGTGGAGGCGGCTCTGGCGGAGGTGGGCAAGGTGGTGTTCGACGCGCTGGGGTGAGTTGCGCCTCTAGTCCGCGTCTTCCATGACGCGCGCCGACTCGCGCCAGTTGAGGCCGTCGGCGTTGCAGACCCAGCGGCCGAGGCGACGATAGTCCTTGCCGTCGATGAGAGCGCCGAAGGGCAGGAGCTCGGTGAGGGCGGCTTCCACATATTGGAAGTTCTCCCCCCGGGCGCGGCGGGCGAATTCGAGGAGTTCACCCTGCGCCCAGCGGATCGCGGCCTCGTCGTTGGAGAGGCGCGCTTTCAACGGGTCGAGCCGATTGCCCGGCAGGGCGTTGAGGCGCCGCTTGGACGGGGCGTGGCGGAGATCTAGGTTATAGGTCTTCATCGGGGCGAGCCTTGAAAAAGGAAGGTCGTCGTCATGAGGACTTCGGCGTGAGTCGTCGCAGGTTAGCCTGCACCCGGCGCCGATAGAGCGCCACGGCGCGGGCGGGCGCCAAATGGGCCTCTCCGGCCATCACGCTCCCGGCGATGAGAAATTGGGCGTCGAGGGCCGCCTGGGCCTTTTCAGTGATCATGAGCTGGGCCTCGCCTGGATCGGAAAACCCGCTGAAGGCCGCCTGCATGACACGCAGCCCGATGACTTCGGCGGCTTCCATGCCCAGGCGCGCGGTGTTGGCGCTGAGTTCGAACATGGGATGGAGCGGGGACTTCATGGGCGTAGCTTTCTGCGCCGGGAACGACGCCGACAATTAAATGCTGCAACGCAACATAAGGTTCAATACGGCACGACGCCGCAGGCCATCTTTTCTTTGGCGGCGACGCGTTTATGAGACCGTTGATGGCTGAATCTTTCGCTCCGGACACTTTGCCGGTCGCCAAATCGGCGCGCTATGAGGCTCTGGCCGAAGAGATCGGCGCGGTGCTGGAGGGGGAGCCGAACCTCATCGCCCGCATGGCGACCGTGGCCGCGATGCTGGCGGCGCTGGAAGGCTCGGGCAAGTCGCTGGTCGTCACCTCGGGCTTGGCGCTGCTGGCGCCCGGCCAGACGGCGACCGAGTTGAACGACGCGGCGCGGCAAGGTCGCGGCGAGACCGAGGGGATGGTGCGCGACGCGGCCAGTCGGGGTTTGAAGACCGCGGTGATCCGCCTGCCGCCGATCACCCACCAGGACGGCGACGGCGGCTTCCTGGGACCGCTCGTGCAGATCGCGAAGGATAAGGGAACGGCGGCCTATGTGGGCGACGGGGCGAACCGCTGGGCCGCGGCTCC
>PLFA01000022.1 GCA_003136615.1 Caulobacteraceae bacterium | reverse complement strand
ATTTATGGCATCTCCGCCTTCGGCCTCTCCAATCAGCTGGGCATCCCTCAGGATGAGGCGGGGACTTATATCAAGACCTATTTCGAGCGCTTCCCCGGCATCCGCGCCTATATGGACAGGACCCGCGCCCTGGTGCGGGAGCAGGGATTCGTCACCAGCCTGTTTGGCCGCCGGATCAATATTCCCATGATCCGCTCAAAGTCCGTGGGCGAGCGCCAGTTTGCCGAGCGCGCCGCCATCAATGCGCCCATCCAGGGCGCGGCGGCCGACATCATGCGCC
Source organism: Caulobacteraceae bacterium (assembly GCA_003136615.1). Lineage (GTDB taxonomy): Bacteria > Pseudomonadota > Alphaproteobacteria > Caulobacterales > Caulobacteraceae > Acaudatibacter. The sequence continues at coordinate 10,521 of PLFA01000022.1, read as the reverse complement.
GGGCCATGATCCGTATGCCCGGCGCCCTGGCGGCGGCGGGTCTCAAGGCGCGCATGCTCCTGCAGGTTCACGACGAACTGGTCTTCGAAGCCCCCGAGGCAGAGGCAGACGCGGTCTGCGCCCTGGCCCAGAAGGTCATGGAGAATGCGGCCCTGCCGGCGGCGGAGATTTCCGTGCCCTTGTTGGTGGAAGCCCGGGCGGCCGCCAACTGGGAAGCCGCGCACTGAGTTTCACACGGCGAGACATCTCCGCACCGGCGCGAAGGTCATGCGATGGATCGGGCAGGGTCCGAGCCGCTCCAAGGCGGCGGCATGTTCGGGAACGCCATAGCCCTTGTGGGCGGCGAAACCATAGCCGGGATGCAGGGCGTCCATCTCCGTCATCAGACGGTCGCGCGCTGTCTTGGCGAGGATGGAGGCGGCGGCGATGGAGGCGCAGATGGCGTCGCCCCGGACCACGGTCCTGACCTGGCAGGGAAGGACGAAGGCGTAGTTACCGTCCACGAGGGCGAAGGCCGGGAGCAAGCCCAGAGCCTCCACCGCCCGGCGCATGGCCAGGCCCGTGGCTCCCAGAATATTGAGGCGCCCGATCTCCTCGGGCGAGGCGAATCCCACCGCCCAGGCGCGCGCCCTGGCCTTGATCCGCGGCTCCAGATCCTCGCGCTGCCGGGCCGATAGGGCCTTGGAGTCATCGAGACCCGGGATCGGCGCGTCCAGGATCACCGCGGCGGCGCTCACCGGCCCCGCCCAGGGCCCACGCCCGGCCTCGTCCACGCCGCAGACCGGCCCCGGCGCGGCGCGCTCCAGGCGCATATGCGGCCCGCGAGACTTAGGCATGCGCCATCGCCTCCACCTCAGCCTGTCGGAAGCAGTGATCCACGTGGTCATTGACCATGCCCACGGCCTGCATGAAGGCATAGACGATCACCGGACCGCAAAAGCTGAAGCCCCGGGCCTTCAGCGCGCCCGCCATCTCCGCGGCGACCGGCGTGCTGGCGGGAACATCGCCCACTCTGTTCCAGCGGGTTTGCACCGGCGCGCCGCCCGCCAGGCCCCAGAGCCAGCCTCCGAAATCCTCCCCCGCGTCTCGCATTTCGACATAGAGCCGCGCGCTCCGGATGGCCGAGTCGATCTTGGCGCCGGAGCGGATGATGCCGGGATCAGCCATCAGGCGCGCGCGATCGGCCTCGCCAAAACGGGCGACGATCTGCGGATCAAACCCGGCGAAGGCGCGGCGGAGGGCGTCGCGCTTGCGCAGCACGGTGATCCACGCGAGGCCGGCCTGGAAGCCGTCGAGAACGAGTTTCTCCCACAGGGCGCGACTGTCATATTCCGGCACGCCCCATTCCTCGTCATGATAGGCCAGATACAGGGGGTCGGCGGGATTGACCCAGCCGCAGCGGATTTCATGGCCCTCATAGAGCTTGATACCCACCTCTAAAGACCCCCTCGGACCTCATCATACGCCCATGAGACTGCTCAACGTCGGCGACTTCAACTGGATGACCGGCGCGGAGAGCCACACCGCGAACCTGTCGCTGTTCGACATCCGCCGCAAGTTCAGTCATGCGGCGACGCGCGCGGGATGGCTTGTCGTGGAATTTTCCGACCGCGCGGTGGCCCGGGCCGCGGCGCCCCTGGGGTTGAAGGCGCTGGGGGCTCGCACCGCCGACCGCCGTTTTCTGCAAGTGGTCGATGAGCTGCGGCCGGACATGATTCTTCTGCATTTCGCCGACGCGATCTCTAACGCCGCGCTGATCGAGGCGCGCAAATTGGCGCCGGGGGTCAAGATCGCCGACATCAATATTGATCCGATCTGGGCCCTGAAGAACCAGCGCCGCCTCGCCGCCCGCAAGGGCGTGGCCGACGCCCTGTTCGTCACAACCGCCGAGCCCTCCTTAGGCCACTATGCGGGGCCAGGGGCGTTCGCGGCCTTTCTGCCCAATCCCGTGGACCCGGCCATCGAGACGGCGCGGGTGTTCGAGACCGCGGCGCCGACGCATGACCTGCTGTTTCCCGCCAGCGATGACGAGCCTCGGGAGGTCGGCGGCGGGAAGATGGCGCCCAGCCTCGCCACAGCCCTGCTGGCGGCCGAGGTTCCGGGCCTTCGGCTGCTGGCGCCGGGCGTTGGGGATGAGCCTCAGGCTCGGGGCGCGGCCTATTTCAAGGCGCTGTCATCGGCGCGGATGGGTTGGTCGCTCTCGCGTCGCGCCTCCGTGCCCCTCTACGCCTCCGACCGCATGGCGCATTTTTTTGGCTCGGGCCTCTGCGTCCTCCTGGACAGGCGCGCGGGGTTTGATCGCTTCTATGACGGCGGCGAGGCGGTGTTCTACGGCGATCTCCCCGAGCTGGCCGCCCAGGTCCGGCGCCTCATCGCCGACGACGCCTGGGCCCGCGCCATCGCCCGACGGGGTTGGGAGAAGACCTGGAGCCTGTTCCATGCCGATCGCGTCTTCGCCTATCTCCTGGCGCAGATCTTTGAGAAGGACGGCGCGCGGGACTACGAATGGCCGTGCGACCGCTGGACGGGCTAACGGGATCAGTCCCCGCGCGGAAGCCAATCTGGCCAGAGCGGTCTCCACGGATGCCCATCGCCGTAAGTAAGCGGCCCTGCCTCAAGCCTGTCCAGGCGCAAGAGCGCCATGGCTCGGTCTCCCTGCACCGACCGGATCTCTCCGGCGCGCAGATCGCCGGCCAGAAGTTCGCCCCCGGCCGCGGGCCGCGGGCCCTCCAAAATGATGGGGGTCATGCGGCTGCGGATCGCACCCCGGCGCTTCATGCGGGAGGTGGTTTCCTGCCCCACAAAGCAGCCCTTCCTGAAGTCGATGCCCCCCAGAAGATCGAAATTGGCCTCGATCGGGTATGTGGCCTGCGAGGCCCAATCGGGCGTGGCGGGAATGCCGAGGGACAGGCGATGGGCGTTATAGGCGGCCTCGTCCACGATTGAGACGGCGGCGGGGATCGCCGCGCCATAGGCCCTGAAACCCAAACCGTGAGCCCGAGGATCAGGACGAAATCCCGTGGGCGGATCAGCCATGCCCCAGGCGGCTAGGACGGGCGCCGAAGATGCGGCGATCTCGACCTTCGCGCGAAGGCGATAGAGCGTCAGACGGTCGACCAGGGCCGGTTGATCCGTCGCCGCGCAGTCGATCAGGCAGTCATCGCCGTCCCCGATCAGAAAAAGATCGAACAGCAATCGGCCCTGGGGTGTGAGCAGGGCGGCGAGGCGAATCTCACCAGGAGCAAGGGTGAGCGCGTCTTGCGTAATCAGGCCCTGCAGGAAGTCGCGCCAACCTGGCCCGCTTAAAGACACCACGGCGCGGCTCGGCAAAGGCGCAACAAAGGTTGGAGTCGTCATGCGGAGGCATGTGGCGCCGCCCCGGGTGGAGCGCCAGGGGTCGTGCGCTATAAGCGTCGGTCATGGCGGGCCCACGCATACCCATTCTCTTCATCAGCCAAAGTCGCCTGGGCGACGCCGTGCTGTCCTCGGGACTGATCAAGGCCCTGGCCGACAGAACCGAGGGGGCGAGCTTCACCATCGTCGCGAGCGCCCTCGCCGCTCCGCTTTTCAAACAGGTTCCAGGGCTGGAGCGCATCCTGCTCCTGGAAAAGCGCCTCTGGGGCCTCCATTGGCTGAGCCTGTTGCGCGAGGTGGGGTTCCGGCGCTGGAGCCTCATCGTGGACCTGCGTGGCGCGCCGGCCACCGCCCTGATCAATCATCGTCGTAGAGCCGCCCACCGCAAACCGGCGATCCCCCTGCACAAGGTTGTCGAGGCTGGCCGTCTCCTCTCCGGCGGCCAAGAGCCCCCCGCGCCCCATATCTTCACCAACGCGGCCATCGAGGCCAGCGCCGAGAGCCTCACCGCCGGAGACGGCCCGATCCTCGCGATGGCCCCCACGGCGAACTGGGTGGGGAAAACCTGGCCGGCCGAGCGATTCGCCAAGGTCGCCCGCGACCTTCTGGGGCCAGACGGGCCCCTGGCCGGCGGCCGGCTGATGGTCCTGGGTGGCCCTGCCGACCGGCGGGACGCCGTGCCCGTGCTCTCCGCCCTTCCCCGCGAGCGCGTGATCGATCTGGTGGGACGCGAGGATCTGTTGGTGCTTTACGCCGCCCTGAAACGCGCGCGGCTCTTTATCGGCGGCGATTCCGGGCTGATGCATGTGGCCGCCGCGGCGGGCGCGCCGACGCTTGGTCTCTTCGGACCCTCCGACGAGCGCCTCTACGCCCCATGGGGTCCCTTGGCGCGCACCGTTCGGGGTCCACGCGGGTTCGCGGCCTTCAAGGCGATGGATCCTGGCCTCAATCAGGCCCTCTGCCACATGATGGACTTGAAAGTGGAGACCGTGCGCGAGGCGGCGATCCAACTCCTGGCCGACAGCGCGCGGCTCCCAGCGCCATTGGACGCGCAAGCCGCTGACGGGGTCGCGGGGAACTCAGACGCACATGACTGAGACCGTCACCGCCGACCTTGCGGAGCTCGACCTTCGCGACCCGAGATATGCGCCCCGTCGCCTGATCACGGAGCGGCGCGATGATGGATCGATCCTGCTGACCCATCCAGGTTCCGTGGGCGCTGACGTTTCCACGACCACGGACGCCCTGGAGGTGTGGGCGGCCGCCTCTCCCGCCGCGCCTTGGCTGGCCGAACGCACGGGCGCCGGCTGGCGCATCGTCGACTATGGCGAGGGACTTGATCGTGTGAGAGCCTTGGCCGGGGGGCTGAGCGGTCTTGGCCTGCCGCCCGGCGCGCCCCTTCTCGTTCTGGCGCGAAACGGGATCGATCACGCCTTGATCGCCTTCGCGGCCATGAGCCGGGCCATCCCCGTGGCGGCCATTTCCCCGCAATATGGTCTGGCGGGCGCCGTCCTCTCCCGCCTCGCCCATGCCGTCTCGGTGATGGGTCCGGCCGCGGTGCTTGTGGATGACGCCCGCGACTTCGCCACGGCGCTGGAGAGCGATATCTTAAGTGGCCTGCCGGTCATCGCCACGGGGCACGCCAGGCCAGGAGATCTGAGCCTGGACGATCTCCTGCGGGCCAAGGGCGCGGCCAGCTGCGCCAAGCCCGACGATATTGCCAAGCTTCTCCTGACCTCGGGATCCACCGGGGCGCCCAAGGCCGTCGTGTGCCTGCACAGGGCCGTGGCCGTCACCGCGGCCCAGGTCGCGGCCTGCTACGAAGATCCCGAACCGCCGGTGGTCGTCAATCAGGCGCCCTGGAGCCATAGCCTGGGCGCCAACGCCATCCTGCAGATGGTCACCCACAGGGGCGGGACGCTCTATATCGACGCGGGCGCGCCGGTGGCCGGGCGACACCTGGAAACCGTGCGTAATCTGGAGGAAATCGCGCCCACCTATCACAATATGGTTCCGGCTGGCTGGGACCTCCTGGCGGGCGAACTTGAGTGCAATCCGGTCCTGGCCAAGCGCTTCTTCAGCCGGGTGCGCGTCCTGCAATACGGCGGCGCGGCCCTCAGCCAAAGCACCTGCGACCGCATCCAGGCCGTGGCCCGGGCGACGGTGGGTGAGGGGATAACCTTCGCCACGGGCTATGGCGCCACCGAGACGGGGCCCACGGCCACCAATGTCCATTGGCCAAATCTCACCATGGGGCTCATGGGCCTTCCGGTGCCAGGGACCACCGTAAAGCTGACCCCCGCCCAGGGGCGCCTGGAATTTCGCGTGAAGGGGCCCCAGGTCTGCGCCGGCTATTATCGCAACGAGGAAGCGACCCGCGCCGCCTTCGACGAGGAGGGGTTCTATATCCTGGGAGACGCCGCGCGCCTGGCGGACCCGGATCGGCCCGAGGTCGGGCTCGTCTTCGACGGCCGGCTCTCCGAGAACTTCAAACTCTCAAGCGGCGTCTTCGTCACGGCCGGCGCGCTGCGCGTGGCGGCGCTGTCCGCCATCGGCGGCGCGGCGGCCGACGCCGTGGTCTGCGGGGAAGGCCGGGATGGGGTTGGGCTCATGATTTTTCTCAATCGCCCGTACTGCCACGCCCAGTTCCCCGGCTCGCTGGAGAGCGACGGACACACCATCCGCGAGGCGATCACTGAGGGACTGCGCCGGCTCAATCACGGAGCCGCAGGCGGCTCTGGGCGGATCGCGCGGGCGCTCGTCCTGGACAATGACCCCCACGCGCCGTCCGGCGAGATCACCGACAAGGGCTACATCAACCAGGCCCTNNTAGGCTGAGACTCTACCCGGACCGCTCCCGTTTCAGTGACGCGCTAATGGCCACATGAGGGTTCGTGAACACATCCTCCACCGTGAGCCCAAATGCTGACGCGAGGCGAAAGGCCAGGTCGAGTGACGGATCGTGGCGTTCATTTTCGAGGGCGTTTATGGCGTAGCGTGAGACACCTACGCGCTTGCTGACATATTCCTGCGTCCAACCTCGCTCGGCCCGGAGCAGCTTCACGCGGCTCTTCAAGGTGTCGAGCGTCTAATGATCGGCGTGACCAAGCCGAACACGCCCCATACAAGTGGGTACAGAAGCCAAGCTGGCAGATGGGGCGCACCCGCAAGTTCGGCGCCGCTCCACGCTGTCGCCACGACGACCGTGGTGGCGGCCGCCGCCAACATTCGCTTGGCAAATAGCGCCCTGACAAACTCGTCGGCGTTCACGACGGTTCGATAGGCGACCAAGAACTGGCCGGCGACGATGGCGGGTGGGACAAGCGCGACAGCCCCTAGCTGCCAGATCCGCCAATGATCAGTTCGACCGATCACAAGCGCGACGAGCGCGACGAGATACATCAGGTATCCGCCCGCGGCGCCTAGGGCGTAGCGCCAACCGCCTGGCCAGGGAGGATTCATGAGACGGCTCCAGACTGTTGTGTTTACCTAACACACGTCGCCCGTGTTGTGTCAACCCAACAATCTGACCGCGAAGGTCCGCTGCTAGCCGCCAAAAGTCCTCGGAGCCCAGGGCGTTCTCTGCAAGCTCCCTCAAGCGAAAGGCCGCTCGGGCGCGCCGTCAACCCTTGGTGGTATTGCCCGGCAAGGTGCAGCCGCCCGCGATGCCCGACGCCTGGGAACAGACGATCGCCGCATTGGGAACCATCGGCGTCGGCGCCTTTACCGGATATTTCAGCATGTAGCCTTGCAGCCCGTCGGAACAGCCGACCTCGAGGAAACCCTCCTTATCCGCGGTCACGCCCACGGCGCGCGACTCGGAGACGGTGCAGGTGTTTTTGCCGACCGCCTTCAAATCCGCGGTCAGGGCGGGATAGGCGTCGGCGACCTTCGTCAGGGTGCAGCGATAGCCAACGAGCTGAGCATGGGCGCAGTCATAGACGCCGGAAGGGCTCGTTGCCGTCGCGCCGAAGAAGCCAATGCCGCCATCCTTACGGTTGGAACAGGCCAGTTCCACCACCTCGGCGTCCGGGATATCACTCAGACCCGGCAGAGGCGCATAGCCCGAGACGGCGCAATCGAAGCCGGCCTTCTTCGCCAGATCGGTATAGAGACCGGCCTGTTCGGTCTTGGCCTGGCGGGTGTCGGTCAGCTTGCAGCCGCCAAAAACCGCGTCGCCTTCCACACAGGGAATGGTCTCCGCCAGGCTGCCGTTGGGAGCCTCCACAAGGATGAAGCCCTTGCCGTCCGCGCAGGCCTCCTCGTAATAGATTTTTCCGCTCTGAGCGGCGCCGATGAAGCCCCGACCGCCGTCCTTGATCACGCACGGCTTGCCCGCCGCCGCGCCCAGCTTGTCCACCACCGAGAGCTGCCCCGCCCGGTCGGTGAGAAGGCATTTCACATTGGCGGTGTCGGGAATCATGATGCAGGGCTCGGCGGCCACGGGCTTATCGAGGCGCGGGGGCGCCGAGGTGACGATGACATAGCCGCCGGGATTATCGCTGCACGCGGCCTCGAAATAAGCGTTAGTGGGCGACTGGCCGATGGCCCGGACGTTATCGGGGGCGCAGGTGATCTGCGACTTGGCGATGAAGGGGATAAGCCCCGCCTTGGGATCCGCGTTCGCCGGAAGATCACAGCGCGTGGTGCTGGGCTTGCCGTCGGGCTGGGGCTGATCGGCCTGAAGGCAGCTATAGGCGGAGACCTCATCGCCCTTCTTGACCAGAATCAGGCCCTCGGAGGCCTTGCAGGACACTTCATAGGCCGCCTGTTTGACCTTGGTCTTGCCATCCGTGCCTTCGCCGATGAACCGGGCGTCATCCAGCTGGCAGTCCGAGCCGGCGGCCGTGATCAGCGCCGGCGCATCGGCCATGCCCTTGGTGCGGGATTCCTTGGAAATGGCGACAGCGGGCGCCTTGGCGGCGGCGGCCCAGGCGCCTACGGGCGCCAGGATCGACAGCATCAGAGCCACGGCGAGCCCCACGCGGATAGGCCTCATGGAACGTCTCCCTCTTTGCAAGGATGGCGCGAACCGTGGGATGCGTCGCGCGAAATCTTGCCCACCCAATGCCCGCGCGGTCTTTGCGGGTCAAGATCGGTGGGGCGCGCCCAAAAGATCTCGGCGAACAGCCCACGCCAGACGTCGGCGCACGAAAGGCCTATCAGGCCGCAACCCAGCGACGGGGTGCGGGATCGAGCAGATCGGGATCATCAAGCGCCATATCGTCCCAGTCGAGATCCGGGGGCGGATTGGCGGCCGCCGCGATGATGGCCGACAGCTCGCTCACCGTGGCCGCGCCGGCAATGACCACATCGGCCTCAGGGCGCGACAGCGCGAAGCCCAGCGCCGCCTGAAGCGGGTCGCTGCGTCCCTCGGCGATGAGGCGGCGGGCCCTTGAAAGGCGGATAGCGGCGGCCTTCAGGTGGGTGGGCACGCGGTCCGGCGGTCTGAACAGAGGACCGTTCAGAAAGATGGCGCGCAGGTGCACCTCCACGCCCAGATCACGAACGGCTTTGAGGCTGCCATCCACCAGCAGCCGCTGATCCAGCAGGCTGGCCGGCGCCTGGATCAGGTCAGGCCGGAAGCGCCGCGCCAATCCCAGGGGATCGTCAGAGGCATAGGCGGAGATGCCAATTCGCTCAAAGAGACCGGCGTCGCGCATCTGACGCAGGCGATCCCACATGGCCGCGCCAAAGGAGGCGAAGAGATCGCCCGCCGCCTGAACCATGATGGCGTCGGCGCATTTCAGCCCCAGGCGCGCCAGGGCCGCCTTGGCTTCGAACTCCACCACATCGGGCCCGCGATCCCCCCGCGCCGCGCGCACCGTCACGCGAAGGTTGCAGGGCCGGGGCAGGACGGCGCCCATGACCGCCTCGCCGTGGGGCGACGCCGCGCCCGCATCAAGCACGCAAAGGCCGGACCGATCCGCGAGGCTGAGAATATCGCGCACCTCGGCCTCCGGCGACCGGGCCTGGGCGCGCGCCCGCCCGTCGAGGCCGAACTGGGCGACGCCCAATCCGAGCTTGGAAACCAGGGGATGCATGGCGCGTTGACACGTCCTCGATGCGGCCAATCAAGAGGCCGGGCGGCCGCAACATGACGCAGAGGTGTAAAGAAGGGGTATCGATAGGCTTGCGCGAAGGTTAACGCCGCCAGATGCTTGATCTCCTTTCGCCATGGCCGGTCTTTGGCCTCGCCGACGATGTTCGCCCAGCCCTGGCCCGGGCCGTTGCGTGCGGTCAGCTCGTCGCCCTCGCCACCATAACCGCCTGCCCGGGGGGTGGCCCGCGTCCCGTGGGCACGCAGATGACCTTCGCGGAGGCCGAAATCTGCGGGTTCCTGTCCGGGGGATGTCTGGAAGCGGATCTCGCGATCCACGCCGAGGAAGTCCTGAGGAGCGGGGCAGCTCAGCGGCTCGTCTATGGAGAGGGCAGTCCCTGGCCAGACATCCGCCTCCTCTGCGGCGCGCGAATGGAAATCCTCGTGGAGTCCCTGGCGCCCGACGATACCGCCCTGTTGGACCTGCTGGCGGCCAAGGCGGCGCGAAAAAAGGTATTTTGGCGCAGCAATGGCGCGCGCCGCCTCTGTGCGGAACGCCTGGAAGCGGCGCCCGCCCCTGACGCCTATGATCGCCGCTATGATCCGCCAACGCGCCTCATTGTGGTGGGTTCAGACCCCACCGCCCTGGCCATGGCCAGCCTCGGCGCCCAGGCGGGTTTCGAGACATTCCTGGTCCGTCCCAAGGGCCCTGATGCCGGGCCGCCGGACATCGGGCCCCTGACCTATCTCCGCGCGTCGCCCGCCGACGCCCTCGCGGAGATCGGCCTCGACGCCTGGACAGCGGTCGCCGTCGCCAGCCACGACGACGCCGTGGATCACGAGGCCCTTGTCACCGCCCTGCCCTCGCCTGCCTTCTATGTCGGGGCTCTGGGGGCGCGGCGACGTCTGGAGGATCGCGTGGCGGGCCTGCGCGCCGCGGGAGTCTCGGAGGGCCATCTCGCGCGCCTCCGTTCACCCATCGGCCTGCCCCTCGGCGGCAAGGCGCCCTGGGAAGTCGCCATCGCCGTCCACGCCGAGATCACAGCAGAACGCCATCGCCTTAGCTTGGATGCGACACCTTAAAGCCGATCAAGGCGAACGATCTCGACTCTCTCGCCCGGCGTCGC
>PLFA01000186.1 GCA_003136615.1 Caulobacteraceae bacterium | reverse complement strand
GGTGGCGGCGCTCGAGGCGGCGCGACATCAGCGGCCAGACCTTCTTCTGACCGACGTCATGATGCCCGGCATGGATGGATTCCAGCTTCTCGAAGCCGTCCGCGCGGATTCCCAGCTCTCGGATCTCCCGGTTGTCATGCTGTCGGCCAGGGCCGGTGAAGATGCTCAGGTCGAGGGGCTTGAGGCCGGCGCGGACGACTATCTCTCCAAGCCATTTTCCGCCCGTGAGTTGCTCGCGCGCGTGTCCGCCAATCTGGACATGGCGCGCACCCGGCGCGGGGCGGCGGAGGCGCTTCGGCTGAGTGAGGGGAAACTGCAGGTGGAGCGGGAATTCCTGGCGTCGGTTCTCGCCAAGGCCCCCGTGGGCATATCCATCGTTGATCGTGACGGGCTTGTGACGACCATCAATGAACGCGGCGCTGAACTCATAGGTCACCGGCCCCCACCACAAGGTCCTGACAATTTCACCGCCTATGCCGCCATTCATCCCGACGGTCGTCGCTATGCCCCGATGGAGTATCCTTCGCGTCGGGCGGCCCGGGGGGAGCGGATCGAAGGCGAGAGGTTGATCTATCTGCGCGGCGGTCCCGGCGGTCACGAACGCATCATCTTGGAAGTCGACGCCGTGCCGATCCGTGGCCCTGAGGGTGAGCCTGCCGGGGCGGTCACGGTCTTCGATGACGCTGGCGCGCGGGAACGCACCGAGGACGCGCTTCGCGCGCGGGTTGACCGGGCTGTCGCCGAGCGAGAGGCCGCGCGAGAGGAACTCCACCAACTTCAAAAGCTTGAAACGATTGGCCAGCTTACTGGAGGGGTCGCCCACGATTTCAACAACCTCCTCACGCCCATCGTTGGGGCTCTCGACATCCTCGCGCGGCGTTACGCCGTGGACGAGCGCGCCCGGAGGATCATCAGCGGCGCCCAGCAGTCAGCGGAGCGCGCCCGGGTCTTGGTGAACCGACTGCTGACCTTTGGCCGGCGCCAGCACCTTGAGCCCCAGCCGGTGGACCTGGGTGAGTTGATTACGGGGATGAGCGATCTCATTGGGCGCTCGCTCAGCGCGCAGATCACGGTTCATTACGCGGTCGCTCCCGATCTCCCGGCTGTCATCGCTGACCCGAACCAGCTGGAGCTGGCGATCCTCAACCTGTGCGTGAACGCCCGCGACGCCATGCCTGACGGCGGCGAGCTGACGATTTCCGTTGAGACTTGCGATGGGCGCGGCTTGCCGCAGCTTCGTGATGAGACATATGTCCGCGTGAGCGTCGCCGACACCGGCGTCGGGATGGATCAGCAGACCCTCCAACGCGCGGTGGAGCCCTTCTTTTCCACCAAGGAGATTGGCCGCGGCACGGGTCTGGGACTATCCATGGTCCATGGTCTGGCGGCCCAATCGGGCGGGATGTTCGATCTGCAAAGCCAGCCGGGTCGCGGCGCGACGGCGTCCATCTATCTGCCGGCGGCTGATGTCAGGGTTGCGCCCAGGGTGGAGGGCCATGGCGAGGCGACGGCCCCCTCGGAACCTCTACGGATTCTTCTCGTCGATGACGAGGAGCTGGTGCGCAACGCGACGGCTGAGATGCTCCAATCGGGGGGGCACGAGGTTGATGAGGCCGCGTCGGCCGCCGCCGCCCTTCAGATCCTTCGCCAGCGCCGAGACTATGACGCTCTGATCGTTGATTACATGATGCCGGGGCTGAATGGCGTCGCATTGGTCTCCGAGGCCCGCGCTATAGCCCCGCACCTGCCGGCCTTGCTGATCACAGGTTACGCCGGCCTCAATCCCAATCTTGACGATGGACTGCGGCGACTTGAGAAGCCCTTCCTACAGGCGGAACTCGAGGCGGCGCTGAGCGAGGTTGTCGGACACGGCTGGCCAGAGCGGGCCTATCAGAACTGAGGTCAGACTTGGCCATAGGAACGGTTGGCGAGCTTCGAAGTTAATGGATTTTCGCCAGGAGCATCCCATGACCTATCATCTTGCGGACGCCGCGTCGTGACGCTCGGCGATCCTGCCTCCTCCCGACGCCACCTGCTCCTCGGGGGCGCCATAGTCGGGGCCGCGGTAGTGAGCGGCGCGGTCGCCGCACCGACCCCGGATGGTCGTTCCGACACCGCTCCGCGTGAACTGGACGGTCAGCCCGTGCCTGAGCCGTCGCCGGCGCAGAGCGCCGGGCCGATCACGCCTGGGCGGGGGAGCGTGTTGCAAGGCAAGATCGCTGTGGTGACAGGCGCCGCGCGCGGCATTGGCCGGGCCATCGCCGTGGAGTTCGCCGCCAACGGGGCCGATGTCGTCTGCATCGATATCTGCGGATTTGTATCCAGGGCCTCAAACGCCAAACCCGCGACGCCGGGTGACCTGGATGAGACCGTGCGGCAGATCCGCGCCTATGGGCGCCAAGGCGAGGCGATTAAGGCGGATATTCGGGATATCTCCGCGCTGCGCCAAATCGCCGATGACGTCGAGGCCAGTCACGGCAAGATCGACATCGTGGTGGCGGACGCCGCCATTCAGCGCTGGGTCCCCCTCCTGGAGATGACCGACGCCGACTGGCGCGACGTGATCGACAACAATCTCAACGGGACGGCCAACACCCTCCGCGCCTTTGCGCCCAAGATGGTTCCCCGCAAGCATGGGCGGATTATCGTTTTGTCCTCGATGCAGGGCCTGCATGGCACGAAGGACGCCTCCAGCTATTCCGCGTCCAAGTGGGGCATCATCGGCCTGATGAAATCCGCCGCCATGGAATTGGGCGAACACAATATCACCGTCAACGCGGTGCTCCCGGGCCTCGTGGACACCCCGCTCACTCGTTACGAAAAGCGGTTCAGCGAGACCGTCGCGGAGGAGGGTCAGAAGATCGCCGATCCGACGCCACAGCAGGCCTGGGATATTCGCGCCCCGACCGTTCCTTTGAAGGTGGGTTGGCTGCAACCGGACGATATCTCTCCGGTGGCCGTCTTTCTCGCGTCAGACGCGGCGGCTCAGGTTACCGGGGCGGAATTCGAGGTGACCGGCGGGGACAGCGCAAAGGATATCTAGGTCAGCCTCATCGTGCACCCGTAGACCCAAATCCCCCCGAGCCGCGCGCGGTCTCATCCAGATCATCCGTTTCCAGCCAGGTCGCTTGGAAGACGGGGGCGATAACCAATTGGGCTATGCGGTCGCCGCGATGAATGACGAAGGGCTCCGCGCCATGGTTCATCAGGATCACCTTGATCTCCCCCCGATAGTCCGCATCCACGGTTCCTGGCGAATTCAAGGGTGCGACGCCGTTCTTGAGGGCGAGNNGCCCTTTCCCGCGGGGCCAAGATCATCGGAGCATCGTCGCCCACCGCCGCGCGCAGATCCATGCCCGCGGCCTGGCCGCTCTCATAGGTCGGCAAAGGCAAGCCCCGCGCATGGGCCAGGCGCAGGATCTTCACCACATCCGTCACGCCGCCGCGCCTCCCAGCGCCTTGGCGATCTCCCCCGCGAGACGGGCGGCTACATCGGTCTTGGACATCCTCTCCCATCGCTCAAACCCGCCCTCTCGCACCAGCAGGATCTCGTTCTCATCGCCACCCATGACCGCCTCCGCGCTCACATCGTTACCCAGGATCCAGTCGCAGCCCTTGCGGGCCAGCTTGGCCCTCGCATTGGCTTCCAGATTGTCCGTTTCCGCGGCGAAGCCCACGACGAGGCGGGGGCGGCCGGGTCCGCTGGCCGAAAGGTCCGCCAGAATGTCGGGGTTTTCCACGAGGGTGATAGAGGGCGGGCCGCCGGGACCCTTTTTCATTTTGACTCCGAAAACCTGATCGGGACGCCAGTCCGACACCGCCGCCACGCAGACCGCCGCATCCGCTGGCAAGGACGCCCTGCAAGCAGCGCCCATCTCGAGCGCCGTTTCCACATCCACCCGCGCAACGCCCTCCGGCGTGGCGAGCGCCGTGGGGCCTGAGACCAAAGTCACCTTCGCGCCCAGCCGGGCCAAGGCTGCCGCGATGGCGTATCCCTGCTTGCCGCTGGAGCGGTTGGTGAGGACCCGCACGGGGTCCAGGGCCTCGGCCGTGGGGCCCGCGGTGACCAGGACATGGCGACCCTTTAAGGATTCCGAGACGGGAGGAGCAAGTGCGGCCATGATCGCGTCGAATATGGCCCCGGGCTCGGCCATCCGCCCGGGCCCCGTCTCGCCGCAGGCCATGGCCCCGATGTCCGGACCCACGATGGAGACACCGTCGCCGACGAGGGTCTTCAGGTTCCGCTGCGTGGCGGGGTGCAGCCACATACGAACATTCATGGCAGGCGCCATGATCACCGGTTTGTCCGTGGCCAAGAGCGTCGTCGACGCCAGGTCGTCGGCAAGGCCATGGGCCGCTTTGGCCATCAGGTCGGCCGTGGCCGGCGCCACCACGATCAGGTCGGCGGCGCGGGAGAGCGCGATATGCCCCATCCGCGCCTCGTCGCTGTCGGAGAATAGATCCGTGCGTGTTTCCTCTTCGGCCAAGGCGCTGAGGCTGAGCGGCGTGACAAAACGCGCGCCGGACGCGGTGAGGATGGGCATGACCCCCAGCCCCGCCTTGCGCAGAAGGCGCGTGAGCTCCAGCGCCTTATAGGCCGCCACGCCACCGCCCACGATGAGAAGAATGCGCCCGTGCGCCAAAACCTCTAGCCTCCGATCTGACGAAGATGCGCACATAAACTTAAACCGACCCCCTGGACAAAACTCTTGAGATGTTCTTTCTTTGTTCCAAGCGACAGCTTAAGGCTACGCCAATCCATTTGAGACGGGAGACGGGAGACGATGACGATGAAAGCTACGAGGTTTTGCGGGGCGATCGCCCTTTCCGCATTGGCGCTCAGCGCCTGCAACGGCAAGCCCTCCGCGGTCGCGACGGGCGGCACTGAGGCCGGCGCCTTTTCGCAGGGCGTCGCGGCGACGAGCGCCCAAGGAGGCCGCGCCGTGGATCCGCGTGACGCCCCCGTGCCACTGATCGGCGGGAAGCCGCTTTGGGCGGCCAACCGCAAACATACGGCCGAAGAGAACGCCCAGTATCAATTCGCCAAAAACGGCGGCGATTTCGACGCCAAGAGCGAGAGCCAGTACGTGACCGTCGCCCACGCCTTCGTCGACAAGCCGCCGCGGGACGCGGAGGTCATTGATCGGTCCAATGGCGACAGGCTGATCTATGATCCCAAGGCCAATGTGTTCGCCGTCGTGGCCAAGAACGGTGCGCCTCGAACTCTGTTCAAGCCCAGGGACGGCGCCACCTACTGGGCGCAGCAGAAAGACCGGGAAGCCAAGCGCGGCAAGACGACTCAGGATGGCGGCTCCGACCAGGGCTAGTTTCTGCCTCGCTATGTACGCCGTCAGTGCAACAGGGCGAAGGCGGCAAAGGCCATGGCGGCCATAAGAGCGCCCAATGCCAGGCTGACCCCATCTAGTCTTCCACGGGGGGAGAGCGCCCTATCCGTGGGGGGGCTGGATGGGGATGGGCTGGGATGCGGCTCCCCGGCATTTGAGGGCCCGGTGGCGATTCGCGTGAGCGCGGTGCGCGCCTCGCGGGCGATCTCCGTGATCCGTCGGGCAGGCGAAAGCTCCGCCGTGATCCATCGCCTCACAATAGGCTCGGCCGCGGCCCAGATATCGAGGGAGGGGTCTATGCGCCGCCCCACCCCCTCCACCGTGACCATGGTCTTTTGCAGCAGCACCAGTTCGGGTCGGAGCCGCATCTCGAAGAGGCTGGTGATATCGAACAGCTGGGCCAGAAGTCGCCCCATGGAGACGTCCGCGGCCACACGCCCAAAGATCGGCTCCCCCACGGCCCGCAGCGCCTGGGCGAAAGCCGCCTTGTCGTGATGAGCGGCCACATAGCCGGCGTCGAAATGGACCTGCGCCACCCGCGCATAGTCACGGTTCAGAAAACCCCATAGGATCTCGGCCAGATAGCGGCGCTCCAAAGGCCCGAGACGCCCGATGATCCCGTAGTCCACGGCGATCAGTCGCCCGCCGGCATCCACGAACAGGTTTCCCTCGTGCAGGTCGGCGTGAAAGACCCCATGGTCGAGGGCCTGGGCAAGGAAGCCCCGGATGAGATCGTTCGCCAGTCGGGGACGGTCCAGTCCCTCGCGCGCGAGAACCGCCCCATTGGAAAGCGCATCCCCCGCCGCCCAGTCCATGGTCAGGACACGCTTGGCCACGCCGTCCCAGACCACCGCCGGCGCGCTCATGAAGCCATCGGCCGCCATAGCGTTCTTGAGCTCATCGGCTCCGGCCGCCTCGAAACGAAGATCAAGTTCCAATTCCAGAGCGCGCGAGATGGTGGCGGCGAAGGCGCGGGGCTCAAGCCGCGCCGCGCCAGGGATCCAACGCCCCGCCAGGGATGCGGCCAGGAAAAGGGCGCGAATATCGCGCGCGACGCGACCCTCCACGCCCGGTCGCAGGATCTTTACGGCGACAGCCCGCCCATCCTTCAGGCGCGCGGCGTGAACCTGGGCCAGGGAAGCCGCCCCGACCGGAGAGTCAAAGCTCGCGAAGATCTGATTGAGGGGTCGGCCGAGCGCCCGCTGCGCCTCGGCGGCGGCGATGGCGTCAGGAAAGGGCGTCAGATGATCCTTCAGGCGCGACAGGTCCTCCGCGAACTGGGGCCCGAAAATATCCGCGCGGGTGGATAGAAACTGGCCAAGCTTGATGGCGACCGGCCCCTCCTGCTCGAGAACGCGCGCCAGGCGCTCGCCAGGACGTCCGCGGCGCGACTCCGGTCCCCTTAGCAGGCGTAGGCAGCGCGCGACCAAGCGGACGCCGGGCGGCAGAAGCGGGTCGATCTCCCGCGGCGCCATCGCGTCGGCNNCCGCTGAAATTGGTCACTGAGACCTGGGAGAAGCCCGCCGCGCGCATCAACTCTGCCAGGCTGGCCTGATCCGGAAAGCGGCGAATGCTCTGGACGAGATAGTCATAGGCGTCTCGGTCGCGGGCCACGAGCCCCCCCATCGCGGGAATGACGGAGAAGGAATAGGCGTCATAAATTCCGCGGATCGCCGCCGCGGGCGGCTTGGAGAACTCCAGGCACAGAAAACGGCCGCCGACCTTCAGGACCCGCCGCGCCTCCTTCAAGGCGCCCAGGATGTCCGTGACGTTTCGAAGTCCAAAGGAAATACAATAGGCGTTCGCTGACGCGTCCGGCAGCGGCAGGGCCTGGGCGTCGCCGACGGACCAGATGATTTCCGGAAGGAGGCCGCGACGGCGACCGGCCTGGACCATCTTCTCATTGTAATCGACCACCATGATGCGCGCCGGGGCGCCGCCGCGACGCCCTCTGGCGGCGCGCGCATATCGCGCGAAGCGCTGGGCCATGTCCCCCGTGCCCCCCGCGCAGTCGATGATGGTCTCACTGGGCTGCGGATTGAGCCGCGCGGCGGCCGCGTCCTTCCAAAGCCGATGCACCCCCGCGCTCATCAGGTCATTCATCAGGTCATAGCGCGCGGCGACGCTGTCAAAGACTCTCCGCACCAGGGCCGGCTTTTCCGCCCGATCCACATCGCGGGCTCCGAATGGCGCCGCCTCGCTGTTCACAAGAGATCTCCCATCGCCATCCCGCTCGCAAAGGGCTTTAGGCGCAAGGGTGAGCAAGGCCAAGGCGCCCACGATGTTGTTCCCTCAAGAAGCGATTCCATCTAGGCCCTCCCCACCCATGCCTGAACTCCCCGAAGTCGAAACTGTGCGCCGGGGCTTGGAGCCCTATCTTGCCGGCGCGACCTTCGCCTCGGTGGAGGCCCGGCGGCCGGACCTGCGTTTTCCCTTGCCCGCGAACTTCGTCCGGCGCCTGACCGGCGCGCGCGTCGAGCAGCTGACCCGGCGGGGAAAATACATGCTGGCCGCGCTTGATCGGGGCGAGACCTTGCTGATCCACCTGGGCATGACCGGACGCTTTAGCGTGGAATCCGAAGGGGCCGCGCGCCGCCCCGGCGCCTTCGCTCTTGCCGCCCCGACAAAGCAAGAGCACGCCCATATCGTCTTCGAGACCAAGGCGGGGGTGAAGCTGACCTATTATGACGCGCGTCGCTTTGGTTTCATGGACCTCATAGACAGCGGCCAGCTCGCACAACTTCCGCCTTTCGCGGCGATGGGGCCGGAGCCTCTGGGCGACGCCTTTGATGGCGCCCACCTGGCCCGCGCCTTCGCGGGCCGCCGCCAGGGCCCCAAGACGCTGTTGCTTGATCAAAGCATCGTCGCGGGCTTGGGCAATATCTATGTCTGCGAGGCTCTGCACCGGGCGGGGATCTCCCCGATCAGGGCGGCCGGCGCCATTCGCCTCCCGCGCCTGGAGAAGCTGGCGGGCGCGGTGCGCGCCGTCCTCACCGAGGCGATCGCCGCGGGGGGATCGACCTTGCGCGACTTCGCCGATGTGGCGGGTGGGGTGGGTTATTTTCAACATGGCTTCCAGGCCTATGGCCGCGCCGGCGAAGCGTGCGGCGCATCGGGTTGCGAAGGGCGGATCCGCCGCATCATGCAGTCGGGAAGGTCCACCTTCTATTGTTCCAGGTGTCAGAGATGATCTCACATTGACCGTCCCCGCCGCTTCCCCTATACCCGCGCCTCCCGTTTTCTAGAGGGCGGTCGCGCGTCGCGCCCGCTGTGAAGAGTCGAAGATCGCATGGCCAATAATCCCGGAGCCAAGAAGGCCGCCCGCAAGATCGAGCGTCGGACCGAGGTCAATCGGGCTCGTAGATCGCGCGTGCGCACCTATCTCCGCAAGTTCGACGAGGCCATTTCCAGCGGCGACGCCGCCGCGGCGAAAGATGCATTTGTCTCCGCCCAATCGGAGCTGATGAGAGCAGTGACCAAGGGCGTTGTTCATAAGAACACCGGCTCGCGCAAAGTGTCGCGCCTGCACCGTCAACTGAAGAAGGTCGGCGCCGCTTAATTTTGCGCGCGATCCTTTAAGTTCCTGAATATACTACTTTAATTGCTCTAGGCGGCGCCTTGTCGGCGCCTTTGCGCCGATTCATCCACAGCTAAATTTGCCATTCTGGCGTCGCCGAAAAAAAGTGATCGGCCGGTTTTCCCTGCACTGTCCGAACCTTCCGCGAGTCAAGGCGCGAATCGGCCGTCAACGGCAGATTTTGGGCGTTGATTTCGACGCTCCGCCGCGCCAGTCTGGGGTTCTCGGCAATCGTAACTTATACGGACGAAAAAACGCCGCGCGGCCTGCTTGGTCTCGCGGCACGGGGAGACGTGCGTTCGATCGCCGGAGGGCTTTAAGGACCCACATAAGTGTCCTGCGGCCAAATTGGGAAGCTTCAGGGGCGCGGCGCCTTTGAAGCTGGGCGAAGTCTTGAACTGTGGGGCAAAAAAGTAATGAATCAAATTATGGCGCAAACCCCGCCAGCCACGATCTGGCATAGGGCCAGCGATGTCTTGCGGACTGAAATCGGCGATGACGCGTTCGGCTCCTGGCTGGCGCCAGCGGCGCTTCGCGCGGCCATGGATGGGCGCCTCTGGTTGGTGACCCATACCGGTGTCGCGCGCGATTGGGTGCGTCGCAATGCGTGGCGGAGGATTGACGAGCTCTGGAGCCGCTATGATCCCGATGGTCGTCCCCTTGGCTTGATCTCCCGCCTGGAATTTGAAGGCGACGCGGAAACTGCTCAAGCTCCGGCCCCGGTCGATGAGATCGCCGCGCCGGCTCCGGCGGCCTTGGACTCAGCTCGCGCGCGCTCTGCCATGCCGCTCAAGGCCTGCTTCAGCTTTGACACTTTCGTCACCGGGCCCTCCAACGAATTCGCCTGCGCCATGGCGCGGCGGGTGGCGTCCTGGGCGGATGGTCACTTCAATCCCGTCGTGTTTCACGGCCCCTACGGATTTGGGAAAACACACCTTCTGCAGGCCCTGGCAGCGGAGGCCATGCGCACCGCGCCGCGTCGGAAGGTGGTCTATCTGACGGCCGAGCGGTTCATGTCGAGCTTTGTGCGCGCCCTGATGGAGCGTCAGATGGCGGCCTTTAAGGATGAGCTGCGGTCCGCTGATCTCCTTCTCATCGACGATATCCAGTTCATTGGCGGCAAGCAGAGCACACAGGAGGAGCTCTTTCATACGCTTGCTTCTCTGATGGAAAACGACCGTCGGGTGGTCTTCTCGGCCGATCGCCCAGCTGCGGCCTTGACCGAACTCGACGGCAGGCTGAGATCGCACCTCTCTGCGGGTTTGCTTTGCGCTGTGGAGCCTGCGGACCGCGCGCTGCGCTTGGGAATTCTGGATCGGAAGCTACAAATTCTGGGTGGCCACCACGGTTTCACGGCGGCTCTGCGCCCTGAGGTCATGGCGTTTCTCGCCGACCGGTTCGTCGATAGCGTGCGTGAAATGGAAGGGGCGCTAAATATTCTCATCGCCCAGGCTGGAGCGGAGGCTATCTCCCTGAATCTTGACGCCGCGCAGCGTCTGCTGCGGCCGCACCTGCGCGGAGGACCGGAGAAGCGGGTAACCGTGGATGATATCCAGAAGGCCGCCGCCGAACACTTTGGCCTCAAGCAGGCTGATCTGATCTCGGAGCGGCGAACGCGCGCCGTGGCCCGTCCTCGGCAAGCCGCCATGTGGCTCGCCAAGCAGCTTACGACCCGGTCTCTGCCCGACATCGGTCGGCGCTTTGGCGGACGTGATCACACCACCGTTCTGCACGCGGTGCGACGGATCGACGAATTGCGCGCGGCCGACGCGCAGCTGGCGCGGGATCTGGAAGCCCTTTTGCGCAAGCTTGGCGCCTGATCTTTATAGGGCTCGCGTCGACGTGAACGCCCTCGGCGCGAGCCCGCGGGCGGCAAGAAAGGCCAGCATTCGACTCCAGCCGTCGGCGGCGTCAGCGGCATTGTAGCTTGACCGGTAATCGGCGTGGAATCCGTGGCCGGCGTCGGGATAGACAATGATCTCACTCGTGGACTTTCCCGCGGCGGCCAAGGCCTCTCGCATCGCGGGAACCCCCGCGGCAAGGCCATCCTTGGCGCCGTATAGAGCTAGAACCGGAGCTTTGAGATCTGCGGCGTGCTCCGCGGGCCACAGCCTGCGGGGGTCGTCTGGCGCCCCGGGCGGGCGCACCATCTTTCCATACCAGACGACGCCGGCCTTCAAATCACCAAAGGTCTCGCAGGCCAGCCAGGTGGTCCCGCCGCCCCAGCAGAAGCCGGTGATCGCCAAGCGATGGGCGTCCACGAAGGGCCGAGACTTCAGAAAGGCGATGGCCGCGTCAACATCGCCCATAACCTGGGCGTCTGAGGCAGCCTGAACGATCTTCATGATCCCCGCCATATCCGTCAACGGCGCCGGGTCGGCGACGCGGACAAAGAACGCCGGCGCGATCGCCACATAGCCTAGCTTGGCCAGCCGGCGGCAGACGTCCTTGATATAGTCGTGAACCCCAAAGATTTCTGACGCCACGATGATCGCCGGGAAGCGCCCTGGCGCTCTTGGACGGGCCATATAGGCGGGCAAAACGAAACGGTCGGAAGGTGCGAGCGTGACGCTTTCAGTTATCAGCCCGGCGTCGTCGGTATGGATCGGTTCCGCATGGGCTGAGAAGGCCGCGGCCGCATAGCCGCTGAAGAAGACACCCGTCACACCCCGCCGGGTCATGTGAAAATCCGTGGGCGTCGATCCGTCCGGGCGTCGGAGCGTTAGTCTGGTCATGGGCGGGGTCCTAAAGGCGCGGGTTTGGCTATATCCAGGCTGCAGGTCGGGGCGGCGCGCCGCAAGGTGAGATTGAGCCGTCCGCCGCCGGGAAGAAGCTTGGAAGACCCCGGGATGATCCGGTCCACGCCGTGAAAAGCCAGGCGCGCCGCGCCGCTCAGGACGCACACATCTCCCGAGGCCAGACGGACTGACCGTGTGGGCCCCCCGCGCGCCGCGCCGCCGAGCCGAAAAATGGCCGTATCGCCCAGGGATACCGACAAAACCGGAACACCCAGGTCTGACTCATCCCTGTCCTGGTGCAGGCCCATTCGGGCGCCTGGGCCATAAAAATTCACGAGGCAGGAGTCCGGGGCGATCCTTGTCCCGGCCAGCGCGGCCCAGATGTCTAGAAGTCGCTGTGGTATCGCCGGCCACGCGCGGCCCGTGAGGGGATGGCGGGGCTCATACCGATACCCCTTGGCGTCGCTGGTCCAGCTGGTCGCGCCCATGCCCGTGATCTCGACGCTCATGCGACCCCCGCCCGGTGTGGTGGGCTTATGGAAAGGCGCGTCCGCCACGGCGGCGAGAACCTCATCCCGCAGGTGCGCTTGAGCGCGCCGGTCTAGAAAATCAGGATAGAGATGGAAACCGCCACCCTGGAAATCGGCCCTAGGCTGATCGACAAATGTCATGGACGAGGCGGCCTGTGGCGTCGCGGCGCCCTTGCGACGCTCACGCCGTTTCCCATATCCGGTCAGCGGCGAAAATTCCTCACATGAATTCGCCGTCTAGACCCAATTAGCCGGTCGATCACGGCGAGGGCTCAATGGCCCCCACGCCGCGCGGCCAAGGATGAAGGGAACGGCAGTGCAGGCGGTGCTTCTCGATTTCGAAGGCCAAGTCTGCCGTTCGCCAAAGACGGAGCTGGAAAGAGAGTCATGAGCAAGATTATCGGTATCGATCTTGGCACAACGAATTCTTGTGTCGCGATCATGGACGGCAAGACGCCCAAGGTGATCGAAAACGCGGAAGGCGTTCGCACCACGCCCAGCGTCGTGGCCATCCTGGAGGATGGTGAGCGCCTCGTCGGACAGCCGGCCAAGCGCCAGGCGGTGACCAACCCGGAAAATACCCTGTTCGCCATCAAGCGCCTCATCGGCCGCGCCTTCACCGACCCCATGGTGGAGAAGGACAAGGGCATGGTGCCCTACAAGATCGTCAAGGGCCCCACGGGCGACGCCTGGGTCCGCGCCCATGACAAGGACTATTCGCCCCAGCAGGTTTCCGCCTTCATCCTGCAAAAGATGAAGGAGGCCGCCGAGGCGCACCTTGGCGAGAAGGTGGAAAAGGCCGTGATCACGGTTCCGGCCTATTTCAATGACGCCCAGCGCCAGGCCACCAAGGACGCTGGCCGTATTGCCGGTCTTGAGGTTCTGCGGATCATCAATGAGCCCACCGCGGCGGCCCTTGCCTACGGCCTGGAAAAGAACGACGGCAAGAAGATCGCCGTCTACGACCTGGGCGGCGGCACTTTTGACGTTTCGGTCCTGGAAATCGGCGACGGCGTCTTTGAGGTGAAAGCCACCAACGGCGACACCTTCCTGGGCGGTGAGGACTTCGATCTGCGGATCGTCGACTATCTGGCCGAGGAGTTCAAAAAGGAACAGGGCGTTGATCTCCGCAAGGACAAGCTCGCCCTGCAGCGCCTGAAGGAAGAGGCGGAGAAAGCCAAGAAGGAGCTGTCCTCCACCGCGCAGTACGAGATCAACCTGCCCTTCATCTCCATGAACGCCTCGGGCCCCCTTCACCTGAACATCAAGCTGACCCGCGCCAAGCTGGAAGCCCTGGTGGAGGATCTTATCGTCAAGACCATTGGCCCCTGTGACCAGGCGCTGAAGGACGCGGGCCTCAAGAAGTCCGACATCGATGAGGTCATCCTTGTGGGCGGCATGACCCGGATGCCCAAGGTCATCGAAACCGTGACCCAGTTCTTCGGCCGCGAACCTCATCGCGGCGTGAATCCAGATGAGGTCGTCGCCCTGGGCGCCGCTATTCAGGCGGGCGTTCTCCAGGGCGACGTCAAGGATGTGTTGCTGCTCGATGTAACGCCGCTCACCCTGGGCATTGAAACCCTGGGCGGAGTCTTCACGCCTTTGATCGAGCGCAATACGACGATCCCGACCAAGAAGAGTCAGGTCTTCTCCACCGCGGACGATAATCAAAGTGCGGTGACCATTCGGGTGTTCCAAGGCGAGCGACCGATGGCCGCGCACAACAAGCTGCTCGGGCAGTTCGATCTCGTCGGCCTTCCCCCCGCCCCCCGCGGCGTGCCCCAGGTGGAGGTAACCTTTGACATCGACGCCAATGGCATCGTGAATGTTTCGGCGCGCGACAAGGCGACGGAGAAGGAGCAGTCCATTCGCATCCAGGCCAATGGCGGTCTTTCCGAGGCTGACATTGAGACCATGGTGAGGGAAGCCGAGGCGAACGCGGCGGAAGACAAGGCCCGCAAGGACCTTGTGGAGGCCAAGAACCATGGCGACGCCCTGATCCACTCCACGGAAAAGGCCCTTACCGAGCACGGCGAAAAGGTCGGCGCGGCGGAAAAGAGCGCCATTGAGGCTGCTGTGGCGGATCTCAAGTCGGCGCTGGAGGGTGATGACGCGGAGTCCATCGCGGCCAAGACCCAGATCCTGATGCAGGCCTCCATGAAGCTCGGCGAGGCCATGTATCAGTCTCAGGCCGGCGCGCCGGGCGCGGAAGGGGCAGGCCCGTCCGCCGCGGCGGATGACGGCGTTGTCGACGCCGAATTCGAAGATGTGTCTGGCGACAAGAAATAGGGACGGCGTGATGCCTTCGAGGCCACATGGCTTCGGAGGCGTCGGCGTCGGGCCTTGATCCACGCACGAACGCCGAGGGCGAAAGACGTAAGATGCGGGACTATTATGAAGTGCTGGGGGTGCAGCGCGACTGTGACGAGGCGGGCCTGAAGTCAGCCTTCCGGAAGCTCGCCATGGAGCACCACCCCGATCGCAACGGGGGCTGCGCCGACGCCACCGCGCGGTTCAAGGAGATCAACGAAGCCTATTCCATCCTCTCCGACGCCAAAAAGCGCGCCGTCTATGACCGTTTCGGTCATGCGGGGCTGAACGGCGGCGGCGGTGAAGGGGGCGCGGGATTCCACGACGTCCACGACATCTTCAACGATGTGTTTGGTGATGTGTTCGGCGATATGTTCGGCCGAGGATCGCGCCAGAATGGGCCNNACAACCTGCGTGGCCTGCGCCGGCGCGGGGCGGGTGCGGCGAAACCAAGGTTTCTTCGCGGTGGAGACGGCCTGTCCCCGATGCGGGGGAGCCGGGCGAGTCGTTCTCGAACCATGTCAGTCCTGCGCGGGCCACGGCATGGTCCGGCGCGAGCGCACGCTTCAGGTGCGCATTCCAGCGGGCGTGGATGATGGGTCGCGGATCCGACTCTCCGGCGAGGGCGATGCGGGCGGCCGTGGCGGTCCCAGGGGCGACCTTTATATCTTCGTGTCAGTCCGTCCTCACGAGCTTTTTGAGCGGGATGGCCTGGACCTTCTCTGCTCGGTTCCCGTCCCGATGACCACCGCGGCCCTGGGTGGGGAAATCGAGGCGCCTTGCCTGCTGGGCGGGGAGAACTGCGACGGCGACCCACGCATCAAGATCAAGGTTCCCGAGGGCGCGCAGACGGGACGCACGGTTCGCCTGCGCGGTCGGGGCATGCCATCTCTGCGGTCCCATGAGCGGGGCGATCTGGTCGTGGAGCTGTTCATCGAAACCCCCACCAAGCTCAACGCCGCCCAGAAAGCTCTCCTGCGATCCTTCGAGGAAGCCTGTAGCGAACAGCAGAATCCCCGCTCCGCCGGATTCTTCAAAAAAGCCCGCCAGTTTTGGGATGGCGTGACCGGCGCGGAGAGTGGGGCCTGATCCGCGCTCGCCTCGCATCGATTCATAGGTAACGCCTATGGAGGGTGAAAATTAAATTGATTGGATCGATGCCGATCTAGGGTTTACCACTGTTGCCCAGGGGCGAATGCGAGAGCCCGCGACAGGAGAAACACCATGGACGGATCGGAAATGCCCGGCGCCGGCAAATGCCCGGTTATGGGCGGATCGCATAAGCAATTGGCGATGGGGACGACGGCCAACCAACACTGGTGGCCGAACCAGCTTAACCTCAAGATTCTTCACCAGCGTTCACCCGCTTCAGATCCCATGGGCGCGGCGTTCGATTATGCCGAAGCCTTCAAGAGCCTCGATCTCGATGCGCTCATCGCCGACATCCACGCCTTGATGAAAACCTCCCAGGATTGGTGGCCCGCCGACTATGGCCACTATGGGCCTCTCTTTATTCGCATGGCTTGGCACAGCGCCGGCACCTATCGNNAGGCGCGCCGCCTGCTGTGGCCGCTGAAGCAGAAATATGGCGCCAAGATTTCCTGGGCGGATCTGATGATCCTGGCCGGCAACTGCGCGCTGGATTCCATGGGTCTCAAGACCTTTGGTTTCGCCGGCGGCCGCGCGGACGTGTGGGAGCCCGAGGAGGATATCTATTGGGGACCGGAAGACACCTGGCTCGGCGATGAGCGCTATACGGGCGACCGTGAGCTCGAAAATCCGCTGGGCGCTGTTCAGATGGGTCTCATCTATGTCAACCCCGAGGGACCGAACGGCCGCCCGGACCCTCTGGCGGCGGCTCGGGATATTCGCGAGACCTTCGCGCGGATGGCCATGAATGATGAGGAAACCGTCGCCCTCATCGCTGGCGGCCACACCTTTGGCAAGGCGCACGGGGCGGCCGATCCTGGTCAATATGTCGGTCCTGAGCCCGAGGGCGCGAGCCTGGAAGAGCAGGGCTTTGGCTGGAAGAACACCTTTGGCAGCGGCGCCGGCGCCGATGCGATCACCAGTGGCCTGGAAGGCGCCTGGACCACAAACCCGGTGAAGTGGGATAACAACTACTTCGACAACCTGTTCGGCTATGAATGGGAGCTCACCAAGAGCCCGGCGGGCGCCCACCAGTGGACTCCCAAGGACGCCGCGGCGGCGGGCACGGTGCCTGACGCCCACGACCCGTCCAAGACCCATGCCCCGATGATGTTCACCACCGACCTCGCCTTAAGGTTCGATCCGGACTACGCGCCGATTTCGAAGCGCTTCCATGAAGACCCGGAGGCCTTTGCCGACGCCTTCGCCAGGGCCTGGTACAAGCTCACTCACCGGGATATGGGGCCCATCACGCGGTGCCTGGGCCCGCTGGTTGCCCCGCCTCAGATCTGGCAGGACCCCGTCCCCGCGGTCGCGCACGATCTGATCGACGCGACCGAGATCGGAGCTCTCAAGGCGGAAATTCTCGCCTCTGGTCTCACGATAGCCGAGCTGGTCACCACGGCCTGGGCTTCGGCGGCGACATTCCGGGGGACCGACAAGCGCGGCGGAGCAAACGGAGCCCGCATCCGCCTGGCGCCGCAGAAGGATTGGGAGGTCAACCAGCCGGCGCAGCTGGCGAAGGTTCTCGCGGCCCTCGAAGGGATACAGAAGGCCTTCAACGATGCGCGGCCCGGCGGGAAGCAGGTCTCTTTGGCGGACTTGATCGTCCTTGGCGGGTGCGCCGCGATCGAAGCGGCCGCCCAAAAGGCCGGACAGACCGTGATTGTTCCGTTTACGCCCGGACGCACGGACGCCACTCAGGACGAAACGGACGCGGCTTCCTTCGCCGTGCTCGAACCCAAGGCGGATGGCTTCCGCAACTATGTCGCGGGGGGTCACCCGCGCGCCGCAGAGGAATTGCTGGTGGATCGAGCCCATCTCCTCACGCTTACGGCGCCTGAAATGACCGTTCTGGTCGGCGGGTTGCGCGCCCTGAACGCGAATTTCGGAGGGTCGTCTCTTGGGGTCCTAACCAACCGGCCGGAGACGTTGACCAACGATGTCTTCGTCAACCTGCTCGACATGAGCACCACCTGGAAAAAGTCCGCGACGGCAGCGGGCGTCTTCGAAGGGCGTGATCGAACCACGGGCGCGCTGAAATGGACCGCCTCGGGGGTCGACCTCCTGTTCGGGTCAAACTCCCAGCTTCGCGCCATCGCCGAGGTCTATGCCTGCGAGGATTCTCTTCCGAACTTCCTGTCGAGCTTCGTCGCCGCCTGGGACAAGGTGATGAACCTGGATCGCTTCGACCTCGCCTGAAGGCCCGAGGGCGAGCCGTGGTGACATCTGCCCTAACCCCCGCCGGAAACGGCGGGGGTTCCCTTTAAGGCTAGCGGGATCGCGCCTTGCGCGCGGCGTACTTTGCGTCACGCTTCGCCTTCTGTTCGGCCTTGGTCAAAGCCTTACGCTCCTTGCGCTCGCCGCGCTTAGCCTCCAGTTCCGCAAGCGCTGCGGCCTCCGCGGCGAGGCGCGCTTCTTCCTTGGCGGCCGCCCTGGCGGCGCGCACAATCTCCAGTGCCCGGGCTTTGATCACCTCACGGCTCTCAAATTCGGTCGCCTGCACCGTGGGTTTGGGCTTCAATTTGGCAAGCAAGGCTTTCTTGGCCTCGGCCTGGAGCGTGAGGCGGTCGGCAAAGCCGGTCTTCAACGGATCTTTCATGGGTCCTTTGTCGTCATAAGGCGTAGGCGCCTCAAAGCGCGCCTCTCAAACCCCAGATCGCCGCGCCTGGCAACATTAAGCTCGCCCCATCAGTTTGGATATAACGCTATATCTTCACCGCGGCAGCGATGGCGTCCCCTCGCGGGCGACGAGCAAGTCATGCATGTCATCGGCGTGTTCCTCTTCCACCGAGAGGATCCAGTCGAGCATCCGCTTGGTCGTGGGATCATCGTCGCCGAAATACCGGATTAGTTCCTGGTAATGCTCCACGGCGATGCGCTCAGCGATTAGGTTTTCACGGATCATATCGACAAGGGAGCCGCCGGCCGAATATTGCGACGCGGATCGGCTGGCCAAGCCCTCGGGATCGAAATTGGGCTCTCCACCGAGTTGCGTGATCCGCTCGGCGACCGCCATCATATGCTCTTGCTCTTCCTTGGCATGTTCGGCGAACTCCGCCTTGACCCCTTCGCTGGAGATCCCGGTGGCCGACACCGCGTGCATTGTGTAGCGCAGCACACAAACGATCTCGGTCGCCAGTACCGATTGGAGAATTTCCACGGTGTGTTCGGGGTCGCCCCGATAGCCGGAGGTTACGGCGCCCATCTCAAGGTGTTTGCGCGCGCGATCTCGCAGAGTTTTGACGTCGCTGAGGAAAGGCTTGTCGGTGCGGGGATCGGGGCGGGGCGCGGTCTTTGCCATGGGGAGGCCTTTTCGACGTGAGGGGTCCGTGGCTCCAAAGCCCGCTGCCGCGTAAAAGGTTCCCACTTGCCGGTGGCGGCGATTTGCAAGCAGGGGAGCCGCCATGGCTTTGAGATCGACCAGCGCGACTGACCGTTCCTCCGCGCCCGACTTAAACCGCCGGTGGCTCCTTGGCGGAGGTTTGGCGGCGGCGATAGCGTCCCCCGTTGGCGCGGCGGCCACTGCGCCGCGCCTCGACCCCTCAAGGTCGGCCGATCTGAGCTTGATTTTCCGCAAGCTTGCCTATGCCACGGACGAACGGATAGGCTTCTGGTGGCTCAAGGGGCGACGCTTCGCCCTGGTCGATACCGGCCTTATCCCGTTCTGGGATATGCATATTGGCGCAGCGTTCCAGACGAGGACGCTCTCGAACGGCCAGTTCGAGGTCTCCTTCCTGCAGACCAGCTTCTATACGGACCTTACGAGCGGCCGATTGCTGCGGACATTCGAAAACCCCTTCACCCACCAGATCGTGGATATTGCGTATCCCCCCGCGGTTGCGAGCCGCCTGACCTTTGACGCGGGGGGCCGGACGGACGCCCCGACCGGCTTTCTCGCCAATCTGGCGAGAGACGCGCGCATCGGGCCGGCCTGGATCCAGGGCGACGATGTCTGGGTGGAGGGCAATATTCTCCTCAACGGCCAAGCGGCGCCTGGGCGCCGCCCGATCCGGGTCAATGATCTGACGACCTATTTCGGCTCGCTGAGGGATATCCTCAATCCAGACATGCCCATGCCCCTGTCAGGCCAGATGTTCTCGGACATCAACATATGGCCGCCGTGGCTTGAGATGGGCGATCAGAAGGGCGACTATTTTTCACGCTGCTACGGTCGAAAGGTCGCTTCCTTTGACGCCATGCCGCCTTTCTGGCGCCAGTCCATGCTCGCGGCGTTTCCGGGCGTCACGGCGAATTTCGCTAAGGCGCTTCAGGAATGACGATCCAGAAGGGGCGCCTTGCCCCCACGACCCTTTGCGATGAGGCCAGAACGCCTGATATTTGAGCCTTGGTTGCGGCGCCACGGAGGCCATGGTATCAGGCGCGCGGCCTAGCGATGGGGGGACCTTCGCGGCGCTCCGAACGCCCCAGATTCCTGAGCCCATTCAAGGCTTTCCTGCCAGTGCTGGAGCTTTTCCGGGCTGGCGTTGCAATGATACCGGACGGATTTTACGTGGCGGACGATTCCAGGGCGACGGATGTGGGCGCGCGTTATGCCCAGGCGCTCTTTGACCTCGCGGTCGAGGAGAAGGCGCTTGACGCGGTGGAGGCCGATCTCGTCGCGCTGAAGGGTCTGATGAGCGAAAGCGAAGATCTCCGCCGCCTTGTCGCCTCGCCGAAATTTTCCGCCGAGGACAAAGCCAAGGGCCTGGTGGCTCTCGCGGCCCGCGCCGGATTTCAGAGAACCACGGAAAAGTTTCTCGGCCTGGTTGCCGCCAACCGCCGCACTGCCGCGCTGGGCGACGTGATCGCCGCTTTCCAGCGCTTGGCCGCCGACCGCCGTGGCCTTGTTTCGGCTCACGTGATCACCGCGATCCCCTTAACCGACGCCCAGACGCGCGCTCTGACGGCGGCTCTGCGTCAGGCGCTAGGCAAGGAGCCGCAAATCGACGCCGTCGTGGATCCCTCGATCCTGGGCGGCCTCAAAGTGCGGGTCGGCTCTCGCCTCTATGACGCCTCCCTGAAATCGAAACTCGACACCCTCAAATTTGCCCTGAAGAGAGCCTGAGAAGACACCTCAATGGATATTCGCGCCGCTGAAATTTCTGACATCCTTAAGAGCCAGATCGCCAATTTCGGCGTGGAGGCCGATGTCTCTGATGTCGGCCAGGTCTTGAGCGTCGGCGACGGAATCGCCCGCGTCTATGGCCTCGATCAGGTCCAGGCCGGCGAGATGGTNNGACGTGCCAGTGGGCAAGGGCCTTCTTGGCCGCGTGGTAAATCCCTTGGGCGAGCCCATCGACGGTAAGGGCCCTCTCAC
This sequence comes from Caulobacteraceae bacterium, assembly GCA_003136615.1. Classification (GTDB taxonomy): domain Bacteria; phylum Pseudomonadota; class Alphaproteobacteria; order Caulobacterales; family Caulobacteraceae; genus Acaudatibacter. The sequence goes on along the minus strand of PLFA01000186.1, from coordinate 147 downwards.
GGATGTGGCCGAACGCCGTCGTGTGGATGTCAAGGCTCCAGGCATTATCCCGCGCAAGAGCGTTCACGAGCCGGTTCAGACCGGCCTCAAGATCATCGATTCGTTGGTGCCCATCGGTCGGGGTCAGCGCGAACTGATCATCGGCGA
>PLFA01000003.1 GCA_003136615.1 Caulobacteraceae bacterium | reverse complement strand
GGTAGCTGTCGGCATGGTTGACGGGCGGGGTCGGTGGGAAGAGCGCGGCCAGGACATCGGCCAACGGCGGCTCCGGCGCGGGCGGCGGGAATGTCCCGAACTCGAGGCCCCCCAACAGCCCGTTGACAGCGCCAAGGCCGCCGCCACCGAGCAAGCGGTTGCCGCTCAAGGCCCCAAGGCCTGAGTTCCTGGCAGACCAGGATGGATGGTAGTTCGTCATTCTGACCCCGCCGAAGAATGGCGCCACTCGAAATCTGGTAAAGCGTAGCAGATTTTCAAGATGCTGTGGGTCGGATTCCTCCAGGCACAATATACGGGTCGGTCGGAGCGGTTTCTACGGGTGGCCACCAGCCACCTTTAGGGGCAGGGCCTTGACTTGCCGAGGAGCGGCGGCGGCGCATCGAGAGCGGACGTTCCCAAGGTCAGCGAAGAGTCAAAACCCGCCTAATCCTGGATTCCGTCGAAAGGTATCGTGTCGACCGATTGGTGTGTTCTTACCGTCGCTGATCTTGATCGCATAATGGGCCTCCGTATCGCCGGCGGCGCTGGTCGGCCGCAAAGCATCTGCGGCCGTCGCCGAAACGGCGCTTCGCCGCTCTAGGAATAGTGTTAGCCGCTGAGCGCGCGCTGTCAGTGTCGCGACACCACCGGTGTAGTGGTGTGAGGGGGCGCGGGCCTCGGCGGCGGCGGCGCGCCCTCGGAGGATCTCGCGGATATTGATCGCAAAACTATTTTTCGTTATACGGAAATATGAAGATCACGTTCGATGGCCTTAAGAGCGAGAGGAACATCACCGCGCGTGGCCTGTCGTTTGAAAGGGCGTCCACGTTCGCGTTCGAGACGGCTCTTATTTGGCGCGATGATCGACGGGACTACGGCGAAATCCGTTACAGCGCCCTTGGGATGATGGAGGACCGGTTGCATGCCTTGGTGTTTACCGAGACGACCGACGGCATCCGCGTGATCAGTTTGCGAAAGGCGAATGCGAGAGAGGTGAAGCGTTATGAAGCCCGATCCTGAAATGATCGATGACGACAATCCGGAATGGACCGACGAGGTTTTTAGCGCGGCTGTGCGGCTTGAGGACCTTCCCGGGTCGCTTCAGGCCAAACTTCGCGGTCGGCCCAGGTCTGGGGATCCCAAGCAGGTGGTGACGCTCAGGCTGCGCGAAAGCCTTATTCAGCGCTACAAAGCGCAGGGCGATGATTGGCGCGCCAAGATGGAAACGATCCTCATCAAGGCTTTGACCTAGCGCCTACCGACGACCTGAGCGGCCATGGCGCTCGCACGCGATGGCAAAACGACGGCCGGTGAGGCCGAACGCGCCGCGCTTAGGCACGCACCGGATTCCAAACGGGCGAACGGCTTTTTTACAAGAAAAGGTCGCATAGGCTTGTACATCTGGGGTCTGTAAGTCCGCGGCTTGTCATCAGGGGGATCCCGAACTCATGAGCCATTCGACGACGGTTGATCCGGCGCCCAGCCTCGCCGCGCCCGCGCCGGCCGTGGCGCTGGGCTCCGAAAAGGGCCTGCCGCTTGGCCTGAAATTCGCCTGGGCGAGCGGGACGTTCGGCGTGTCGATCCTCTCCGGCGGCACGGCGCTGATGCTGTTCTATCTGACCACGATTGTCGGGGTCGCCGCCTGGAAGGCCGGCCTGATCCTGATGGTCAGCAAGCTTTATGATGTGGTGTCCGATCCCCTGGCGGGATGGCTGAGTGACCGGCACACGTCACCGGCCGGCCGGCGGCGGCCCTTCCTGCTCTGGGGCGCCGTGGTCAATGGCGTGGCCATGTGCCTGATCTTCTCGGTGCCTTTCCACGGCGACCGCCCCGTGGTGTGGCTCTATGTTTTCGTCGTCAATCTGATCTACACAAGCGGTTATTCCATCTTCAATGTGCCGCTTCTGGCCATGGCGACGGAGATGACCACCGGGTATTATCAACGCTCCGTGCTGCAGGGCTGGCGGGTCGTCTCCTCGAGCCTCGGAACCGCCTTGGGAAGCATCGGCACGGGGCAGATCCTGGGCATGTTGGGGCGCCGCATCGGGGTCGGTGGCCGGGTGGTCAATAGCCCCAGGGACTATGCTCTGCTGGGCGTTCTATTCGCGGTTCTGCTGTTCACGGGCATGATGATCGCCTGGGCGGGAACGCGCGGGGCGCGGTTCACGCAGCAGGTCAAATCGACGGCGAGCTGGCGCGCGCAGGTGACGTCGTTTTTCGCCAATCGCGCGGCCCTGATCATCATCGGGGTGAAGGCCGCCCAACTGATCGGCATCGCCTCGGCCTCGGCGGCCACCCTGTTCATGATCGTCGAGATTCTGAAACGCAGTCCCGGGGTCTTGCCGTTCATCGTCTTGCCGACCCTGGCGATGTCCGTCGTGGCGACGCCGGTTCTGACCTGGCTCTCCCGATGGATTGGCAAGAAAGGCGGCTATCTGATCGGCGCACTGGCCACCGCCACCAGCGCGCTCTCCTGGGTCTGGGCCCAGCCGGCCGACCCGGTTTATTTTCTGTCCATTCGCGGCGCGATCACGGGCATCGCCTTCTCCGGCAATGTCATGTTCGCCATGTCGATGCTCAATGACGCCATGGAGATGGATGCGCTGCGCACGGGTCTGCGCCGGGAGGGCATGTATGCGGCGCTCTATAGCTTCGTGGAGAAGTTCGGATACGCCATGGGCCCCCTGGCGGTGGGCGCCGCGCTCAGCTTCGCCGGCTTTGACAAGACCGCGAGCATTACGGCGGCCAATGCGGAACATGTGCGGCAGGCGGCCCTGTTGGGCGTCGCCTATATTCCCACGGGTTGCGCGGTGGTGGCGGTGATCCTTTTGAGCTTTTACCGGCTCGACCAGAAGGCGCTGGATACGGCGCGGGCGGCGAGCCTGGCGACGGTCGCGGGGTGAGGATCGGTCACCATTTTCGTCATCCCGCACGAACCCTCGC